>NZ_BADK01000207.1 GCF_000333595.1 Azospirillum sp. B506
ATTCCTGCAGCCGACTCGGCAGAGCCTGCGGTCGGCTCCAGCCTGACGCGCGCACGGCCGGGACAGGCTTGAAAGGCCCTTCCCGCGACAGAGGCCCCTAATACTGCAATATATTAAGATATAGCGGCCGTTGACAAAAGGACGAGTGACAATACCACCTCGTCTGAGTTATGGTCGCCATATTGTATTTCAGACCCACAATCCGGACCGAAGGGGGTATATCCCCAGAGGCGTTCCGGACACTGAAAGCCGAGACGAGCGCGCAGCAGGGATTAGGCCAATCGCCATTGCCGGCTTCGACCGTCCGCCGATCCCCCTTCCGGGACGGCAACGGCACCCGGAGGCCGGACACAAAGGGAGGGACGCATGGACCGCAACACGACGCCGACCCTTTCCGAACTGCTCGAAGATCCGATCGTGATCGCCGTGATGGCGCGCGATGGGATCAGCCCCGACAGTGTCCAGCAGCTTTTCGAGCGCCTCCGCCGGAGCCGTCGGGTACAGGAAGAACGACTCGCAGCCTGACTGCGGGCTCCCTGCCCCTGGCGTCGGGGACGGTTCCGATTGAGCGCCGAAGATGCGCTTCGGTAAGCGTCCCGCAAGGCCAGCGGTTGGGCAAATCGGCTGGAACCTCTTCATTGAAGCGCCGCTCTCCACCGGAGAGCGGCGCTTCGCGATTTCGGGGACAAGGGCCTTTGCAAGGGGACCGACGCCCCCTTACCCCTCCAGAACCATGCACACGGCCTCGATCACCTCGCTCGGGGTGAAGGGCTTGCGCAGGGTGCGGTGCGCGCCCAGCGCCTCCGCCACCCGCAACACATCCAGCGAGGCGCGGGCGCCGCCGCCGGAAATCGCGATGATCTTCAACGACGGTGCATCGCGCCGCAGCTCCATGATCGTCGCCAGCCCCTCCTGGTTCGGCATGTAGATGTCGGTGATGACGAGGTCGAGCGGGCTGTCGGCGGGACAACCGCGGATCCGCTCCATTCCCTCAAGCCCGTCGCGGGCACCGACCACCCGATGGCCGGCCATCGACAGAGTGCGCAGCAGCACCGTCCGGACGACATCGTCGTCATCGATGATCAGCACGCTTGCCATGGTGCAGGCCCGTCACTCCGCCGGATGGGGCATGCCGTGGCCCGGCCCACCAGCCGCCTGGCCGCCAGCCGCCTGCCCCGCATCCCCGGATTCGTCCTGCATCGGCTTCTTGCG
>NZ_BADK01000206.1 GCF_000333595.1 Azospirillum sp. B506
GACAGCCGGTTTGCCAGCACACAGCCGGCGGTGCCGCCACCAGCGATGATGTAGTCGAAGCTGCCGAAGTCGAGCGCGTCCGCCATCGTTTCCTTCCCGGGGAGACTTATCGGTTTTTCGGACATATTAGATTGCTGGCCGCGCAAACGATCCAGCGAAATTTCGCCGCACCGCCTTCAACCGCAACCGCTCACGCCCGGTCGCGCCGGCGCTCGCGCTCCGTCAGAAAATCCAGGAAGGCCCGGACCTTGGTCGGGCGGAAGCGGGCGGCGGGAAAGACGGCGTGGATGCCGCCCGACGGCAGGGTCCAGCCCGGCAGGATGTGGACGAGGCGGCCGGACGCCAGATCGTCCGCCACGCAGTAATCCGGCAGGACGGACAGCCCCGCTCCCAGCCGCACCGCCTCCCGCACGGCGAAGGTGGCGTCGAAGGCGATGGCGGTCCGCGCCGCGATCATGCGCGCCTCGCCGGTCGGGCCGGTGAACTGCCACAGCAGCGGATTGCGCAAGGCCGTGTTGGCGACGAAGGGAAGTGCGGCGATGTCCTCCGGCCTTCCCCCGTCGCCGATGCGCCCGGCGAGGTCCGGCGTGCCGACCAGAAGCTGGCGGAAGCTGCCGAACTGGCGGGCCTGAAGGCTGGTGTCGGCCAGCCAGCCGACGCGGATGGCGAGGTCCAGGGTTCCGCCGACGAGGTCGAGCGATTGGTCGGACAGCACCATGTCGGCCTTGCAGGCGGGATGGGCGGCGGTGAAGGCGGCGATGGCCGGAACGACGACCGCCACCCCGTAATCGAAGGGGGCGGTCAGCCGCAGCAGTCCGGATGGCGCGGCGGCGCTTTCCGCCAGCTCGCCGAAGGCCTCCTCGGCTTCGCGCAGGATCACGACGCAGCGGCGGTGGAAGGCCATGCCCGCCTCGGTCGGCCGCACCTTGCGGGTGGTGCGGACCAGCAGACTGGCCCCGACCTCCTCCTCCAGCCTCGCCACCTGCTGGCTGACCACCGCCTTGGTGATGCCCAGCCGGTCCGCCGCCGCGGTGAAGGAGCCGGTTTCGACCACTGCGGCGAAATAGGCGATGCGGTTCAGGTGTCTGGGGTCGCTCATCCGGCGCCTGACGATTGTTTGCAAACAGCATACGATATGTCGGCTTTGTGCCGGCTACCCAGTACAATCGGCCGCGGTTAAGGTGATTTCCATTGCCCCATCGCCCCACCGCCAG
>NZ_BADK01000205.1 GCF_000333595.1 Azospirillum sp. B506
TTCTCATTGATGAGAGGAACAGCGCCCAGCTTCAGCAACCTGTCACATAGTATTGCTGGCGTTCAAGTGGCGCCACCGCTCTTCCGTGTCCTCCATCGTCACCAACACCTGGACAACCGTGACATCATGCCGAGCCAACGTTTCCTGATAGGCATGGGCTGAGGCCGGATCTGGCCGGTGGCTGGCGGACGCCTGCTTCTCCTCCAGCTTCAGTCTGCCCGGCCGACCAGACTGATATGCTCGCACCCACCCGCTACAGCGCCCGATGTGACGATCACCACCTCCTGCCCTCGCTTGCGGCACGCGGCAACATCATCGGCCAGCGCGTCGAGCCAGTCCCGGCAGATATGCCTGGTTTCCCCGACCACCAGAATGGCCGAGCCGATCTTCGAGACCAGCCGACGGGATCTCGATAATGGTAGGGGCGTCAAGCGCCATGACAGAGAGTTCCGTCCGTATCGTCGTCCGAGCCGACCTCTTCACCGTCCCGCTCGTCGACATCAAGGGCCTCGTCAAAAACCTCTTCCAAGTCACCGTCCTCGTGCTCCTCACCCTCTTCGAGTTCGCCTACTTCCCATTCAACTGCTTCGATGTCTTCCTCCTCGAAATCTCCATCTTCTCCACCGACCCATTCCCCGGTTTCATCGTCGCACTGCATGTCGACCGTCTCGGGCAGCATATGGCCGACCCGTGAAAGGCCGATGCACCGCGTAGCGGGGGACTGGATGACCTCCGGCTCCTCCGCCTTCGAGTCCTTGATGACGGTCAGCAGCCGGTACAGCACCTGCTTCACGCCCTGGCCGGTTGCACCGGAGAGCACCATGACCTCGGCACCCGATGCCTCCTCCAACGCCGCCCTCTTCTCCTCGATCTCTTCATCGAGCAGGGCGTCGGCCTTGTTCAGCCCGATCACCTCCAGCTTGTCGGCGAGGTTGCCGCCATAGGCTTCCAGCTCGTTGCGGATCGTGCGGTAGGAGGCGACGACATCGTCCGCCGTGCCGTCGATCAGGTGCAGCAGGATGCGCGAGCGCTCGACATGGCCAAGGAAGCGGTCGCCCAGCCCATGGCCCTCATGCGCGCCCTCGATCAGGCCGGGGATGTCGGCGATGACGAACTCTTCGTCACCGGCGCGGACGACGCCCAGGTTGGGGGCCAGCGTGGTGAAGGGATAGTCGGCGATCTTCGGCTTGGCCGCGGTGGTGGCGGCCAGGAAGGTCGATTTGCCGGCGTTGGGCAGGCCCAGCAGGCCGGCGTCGGCGATCAGCTTCAGCCGCAGCCACACCCACTGTTCCTGTCCCGGCCAGCCGGGGTGGAATTTGCGGGGGGCGCGGTTGGTCGGCGTCTTGAAATGGGCGTTGCCGTGTCCGCCGTCGCCGCCGCGCAGGAAGACCCGGCGCTGTCCGGCCTCGGTCAGGTCGCACAGCACGGTTTCCTGGTTCTCGTCGAGGATCTGGGTTCCGACCGGCACCCGGAGGACGACATCCTCGCCGCGCGCGCCGTTGCGGTTGCTGCCCATGCCGTGATGACCGCGCTGTGCCTTGAAATGCTGCT
>NZ_BADK01000204.1 GCF_000333595.1 Azospirillum sp. B506
GGAAAGGAATAGCGGCCCAGCACCCAGGCGGCGAGCACGGCAACCGGCAACCCCAACGCGATGGCGATGCCCGCGACACGCAGGCTCAACAGCAACGCGGTGGTCTCCATCGGCGTCAGGATATCCATACTGCGGCGCTTACGGTGCCTTGGGGGCTGGAACGAAGCCGAATTCCTTCCAGACCGCCATACCGTCCGGCGACTTCATATAGTCGAGAAAGGTTGCGGCGGCCGTGCTCTTCGAGGCAGCCACAAGTGCGGCCGGATAGATCACCGGCGGATAGCTGTCGGGCGGGAAGGTCGCCGCGACCTCCACTCCCGGATCGATGGCGGCATCGGTGCGGTAAACGATGCCCAACGGCACTTCGCCTCGGCTGACCAGCACCAGGGCTGCGCGGACGCTGTCGGCCCGCGCCAGCTTCGGCTCAACCGCCGTCCATTGCTCCAGCTTTTCCAGCGCCGCCTTGGCGTACTTCCCGACCGGAACGTTCGAAGGATCACCGGTGGCAAGCCGCCCATCGCCCAACTGATCCGCCAGCTTGCCCCCCTTGGCCAGGTCGGGCTTGAGCTTCGACCCCTTCGGCACCACCACCACCAGCTCGTTGCCCAGCAGGCTCACACGGCTGTCGGTCCTGATGAGGTTGCGCTGCTGCAGATAGTCCATCCAGTCCAGATCGGCCGAGATGAAGATGTCGGCAGGCGCACCGTTCTCGATCTGCTTGGCAAGCGCCGACGAGGCGGCGAAGGAAGACGTCACGCTGGCGCCGGTCTTCGCCTTGAACTGCGCCGCCAGCTTGTCCACCGCGTTCTTGGTGGAGGCCGCCGCCAGCACCAGCACGTCCTGCGCCATCGCCGCCGGCGCGCAAAGGGCAATGCCGACGCCCAGAACGAGTGCGGAAACCGCCGAAGTGAATCCACGGCGCCCCATGTTCGCACGCTTTGCCATCATCGCCACCCTATGTCGTTATCACCAGCATGACTATATCCATACGGATACAGCGCTTCGCAATTGCGGTAAAGCACAAATGGCCCTGCTCACGCCGGGAGCCGATGGGCGAGCCGATGGGGGACATGGTGGGAAGCCGCAGAGCCGGCATTCACATCATGTCATGACTTGTCTGGCGGCCCCGTGATAGGAAGTTCGGCGGATCGAACCGGTTCCCCCTCCTCCCGCTGCAGGAAAGCACCATGCGCGCCGTGAAGATTCTCCCTCCATTCT
>NZ_BADK01000203.1 GCF_000333595.1 Azospirillum sp. B506
TCGCCCATCTGGCCTACGCCCGGCCCCATCAGATCGCGCGGTCCGGCGTTCAGAAGCCGAGTTGGCGACGCTGGTGGCGGCACGGCCTGATGTGGCCGATGCGATCAACCAGCGGCTGTCCGTCTTCCGCGGCTACCAGGGGGAGATCGACAGCTGGAGCCACCTGCATGCGCTGATCGGCTGCCAGAACTGGCGCGTCGCCTATTTCAAGGTGGCGGCCGACGACATCAACTATCGCCGCTTCTTCAACATCAACGAGTTGGCCGGCCTGCGGATGGACGAGCCGGAGCTGTTCGACGTTGCCCACCGCATGGTGCTGGGGATGGTGGCGGACGGCACGCTCGACGGCATCCGCATCGACCATATCGACGGGTTGATCGACCCCAAGGGCTATTGCGAGCGGCTGGTCGCGGCGTCTTCCAAGCCATTCTATCTGGTGGTGGAGAAGATTCTGGCCCGGCATGAGCGGCTGCGCGAGGACTGGCCGATCGACGGAACCACCGGCTACGAATATGCCAACCTGATGGGCGGCCTGTTCGTCGATCCCAAGGCGGAGGAGGCCTTCACCCGCCTCTACGCTGCCTTCATCGGACGGCGCGACGATTTCGAGGAGGTGGTGCGGCAGTGCAAGATCCGCATCATGGAAAGCGAGATGGCGAGCGAGCTGAATGTGCTGTCGCGCAAGGCGGCGCGCATCGCCCGCTCCAACCCGGCAACCGCCGACTTCACCGCCAACATCCTGCATCAGGCGCTGAAGGAGACCATCGCCCGCTTCCCCGTTTACCGCACCTATGTCGACGGCGGCGTGCCGAGCGACCTCGACCGCCGCGACATCGACTGGGCGATCTCCCAGGCGCGGCGGGCGGAACAGGGGCCGGACGGCTCGGTCTATGATTTCCTGCAGCGGTTGCTGACCACCGATTTGGTGGCCGCACCCAAGAGCGGCTACAGCCGCCGGCAGGTCACCCGCTTCGCCATGCGCTTTCAGCAGTACAGCGGGCCGGTGATGGCGAAGGGCCTGGAGGACACCGCCTTCTACCGCTACAACCGTCTGGTGGCGTTGAACGAGGTCGGCGGCCATCCCGACCATTTCGGTGTCAGCATCGCCGCCTTCCAACGCGCCAATCAAGAACGTGCCCGCAACTGGCCGGGCAACATGCTGGCCAGCACCACCCACGAAACC
>NZ_BADK01000202.1 GCF_000333595.1 Azospirillum sp. B506
AATGCACGGAGCTATGGCCGGCCTTACTCCGGCGGCACTTCGCGCGGCTTGCGGTCCTCGCCGATGGCGACATAGGTGAAGACGCCCTCCGTCACCTTGATCGGGTCGGAGCCGGAACGCTCGCGGCGCACCCAGGTCTCGATGCGGACACGCAGCGAGGTGCGGCCGACCTTCTCGATCCGGGCGAAGCAGCTGACCTCGTCGCCGACGAAGACCGGCTTGTGGAAGGTCATCGCCTCGATGCCGACGGTGGCGACGCGGCCATGGCTGCGCCGCACCGCCACCGTGCCGCCGGCCAGATCCATCTGCGCCAGCAGCCAGCCGCCGAAGATGTCGCCGTTCGGGTTGGTGTCCGCCGGCATCGCGATGGCCCGGAGCGCCGGGCCGTTGTCGAAGTCGTATCCGTCCACTGCGCTCATGCTTCCCCCGGCGTCATGAAAAATTCGTCCACAAAAGCTTGTGGCAACGCAGTATAAGCGGCACAGGATGCGCTTGCGCACCCCTGACGAAATTCCTATCATCCGATCATGAGCGATCTTTTCGAGAACACGGCCCCCAAGGCCGACAGCTATTCCGCCCAGGACATCGAGGTTCTGGAGGGGCTGGAGCCTGTCCGGCGCCGGCCGGGCATGTATATCGGCGGCACCGACGATCGTGCATTGCACCATCTGGTCGCCGAGGTGCTGGACAACGCGATGGACGAGGCGGTGGCAGGCCATGCCAGCCGAATCGATTTGGAGCTGACCGCCGACTATACGGTCATGGTGCGCGACAACGGGCGCGGCATCCCCATCGACGACCACCCGAAATATCCGGGCAAGTCGGCGCTGGAGGTCATCATGACCACGCTGCACTCCGGCGGCAAATTCTCCAACAAGGTCTACCAGACCTCTGGTGGCCTGCATGGCGTCGGCCTGTCGGTGGTGAATGCCCTGTCGGACCGGCTGACCGTGGAGATTGCCCGCGAAAAGCAGCTCTATGTTCAGGAGTACAGCCGCGGCCTGCCGCAGGGGCCGCTGGCCCATCGCGGCAACGTCAACCGGCGCGGCACCACCATCCGCTTCCATGCCGACCCGGAAATCTTCGGCGAGACCGCTCATTTCGAGCCGCACCGGCTCTACCGGCTGGCACGCTCCAAGGCCTATCTCTATCGCGGTGGTCAAATCCGCTGGAGCTGCGACCCATCCCTGCTGTCGGTCGGACGCCACCACGCCGGCCGCCGAGACCCTGCAT
>NZ_BADK01000201.1 GCF_000333595.1 Azospirillum sp. B506
CCGGTACCGCACGCACGCCGATCTCCTGGCTTTCGATTTCCATCGGCGTCATCGACATCCAGCAACGCAAAGAACCGTCCGCCTCCCGCCGGATCAGGCCCGCGCTGTTGAGCGTCATTCGAGCCGGACTCCAATAGCCGGCGCACAGCAGAATCGACGCCACCTGAAGCCGCCAGCGTCCGACCTCGCAGGGCCGGTAGCGTGGAACGAACAGGTCGGTGACAAAGGGGGTCAGCGGCGAAAGAACCTCTGCCAGAATATCGGGCGGGATCGAATCGACCGGAATCGGTATTCCGGTAAGGATCGAGGACTGCATGCGCCTCCTGCGGGAATGGGTCTTGATCCGGGAGAAGGTCTTGGGATTGACCGCTCCGCGCATGATAGACCAAGGACCTCATTCGCCATAGCCGGGAATAAGGCGTGATTTACACCACCCGGGATCGATTTCGACCCCGGTTCGCCCGATCATCGCCCAGCCCCAGCCCCAGCACCATGTGCGGAGGTTGCCAAGGGGGCGGCCCCAACGAAAAGCATCCGGTGGTGAGGACCGGACGTGGCGACCTGAAGCGCCCCCGCTACACGTCGATGTCGTCAGCCTTCACGAACTTGGCATTGTCCTGAATGAACTTGAAACGCAGTTCCGGCCGCTTGCCCATCAGGTCTTCCACCAACGAGCGTGTGCGCTCGCATTCCGGCTTTTCCTCCGGATCGGCGGCGTTGGGCACGACGACGCGCAGCAGCGAGCGCTTGGACGGATCCATCGTCGTGTCGCGCAGCTGCGCCGGCATCATCTCGCCCAAACCTTTGAATCGGCTGATGTCGGGCTTCTTGCCCTTGAACATCTTCGACAGCAGCTCGTCCTTGTGGGCATCGTCGCGGGCATAGACCTGCTTGTTGCCATGGCTGAGGCGATAGAGCGGCGGCAGGGCGAGGTACAGGTGGCCTTCCTGGATCAGGCCCGGCATCTCGCGGTAGAAGAAGGTCATCAACAACGAGGCGATGTGGGCGCCGTCGACGTCGGCGTCGGTCATGATGATGACCCGCTCGTAGCGCAGCTTGTCGGTCGAGAAGTCCTTGCCAATGCCGCAACCCAACGCCTGGGTCAGGTCGTTCAGCTCCTGGTTGGCCTTCATCTTGTCGACCGACGCGCTGGCGACGTTCAGAATCTTGCCCGCGAGGGGCAGGATGGCCTGGGTCTCACGCTGGCGGGCCTGCT
>NZ_BADK01000200.1 GCF_000333595.1 Azospirillum sp. B506
GCCGGTATGGCCCCGGCGTTTGGCGCCTCCGGGGCTTGCCGCCGGGCAAGCCCGCGACGGTGTCAGCCCGCGTTCAGCGGGGGCTGACCAGATTGCGCAGCGGCTCTCCCGCCGTCAGCCGGGCGATGTTCGCGGCAACGTCGCGCACGCGGCCCTGAAAGGTCTGGGTGGTGACGCCGGAGATGTGCGGCGTCATCAGAATGTTGTCGAGCGTGTCGAAGGGCAGCGCCGCCGGCTGGGCATGGGCGCCGCCGTTCGGGTACTGGTACCACACGTCGATGACGGCACCGCCGATGCCGCGTTCCTTCAGCGCGTCGTAAAGCGCCTCAGGCTCGACCAGCGGGCCGCGGCTGACATTGACCAGCAAGGCATCGGGCTTCATCGCCGCAAGCTGCGCTTTGCCGATGAGGTGGCGCGTCTCCGGCAACAGCGGCAGGCACAGCACGACGACATCGCTCTCGGCGAGCAGGCGGTCGAGACCGTCGGTGCCGGCGACCCAGTCCAACCCCTCCCCTTCGGCCCTGGCCGGCCGCGAGGTGACGGCGACGCCGGAGGCGCCGAACGCCCGCATCAGCCGCCAGACATGCGATCCGATGTGGCCGTACCCAACGATGCCGACGGTCGCCCCGGCCAGCGAACCCAATTGAGAGCGCTGCGATTCGTAGACGGAGGAATCCCAGTGCCCCCGGCGCAGTTCGCGGTCCTGCAGCAAAAGCTGGCGGCGCATGACGACGCTGGTGGCCGCCACATATTCGGCGATCGAGGATTCGTGGCAGAAGGTGTTGGCGCACAGCACGCCTTCGGGCAGCGCCTTGCCGTCGATGCCGTCATAGCCGGCGCCGCCGACATGGACCAGCCGCAGGCTGTCGGCGGCGGCCCCCATCGCGGCGGTGAAGCGCGGACCAACGAAGACGTCGGCGCCCGGCAGGTCGGCCGCAACCCCCGCCTCGTCGAATGCAGGATGCCAGGATACGACGGTGCCCGCGGGAAGCTGCGCCTCCATCAAGGCGCGGTGGGGCAGGAAGTTGGCGTCGGCAATGACCACGCGGAGGGGGGGCACGGGCGGCGCGGCGCCCCCGCCGGCCTGCGATTTCCCCTTGGGCATAGCACTCATGGTTCCCCCTCGATAATGTTCCCGCCGGATTCCGCAAGCGATGGAGCGTTGCGGCCAGCGGAATGGATTGATTGCCCGACCGGATCCGATGCCCTGTTCCGGTTCGCTCACGCTCCGGATGCTTCTTATCGTGGGCAGCGGCGCAAGGCACCCATGCCGCCCCAAGTCCCGAAGGCACCTGCCGGATCGGATCCCAGGAATTGGGCAATTGGTACATTGGTCTTCTACTCCAGTGGATAGTGCACCGGGCAAGGGCCTGTCAACCGCATAACGCTGGATGCACAAAATGTTTTGTCGACGTGCGACTGACGGTCGCAGGGCAGAGCCTTGACTTCCCGGTCCTTCATGGGTCGAGCACCCCGGCCCAACGGGGCCGACCGCTTGGACGTTCACGTCCATCTCACTGACAACACGTCATATTCTTCCCAATGCCCCCGGCACGCCGGCAATCGTCGCCGCCCCGTGCCGCCGACATCGGCCGCGAGGCCGAACACGCCGTGTTGACAAGTCCGTGCAGCCGGCATATTCATCGTACCAACAGACCAATTTAAGTATTGGTCCATTTTGGCGGATAAACGCCACTGCCGCTACCGGGCGGCCCGGCGATGCACGGGACGCCCGCGGGTCGGGCAATCGCGCGGCATCCCACACGGACACGAGGCGCGACGGCGCGCCGTTACCTTTCAGGAGAGACCAGATGCGCGGCTGTGTTCTGCATGGACAAAAGGACCTTCGCCTTGAAACGCTCGACGAACCGGCGCTGAAGCCGGGAGAGGTCCGCGTCAGGATCGCCGCCGGCGGCATCTGCGGCTCGGATCTCCATTACTTCTTCGAAGGCCGCGTCGGCGATTTCAACGTCCGGGAACCGATGGTCCTGGGCCACGAGATCAGCGGCGATGTCGTCGAGGTCGGTCCCGACGTCACCCGGACCAGGATCGGCGACCGCGTCGCCGTCAATCCCGGCAAGCCGTGCCAGACCTGCCCGCAGTGCCTGGGCGGCCGGGAAAATCTCTGCGCCAATATGATCTTTCTCGGCAGCGCCTCGCGCTTCCCCCATGTCCAGGGCGCCTTCCGCGAAACGCTGGTGGTGCGCGACTTCCAGTGCTTCCCGGTGCCGGCCGACACGAAGCACACCAATCTGGGTCTCGCCGAGCCCCTTCGCGTCGCCCTCCATGCGGTGGCGCAGGCCGGCAGCCTGCTCGGCCG
>NZ_BADK01000199.1 GCF_000333595.1 Azospirillum sp. B506
GGCGGGCATCGCATGCTCAAGGACGACGGTCGCACCGCCCCAGTCCCAGGACAGAATCTCGCATAGCGACCTCTCCAGGGCACGACCACCCCGTTCGGCATCGGCCTGCGGCAAGGTCGGAAATGCGTGGAGTTCGACGGCAACGATGCGC
Organism: Azospirillum sp. B506; assembly: GCF_000333595.1. GTDB lineage: Bacteria > Pseudomonadota > Alphaproteobacteria > Azospirillales > Azospirillaceae > Azospirillum. Next base: position 152 of record NZ_BADK01000199.1, read on the forward strand.
TGTCCGCGCGCGATGAAATCGAGCACCCCTTCGCGGGCGGCGGCGACAAGCTCGACGGCACGGTCACGCCCGCCGGGATCGGGAGACGCCAGGCCGACCGCCGGTTCCCTGGCCGCGGCCGTCGCCGCAGCGCCGATCAGGGTCAGCACATGACCTCCCCGGCCTTCCCGGCTGCCGAGCACGTCGGCCAGGATCGGCGCGTCCCGCTCCCAGCCGGGCGCTCCCCATTGGATTTCCAGGCCATCGACCCCGGACAGAGACAGAACCTCCTCAAGAAAGGCTCTGCGCTCCTCCAAGCCATCCGGCTGAGCGGCATAAGCGCCGACGATGCGGAGCGCCTTGCGATGAAAGCTCGTGGTCATTGCCTTGCCCATCTTTCCATACGGGAGGAGACAGCGGGGGCGGAAGCTTCCGGCTTCCGCCCCCGGGATCATGCGCCGTTCAGATTTGACCCCTGGAAGGCCGCGCTTCGCCCCATTCGGCGTCCGTCGGCGTGTTCAAGTCGCGGTCGAGGGTTTCGGGCAGCGAGTAGGTGGCCAGGAACGAAACCAGCATGGTGACGGCCATGTAGATCGCGACCGGAACCCAGGAATTGCCGTACCAGGCCAGCAGCGAGGCGCACAGCAGCGGGGCGATGCCGCCGCCGATGATCGACGAGAACTCCCGCCCCAGCGTCACGCCGGCATAGCGGTAGCGGCTGCCGAAGATCTCCGGGAAGAAGCTCATGTGCACGCCGGTCACGCCCTGGGCGGCGACCATGTAGCCGAACACGATGATGGCGGTGATCAGCACCGGCGAGCCGCTGTTGAGGCCGGGGAAGACGAGGAACGGCGTGACGACGAGGCTCCCGGTCAGCACCAGCGTCATCCGGCGGCGTCCGAAACGGTCGGACAGGCTGCCCGTCAGGAAGGCGGCGAAGGAGGCGGCGATGGCGGCGGCAAGCTGGACCGGCGGAACGAAGTGCGTATCGACCCCCACCACATTGATCAGGTAGGAGATCATGAAGACCTGATAGGTGTAGGACTGGGTCGATACGCCCCAGTTCATCAGGATGACCTTGATGACGTTCTTCTTGCCATGCTTCGCGACGACGCGGAGCGGAGCTTGATTGCGGACATCGACCTTCTTCTTCAGCTCCGTGAAGACGGGGCTTTCGGCGAGCTTCAGCCGGATGACGAAAGCGGCGATGGTGACGAGGATGCTGCTCCAGAAGATCGCCCGCCAGCCCCAGCTCATCACCGCTTCATTGGGAAGCTGCTGTACGCCGATCCAGGCGATGGCGCCCAGCGCGGTGCCGAAGGCCGCACCCACCATGATCAGCGACGACAGCCGTCCGCGCTGGCCCAGCGGGGCCGTTTCGGTCAGCAGCGTGGCGCCGCCCGACTGCTCGGCGCCCGCCCCGAAGCCCTGGAGGAAGCGGCAGAGCACCAGCAGCAGCGGCGCCCAGACGCCTGCCGTCTCGTAGGTCGGCAGACAACCGATGGCGAAGGTCGCCCCGCCCATCAGGAACAAGGTGGTGACGAGCACCCATTTGCGGCCGAACTTCTCACCGTAATGCGAGAAGAAGAGGCCGCCGAGCGGGCGGGCGAGGAAACCGATGGCATAGGCGCCGAAGGCGGCGATGATGCCGGCCGCCGGGGAGATCGTCGGGAAGAACAGCTTGCTGAAGATCAGAGCGGAGGCGGGC
>NZ_BADK01000198.1 GCF_000333595.1 Azospirillum sp. B506
CTGGGTCGAAGGTCCTCCACTATCGCCGTTTCGACAGTTATCTGCTGCCGACCATGGCCGTCGCGCCGGTCCTGTCGGAGTTGGGGTTGCCTGACACGGCCGATGCCTGGATAGCAATACGCGGTCAGGAACTCGATGAGCGGCTGAAGCGCTTCGCTCTGCGGCTCCGGCGCAGCCAACTTAATGGGGTCGAACTCCGCGACGATCGGCTGCACATCACGCCACTGAGGGCGACAACGCCTGTGGAGGCGACTGTCCTGGCCGGCCGCCTCGACGCTTTGCTGCCGCGCGTGCGCATCACCGAACTGCTGCATGAGGTCAACCGCGCGACGGGCTTCGCGGCGGCGTTCACGAACCTCCGCACCGGCGAGCCCTGCGCCAACGAGAATGCGCTGCTCGCCACCATCCTCGCCGACGGCACCAATCTGGGCTTGGCACGCATGGCGGACGCCAGCCAAGGCGTGACCCGCGACCAGCTGGTGTGGACCGCCGATGCCTACATCCGTCCCGAAACCTACCGGGCAGCCCTGGCCCGGATCATCGAGGCGCAGCACCGCTTACCGATCGCCGCTCTGTGGGGGAGTGGAACGACGTCCTCATCGGACGGACAATTCTTCCGCTCGGGAAAACGGGGGAACGTCGCCGGCGAAGTAAACGCCCGCTATGGCGTCGATCCCGGCTTCAGCTTCTACACTCATGTCTCCGATCAGCATGGCCCCTACCATGTCCAGGTCATTTCGGCCGCGACCCACGAGGCGCCTTATGTGCTCGATGGGCTGCTCCACCACGGCACCAGCTTGAAGATCGACACCCATTACGTGGACACCGGGGGCGTGTCCGACCATGTCTTCATTCTCTGCTCACTGCTCGGTTTCCGCTTCTGTCCCCGGCTGCGTGACTTCCCAGACCGGAAGCTGGCCAGCATCGAACCTTCCGGATCCTACAAGGCCTTGCTGCCGCTTCTCGGGCGGCGGATTAAGGTGGAGGTCATCCGCGAGCATTGGGATGAGGTCGTGCGCCTGGTCGCATCCCTGAAGAGCGGTTCGGTCGCGCCGTCCACCATGCTGAAGAAGCTGGCGGCCTATGAGCGGCAGAACCAACTCGACCTTGCTCTCCAGGAGCTTGGCCGGATCGAACGCACTCTGTTCATGCTCGACTGGTTGGAGAGCCCGGAACTGAGGCGGCGCTGCCACGCCGGTCTCAACAAGGGAGAACAGCGCCACGCCCTGGCCCAGGCGATCTGTACCTTCAAGCAAGGCCGGATTGCCGATCGCGGCACGGAGACACAGGAATACCGGGCCTCGGGACTGAACCTGCTGATCGCCGCCATCGTCTATTGGAACTCCACCTACATGGCCGATGCCATCGCGCACCTTCGTGCGAAGGGAGAGGCGGTGCCGGATGAACTGCTTGCCCACACGTCTCCGGTCGGCTGGGAACACATCGGCCTGTCGGGCGATTTCCTGTGGGAACGGGCGGCGTCCACACCGGTCGGGCGGCGCCCGCTCAACCTTGAGCGCCAACGTCGGGCTGCCTGACCACCATGTTCTTAGATCGTTCTGCCTTAGCGTTGTTTAGCTGACACTTATCGCGCTGCCCTCAGCATGTGGCGCAAGCGGTCAGGGGCTGGGCAGCGGCAGAGCCGGACGCCGCGGAGCGGACGGTGACCATAGCCGACGCCGTATCCCGCGTCCGCTGGCGGCTTTGGCATGGCCAGACCGAGCGGGCGCTGGGCTTGATCGGTGACACCCTGACTGACCTCGACGTCCTGTTGGAAGCCGCCGACGACCGGCAGGCCCGGAAAGTGGCTAAGCTGCCGCGCAGCCTGGAAACCTACGTTCCCGGACAGGCCAACCTGATCATTGACTATGTTGCCGCCCGAGGCCGGGGCGATCCCATCTCCACGGCGACGATCGAAAGCACGGTCCAGCGACTCCTGCACCGGCGCATGGGCGCCAATCAGCAGATGTGCTGGTCGCCACGTGGCGCTCACCGCATGCTGAAGGTCCGCATCGCAGTGATGAACGGGACGTTCGCAGCGGATCACGCCGCCGCCGAGCCATACGCCGGCCGCCCCTTCCGTCCCGCGGCGTGAAGGCCCCCAGGTTTACGACGGTCTCCTCGGGTCTTCCGGTCTCATCAGTCCGGATCGATATCGAGGGCTGCCAGCGTGCCGCGGATCAAGGCGATGCGATCCTTCATGGTGGTTTGGGGCATGGCGGTTTGCGGCGGCCGCGCCGCAACCTTGACACCCTCATAAAGCAGGGTGCTGCCGGCGGCCTTCAGCGTCGCCACCACCTGGTCGCGATCCATGACCGAGTCGGACGCCAGATCCTTGAGCGGCGGATGCACGTCGCTCCAGGGTATGCCGTAAACGCCGTCGCGATCCGTCGCTCCGGAGAACATCACTCCGCGCAGCAATCCGGCGGAGCGCAGGCGCTGCACATGACGGCAGGGAGCCGTCGCATCCTGCTCCTCGATGGCGGACCGCCCCCAATTCACCGCCACTCCCGTGGGTGTGGGCGAGGTGGCAGCGGCGCCG
>NZ_BADK01000197.1 GCF_000333595.1 Azospirillum sp. B506
GCGATGGATTTGCGGTCTGCGTCCGAGATCCCGATGTCGATCTTCATGCTTCGATCCTTCTTGTTGGGTCCTGCATCATACCCCGGCACTGGCGCGGCCGTCATCGGCCGCCGCCCCGCGGTTCCGGGACAACAGCTTGGGCGCAGGCGGATCGTTTCAAGTCCGATGCGACTAAACTTCGCGGACGAACCTCGCAAAGGGGCGATGCCCCCCCTTATCAGCCGGCTGTCAGCCTGCCCGCAGCCGGCCGATGAACTGCGTCACCTCGCGGTTCAGCGTCACCGCCTGACCGTCCAGCAGCTCCGCGGCGCGCAGCACCTCGCCGGCGGCGGTCCCGGTCTCCCCGGCGCTGGTGGAGACGGTGGCGATGGTTTGGGAAACCTCGGAGGTGCCGGCGGCGGCCTCCTGGACGTTGCGGGTGATCTCCTGGGTGGCGGCGGCCTGCTGTTCCATGGCGCCGGCGATGGAGCCGACGATCTCGTCGATGCCGACCACCGTCTCGCCCACCCCCTTGATGGCGGCTACGGCGGCCCCGGTCACCTCCTGCATGGTGGCGATCTGGGTGCCGATGTCCTCGGTGGCCTTGGCGGTCTGGGTGGCGAGGCTCTTGACCTCGCTGGCGACGACGGCGAAGCCCTTGCCCGCCTCTCCGGCCCGTGCCGCCTCGATGGTGGCGTTGAGCGCCAGCAGGTTGGTCTGGGCGGCGATGGAGTTGATCAGGCCGACGATCTCGCCGATGCGGTGGGCGGCGTCGGACAGGCCGACGACATGGGCGTTGGTCTCCTCCACCGCCCGCACCGCACCGCGCACCATCTCGAAGGAGCGGCGGACCTGATCGCCGATCTCGGCGATGGAGGCCGACATCTCCTCCGTCGCGGCGGCGGCGGTCTGGACGCTGGTGCCGGCCTGGGCGCTGGCGGCGGCGACGGTGGCGGCCTGCCGGTTGGCGCTGTTGGCGCGTTCCAGCATGCCGGCGGCGTTGCTGCGCACCTGATGGGCGCCGGAGCCGACCATCTGCACCACCTCCGCCACGCGGGCCTCGAACAGGTCGGCCAGATCCTGGATGGCGCGGCGCTTCTCCGCTTCGGCCTGCGCCTTCTGGCGCTGCTGGTCGGCGGTCAGCCGCTCCACCTCGCGGGCGTTGGTCTGGAACACCTCCAGCGCGCGGGCCATGGCGCCGATCTCGTTGTGCATCCAGCCGCCTTCGACCGCGGTATCGAGCTTTCCGGCCGCCAGATCGGCCGTGTTGCTCGACAGCCGCTGCAGCGGCCGGGTGATGGAGCGGGCAAGCAGCAGGCCGCCGGCCATCATCGCCAGCAGCAGTCCGCCCATCACCAGCGCGAAATCGCGGCGGGCCGAGGCGGCGGCTTCGCGGGTGGCCTGGGTGGCGGCGGCGGTGGAGCGGCCGATGGCGTCCTGCGTCTCCATCACCTTGGCGGTCAGGGCGGCGAACTGGTCGTCGGTGTGGGCCATCATCGGGATGCCGATCAGGCGGTCGATGGCCGCCATCTGGTTCATCTCGTCCACCGCCTTGGCATAGGCGGCGACCCGCGCCGACACCTCGTCCAGCATCGCCCGCTCCGCCTCGGCCAGCGGCATGGCGCGCAGTTCGGCGATGCCGGTGCGCGCCTTGCCCAGGTTGGCGGCGATGGCGTCGCGCATGGCCTGGAGCTTCGCCTCTTCGATGCCGGAGCCGGACAGGGCCAGATGCCGGGAGACGTCGCTGTGGATGACATAGGCGATGGCGACCAGCCGGTCGATCCGGCCCAGCCGCTCCGCCGCCTCGCGGTGGATGCCGTCCACCGCCGTCAGCGCCTGTTCCGACTGGCGGTCGGCCAGTACCAGGGCCGCCACCGTCAGGACGATCCCCATCAGGGGGGCCGCGAACACCCGTCCCGCCACGGACAGGCCCGACAAGCGCGCAAAGACACCGCCCTTCATTCCATCCCCCTTACGCCGCACCGCCGCACCGCCGCACACTCACCGGGTCTTGGCGGCGGCCCTTACTTGTAGACGCCGACATAGGCGACCAGTTCCTGGCCGGGCACGCGCTTCACATAGGTGATCTTCGGTTCGATCCTGTTGCTGGCGGGGTTCAGCCAGCGATACTCGACCCAGCCCTCGCCCTTGTCCTTGGCCACGGCCAGCACGTCCTGGACGATGAAGCGGCCATCCGGATCCTTGACGTTGATGACGCTCTGTCCAACGCCGGCCGGGCGCGGCGGGTAGACCTTCCAGACGCCGGTGAAGTCGATGACGTTGACGTAGACCTCGCCATGCTTGAACGGACCGTCGGCGTTGAAGGCCTTGGCCGCTTCGTCCAGGCCCTGGGTGGCGATCAGCTCCGCCGCCTTCAGGGTGATGGACTTGGCGTCTTCCTGCGTCGGCTTGGCCTCCTCGGCGGCGGCGGGGATGGACAGTGGGGCGGAAACGGCAGTCCCCATCGCAACAAGGATGACAGCCAGCAAACGGAACCACAGGCGCATGTGCACTTTCCCCAAGCAATGGGGACGGCCGGCAGACACCGGCCGCCCCTGAGAATGTTGTCCGGCCGTCATCGCCTTTACGTGCGGCCCGTTATCGTGTGAGGCTACTAACAGAAGGTTTCATGCGTTTGTCCGCTGCATTTCGTCGCGCACATACTGCATTGCATCATAGCAATATTGCGAACAGATGGCGGTACGGTGCCCTTTTTGAGCGTGTGTGGTTTCATTTGAACGTCTTAGGCGCGAGGTAGGGCGGCCGGTGGGGATGGAACGGCTGCCTGCGCACCGATGCGGCCTATCGACGCACTGGCTGCGCCGCGCGTGACGGTTTGCCGCCCTTTTTTCCATCGACAGCCGCGCCGTTCGGGTGGAGCATCGGAAGTCCGATGCGGGCGCTCCGCCCGGCCCCGGACCCGTTGCGCTGCTCCAGCGCCCGTCCGCCGCCGCCCGTCGCCCGGTCCGGACACCGGTCTTCCGGAGGTGCCAGGTCTTTAACGTGCCAGTCTGAGAGAGCCACACGCGAACGGGCCGCCCCGGCGGCCGGCGCCGGCGGCCCGATTGCCGGCCCAGGTGGTGACCGGGGGGCTCCGTCCCCGGTCACGACAGCCCGAAGCTTCGACGGGAGGTGTGAATGCCGCATACGCAAATCCGGACGGCGCGCTGCGCGGCGCTGGTCGGCCCCTATCTCGCCGGCAAGACGACACTGCTGGAAAGCCTGCTGTTCGCCGCCGGGGCCGTCACCCGCAAGGGCAGCGTGCGCGACGGCAATGCCGTGGGCGACAACTCGCCGGAGGCAAAGGCCCGGTCGATGAGCACCGAGCTGAATGTCGCCTCCTTCGATTACCTGGGGGAACGCTGGTCGATCCTGGACTGCCCCGGCTCGGTGGAACTGACGGGGGAGGCGCAGGCGGCGCTGATGGCCGCCGACATCGCCATCGTGGTGGCGGAGGCCGCGCCCGAGAAGGCGGTGCTGCTGGCGCCGCTGTTCAAGGTGCTGGACGACCACCGCATCCCGCATCTGCTGTTCATCAACAAGATCGACACGCTGGGCGACCTGCGCGTGCGCGATGTCGTCGCCGCCTATCAGGAGGTCTCGGCCCGCAAGCTGGTTCTGCGCGCGGTGCCGATGCGCGAGAATGGACAGATCACCGGTCTGGTCGATCTGGTCAGCGAGCGCGCCTGGCGCTTCAACCCGCACAAGCCGTCCGATCTGGTGGCCCTGCCCGACAGCGCCCGCGACTGGGAGGCGGAGGCGCGGCAGGCGATGCTGGAATCGGCCGCGGACTTCGACGACGGTCTGCTGGAAAAGCTGCTGGAGGACATGGCCCCCGACAGCGCCGAGCTTTACGAGACACTGGCGCACGAGTTGGCCGACGACCTGATCGTTCCGGTCTTCTTCGGCTCGGCGGAGAACGACAACGGCATCCGCCGCCTGCTGAAGGCCCTGCGGCACGAGGGGCCGGAGGTCGCCACCACCGCGGCCCGCATCGACAGTCCGGCCGATGCGGCGGTGGCGGTGCAGGTGGTGAAGACGATGATGGGCTCCCATGCCGGGAAGCTCAGCCTCGCCCGCATCTGGCGCGGCACCGTCACCGACGGGATGGCGCTGGGGGCCGAGCGGGTATCCGGCATCTTCCAGCTGTTCGGCCGCGACCAGACCAAGGTGCCGCAGGCGCTTGCCGGCGATCTGGTGGCGCTCGGCCGGCTGGAGAAGGCGGCAACCGGCGACCGGCTGACCGAGAAGGCCAATCTGGGGCCGTCCGCCGACTGGCCGGCCGCCGCCCCGCCGGTGCATGGGCTGGCGCTCCGCGCCGAGAACCGCAATGACGAGGTGAAACTGTCCGCCGCCCTGCAGAAACTGCGGGAGGAGGATCCGTCCCTGACGCTCGACCAGTCGGCCGAGACCGGCGAACTGGTGCTGTGGGGCCAAGGTGATGTCCATCCTGAAGCTGGCGATGAACCGGCTGCGCAGCCGCTTCAACGTTCGCGTGAAGGGCCAGCCGCCGCAGGTTCCCTACAAGGAGACGATCCGCAAGGGCACCGCCCCCACGCCCGTTTCAGCGCCAGACCGGCGGCCACGGCCAGTTCGCCGACATCCATGTCGAAATCCGGCCGCTACCGCGCGGATCGGGCTTCAATTCGAGGATGCGGTGGTCGGTGGCGCCGTGCCGCGCCAGTACATCCCGGCGGTGGAGGCCGGCGTGCGCGAGGCGGCGGCGCGCGGGCCGCTGGGCTTCCCGGTGGTGGATTTCGCGGTGGCACTGACCGGCGGCCAGTTCCATGCCGTCGACAGCTCCGACATGGCCTTCAAGACGGTGGCGCGGCAGGCGATGGCCGATGCGCTGCCGGCCTGCGAGCCGGTGCTGCTGGAGCCGATCCTGACCGTCACCATCGCGGTGCCCAGCGCCTTTACGCCGAAGGTGCAGCGGCTGGTCAGCGGCCGGCGCGGCCAGCTTCTCGGCTTCGACGCGCGGCCTGGCTGGCCTGGCTGGGACGAGGTGAAGGCGTGCATGCCGCAGGCCGACATGCAGGATCTGATCGTGGAGCTGAGGTCCCTTACCTTCGGCGTCGGCAGCTACAGCGCCGAATTCGACCGGCTTCAGGAGGTGGTCGGCAAGGCGGCCGACCGCGCCGTCGAAATCCGCCGCGACATGCTGGCGGCACAATAAGCGGTTGGAGGCCCCACCGCCCGGCGGGCGGGCGGTGGGGCCATCGAGCCCGGTTGTTTACCGAACGCCGGTTGATGCGAACTCCTTGACCTTGGTCTTCAACAGATCGAAGGTCCCGCTCAGGTTGTTGGCGGAAGACAGAACTTCGGCGGACATCTCGCCGCTCTTGCTTGCGGCATGGGCGACCGCATCGATGTGGGCGGCGACCATCCGGGTGCTGTCCGCGACGGACCGCACCCGCTGGGCGATGTCATGCGTGGTTGCCCCCTGCTGTTCGGTGCCGGCGGCAATGGCGGACGAAATCTCGCGAACCTGCGTGATCACCAGACCGATGTTCTTGATCGCCTCGACCGTCTGCCGCGTCTGATCCTGGACCAGCGAGATCTGGCCGGTGATGTCCTCCGTCGCCTTCGCGGTCTGGTTTGCCAGGTTCTTGACCTCGCCGGCCACGACGGCGAAGCCCTTGCCGGCCTCTCCGGCGCGGGCGGCCTCGATGGTGGCGTTCAGCGCCAGCAGGTTGGTCTGGCTGGCGATGTCCTGGATCAGCTTGACCACCGTTCCGATCTTGCTGGCGGTTTCCGCCAGTCCCTGAACCATCGCGTCGGCCCGCCCGGTCTCATCCGCCGCCTTGTTGGAGATGCTGGCCGCGTCGCTGATCCGTTGGGCGATCTCGTTGATCGAACCGGCGAGCTGCCCGGTTGCGGTGGCGACGGCCTGGGTGTCGGCGGACACCTGATTGGCGGAGACGGTCGCCTGCTCCATCTTCTCCTCGCCCTGCTGCGACAGGCCGGACAGGGTGTGGGCGACGGTCTGCATGCCTGCGGCCATCGTCGCCGAGCGGTTGGCAAGCTCCGACACCTCCTCCGCCAGCTTGTGGCTGCGCTGGCGTTCCTCCTGCAGGACGGTCAGGTCCTTCCAATAGGTGATGACATAGTCCTTGCCGCCCTGTTTGCAGGCCACCAGCGTCACCTCCACCGGAACGAGGCTGCCGTCGAGCCGGCGGTGAAACCAGTCGAAACGGACGAATCCGTCCCTGGCCGCCGTGGTGATGTATTGCACCGCCGTTTCCTGCGACGAGCGTCCGTCCGGCTGGGTCGCCGGCGACAGGGCTGACGGTTGGATGCCGACGATGTCGCTCCGCGACCGTGCCCGCAGGAAGCGCACGGCGGCCTCGTTGCAGGCGCAGAACCCCTCCATGGTCGCCACCAGGATCGGGTCGGCCGATTTTTCGAACGCCATCAGGCTCATCGCATCTTCGGGGGAGAGGGCATTCTTCTCCGTGTCGTTCCGCTGTTCCCGGCCCAGCAGCAGCCCACCGGCGAGGATCGCCAAGCCGACGGCCAACGCCACCCAGAAGGCCCAGCCGGACAGGGCGGCAGTGCCGCCTCCGGCCAGGAGGGCGACCGGTACGGCCAGACCGGAAACCACGATGCCGGCAATCCGCCGGCCGCTCAATGCTTCGACCATTGACGCTATCCCCGATGATGCTCTTTGTGTGCGACTGTTCGCGCTAAAATCTTCAGTGCCGCATTTAAAAAGATAAAAAGTTAAATAAAACATAAAGGTTCAATCCAGGCGGAGGACGGCTTGGATTTCACAACTGAAACGGTTTGTCGGCGAAGAGAACTGAGAGAAATCGATTCGCAGATCAACCAAAAGATATAAATTTAGATTAATTTCTCATAATGGACATCAGTCAAAACTCATGATTCGGGTTTTGCCAAATGCTTCTGATTGTTGGGTATGGCAAACAAAAGCCCGCCGGCGAGGAATCGCCGGCGGGCTCGGAACCATGACCGTATACAGTATTGGACGATGGTTCAGCCCAGCTTCTGCTTGGCCATCGCACCCAGGCGCAGACGGAGCGCGTTCAGCTTGATGAAGCCTTCCGCGTCCTTCTGGTTGTAGACGCTGTCCTGCTCGAAGGTCACATAGTCCATACGGTAGAGCGAGTTGGGCGACTTGCGGCCGACGACGGTGACGTTGCCCTTGAACAGCTTCAGACGGACCGTGCCGTTGACCAGCGATTGGGTCTGGTCGATCAGCGCCTGGATGGCCAGACGCTCCGGGCTCCACCAGTAGCCGCAATAGATCAGCTCGGCATAGCGCGGCATCAGCTCGTCCTTCAGGTGGCCGGCGCCACGGTCGAGCGTGATGCTCTCCATCGCGCGGTGCGCCACCAGCAGGATGCTGCCGCCCGGGGTTTCGTAGACGCCGCGCGACTTCATGCCGACATAGCGGTTCTCGACCAGATCGAGGCGGCCGATGCCGTTCTCGCCGCCCAGCCGGTTCAGCTCGGTCAGCAGGGCCGCCGGCGACAGCGCCTTGCCGTCGATGGCGACGGCGTCACCGTTCTTGAACTCGACCTCGATGTAGGTCGGGGTGTCCGGCGCCTTTTCCGGGGCGACGGAGCGGGTGTACATGTCCTCGTCCGGCTCGACCCACGGATCCTCCAGCGCCTTGCCCTCGTAGGAGATGTGCAGGAGGTTGGCGTCGGTGGAGTAGGGGGCCTCGCCGCGCTTGTCCTTCGCGATCGGAATCTGGTTCTTCTCGGCGTAGTCCAGCAGCGTGGTGCGGCTGTTCAGGGTCCATTCGCGCCACGGCGCGATGACCGTGATGTCCGGGCGCAGGGCGTAATAGCCCAGCTCGAAGCGGACCTGGTCGTTACCCTTGCCGGTGGCGCCATGGGCGACGGCATCGGCGCCGACCATGTTGGCGATCTCGATCTGGCGCTTGGCGATCAGCGGCCGGGCGATCGAGGTGCCGAGCAGGTAGGTGCCCTCATAGAGCGTGTTGGCGCGGAACATCGGGAAGACGAAGTCGCGCACGAACTCTTCGCGCAGATCGTCGATGAAGATGTTTTCCGGCTTGATGCCCAGAAGCTCGGCCTTCTTGCGGGCGGGCTCCAACTCCTCGCCCTGGCCGAGGTCGGCGGTGAAGGTCACCACCTCGCAGGAATAGGTTTCCTGCAGCCACTTCAGGATGACCGAGGTGTCGAGGCCGCCCGAATAGGCGAGCACCACTTTCTTGATCTGTTTGCCGGACGCGCCGCTCATGGGACTGCTCTTGCAGTAGAGAAAGGTAAGGCCGCGACCGTACGGCCTTTCCCGCCAGCCTTCAAGCCCTGCCGGCGCCGATCTGACCCGGAGAAGGGCAGGGACCGGCTAGTCGATCTTCTCGCCGGGGTAGGTGCCCCAGAAATCGGCGCGCTTCATCCAGCCGCGATAGCCCTTCACGTCGACCTCGCACCACTCGTCGCGGCACTTCTTCAGCGACCCGATGACCCCCGGCTCCGCCCGCGCCACCACGCCGCTGTCGCCGCGCGGTGAGTCGTAGATCGCGCGGGTCTGGCCGACGATCAGCACGCCGCGGCGGCCCGACAGCGCGCTCTGGTGTACCCAGCCCTCGGCTCCCTCCCAGTCGCGGATGCGGCGCCAGGTGTCGAATTCCTGGATGATCTCCACCGGCATGTCCTTGCGCTTGAACACCCATTCGATGGGATAGCTGCCGTTGGGGCCGGAGCGCAGATTGACCTCGCCGACACGGACGGTGACGAAGCGGGGGATCGGCAGGCCCGACGCATGGGTCGGGTCCTTGCCTTCCGCTGCCATGGCGATGCTGCCGCCATCCGCGAAAAGCCCCGCCCCGAACCCCAGGATCAGGGCCAGAGAGGCGAGGACGGAGCGGCGGACAGGCATGGCGGCACCGGAGCTGACGGGGACGGACGGGAAAACCGGGCCGCACTATAGAGACCACCCGTTCGATAGGGCAAGCGTCGCCGCCCCCGATCGAAGGCCGCTGCCGCCCTGCCGCAGGATGGCCTTTCGCGACGGACTTCTGGACAGTCCCCCGACCGCTTGGTATGGCAACCATGGACCGGAGCAGCCCAGCAAGGATCGTGCGATGCGGGCTGGCCGGGGCAAGGGAGGACCAGCACCGATGACCGACAAGAAGAAGCCGCTCGTTGTCGTCACCCGCAAGCTGCCGGACGTCATCGAGACGCGGATGATGGAGCTGTTCGACACCCGGCTCAATCCGGACGACGTGCCGCTCACCCCCGCCCAGATGCAGGACGCGATGAACATCGCCGAAGTGCTGGTGCCGACCGTCACCGACCGCATCGACCGGGCGCTGATCGAAGCCGCCGGGCCGCAGCTGCGGCTGATCGCCTCCTTCGGCACCGGCGTCGACCACATCGACCTGAAGGCGGCGCGCGAGCGCGGCATCGTCGTCACCAACACACCCGGCGTCCTCACCGAGGACACCGCCGACATGACCATGGCGCTGCTGCTGGCCACCGCGCGCCGCGTGGCGGAGGGCGAGCGGCTGGTCCGCTCCGGCCAGTGGAGCGGCTGGGGGCCGACCACCATGCTGGGCCACCGCATCAGCGGCAAGCGGTTGGGCATCCTCGGCATGGGCCGCATCGGCTCGGCGCTGGCCAAGCGGGCGCGCGCCTTCGGCATGTCGATCCACTACCACAACCGCCGCCGAGTCCATCCGGAGCTGGAGCAGGAGCTGGAGGCGACCTACTGGTCCAGTCTGGACCAGATGCTGGCGCGGATGGACATCGTGTCGATCAACTGTCCCCACACGCCGGCCACCTATCATCTGCTGTCGGAGCGCCGGCTGAAGCTGCTGCGCCCGCACTGCTACATCGTCAATACCTCGCGCGGCGAGGTGATCGACGAGGTGGCGCTGACCCGCATGCTGTCGAAGGGCGAGATCGCCGGCGCCGGCCTCGACGTGTTCGAGCACGAGCCGGCGATCAACCCGAAGTTGCTGCGGCTGGACAATGTCGTCCTGCTGCCGCACATGGGCTCCGCCACCATCGAGGGCCGCATCGACATGGGCGAGAAGGTGGTGATCAACATCAAGACCTTCACCGACGGCCACGCCCCGCCAGACCGCGTTCTGGAAGCGCTGCTGTAAGCGAAAGGTTCCCTTCCCCCTTCGGACGGGGGAAGGGGAACGGTCAGGGCGCGGAGGCTGCCAGCGGGGCGGCCTCCCGCGCCGGCACATCCTGCAACTCGGCCTCCAGCCTTGCCTTGGCGGCGGCGGCCAGCGCCTCGTCGGCCTGGATGCGGGCCATGTCCTCCGGCGCGACGGCGCCGGCGGCGATCACCAGCTCGGCGAAATCGGACAGATAGACGCTGCCCTTCACGGTGCGCTGGACCAGCACGTTGCGCTTGTCCTCCGCATCGCGCTTGCGCTTGACGAAACCCAGGACGGACAGGCGGTCGAGCGCGCGGGTCACCGCCGGCTTGGAAATGTTCAGCAGGGACGCCAGACCGCGCACGGTGTGCGGCGGGTCGGTCAGATAGACCTGGAGAAGGATCGCCAGCTGCCGCGCCGACAGGTCCGGCGCGTCCTTGCGGACGCTGGCGACCAGCGCGGTGCGCCACAACCCGAGCGCCTTGAGATTCCGTGCCATGCCTCCCCCCGGAAAGCCGCATGCGGTTCCGCAACCGCAGCACGCGCCGCGAAGTGTCGCCTACCCGAACGATGCAGGCAAGACTTTCGCGTTCCCGGGAGAAGGAACGGCACCGGTTCCTGCCTACTTTCCGTCGCGCTTCAGCACCACCGGCTTGGCGGTGCCGGTGACCAGCAGGGTGCCGCCGGCCAGCGGGACGATGGTCAGGCTGCCGCCGGCGGACACCGGAGCGAGGCTGACGGCCTGCTTGGCGGCGTTGGCGGCAAGCTTGACGTCCTTTGGGATCTCCTTGGGGTCGAAGGAGGCATCCTCGCCCTGTCCGGCGACGTCATAGCCCGTGCATTCGCTGCCGACGCAGATGCTGGTTCCATCGATGCGCGCCTTTCCGGCAGGGGCGTCGAAGGGCACGTCCACCGCCCCGCCGCCGCTCCAACTCCAGGTTCCGCGCAGCCAGTCGGGCAGGCGCGTGTCCTTCTGGAGGTCGAGGTTGTCGGTGATCAGGCCGACGCCGCCGTTCAGCCCCTGGGCGGCCACCGCTTCGGCAATCCTGCGGGCCTCGGCGGTGCCGATGCCGTAGCGGGTGGCGATCTGCGGCGTCCAGGCCGTCACCGCCCCATCCACCGCCTTGCGCAGGCGGTCGCTCCAGCCGGGTGCGATCCAGCGCGGGTTGGACCAGCCGCTGGCATCCGTGACCAGCTGGGTCAGCTGCGGCGCATCGGCGACGAACAGACGCGGATCGACCGCCGATTTCAGGCGGTCGATGCCCATCTGGCGGTAGGTGGCGGCGCGGATGGTGCCGGTGCGGTTCGAGGCCGCTTCCAGCATCGGCGCGAGCAGATCGTCGACCGCCTTCCACTCCGCGGAGGCCAGCAGCGCTTTGCCGTCGGGGCAGGCGGGATAGGCGCCGAAATTGTCGCGGTTGCTGCCATAGAGCGGCTCCATCGCCTTCCAGGCCGCCGCCCCGCGCTTTTCCATCACCGAGCAGGGCCACGCCATTTCCACATCGTCGCTGACGACGCGCAGGGCGGTGAGGAAGCCCTCGTCGGTGGCGAGATCGACCCCGGATGCGGTTTCGCGGGCAAAGGAATCCTCGATGCCGGCGATGGCGTCGCGCAGCAGCGACTCCGCCTTGGCGCGGTCGGGGGCGGGGCCGAAGCGCAACAGATAGGCGCTCCATCCCTTGCCCAGCCCGCCGCGGATCTCGGCCAGCCGCTTGGCGGCGCCGGCAGGGTCGCTGGCGATGCCGTCGACGATGGCGGTCACGGTATCGACCGCCTTGGGCATCGACTTCGACAGGGCGGTGCGACGGGCGTCCAGAACCGGGCCGAGGCAGGTGCCGGGCGAGGGCGCCGTCGCGCACTGGTTGCGCTGTGCCAACCAGGTCCGCTGCTCCGTCCGCAGCCGGTCGCGGTCGGCGGTGCCGGACAGGTCCTGCAACGCCTTGTAGGTGTCGGCGATCTCCTTGTCGGCATCGCCCAGCTTGGAGTCGGCGCAGATCGCCTTTTCGACCGGCGTGGAGGCCGCCTTGCAGTCGAAGGAGGGATCCGCCTGCGCCGCACCGGCGGCGATGACGACCCACAGGGCCAGCGCGGCCGCCGCGAGCATCGGGCCGCCGGCCGATGCGTGCCGGTTTTTCCTCTGATCCATTTCCGCTTGGTCTATCGCTGCCGGGCCCATGATGCCTTCCTGGGACTGTGATCCGCGGAAGATACGGAATCCGCCGCGGCTTGTCCTCTGCGGTCCCCGCCGATCCGGCCCTGAAATCGAGGAAAGGAGCGGCTTAAAGAAACGCCATGACGATTGCCGCGAAATGGCAGCTGGCGGCGGCCAGCACGAACAGGTGCCAGATGGCATTGTTGTAGGGCATGCGATCCATCAGGTGGAAGACGACGCCGACGGTGTAGACCAGTCCGCCGGCGACCAGCAGCCACAGGGCCGGCGCCGACACTGCCGATCCCAAGGGTTCGAGTGCCGTGACCACCGCCCAGCCCAGCCCGAGATAGAGCGCCAGCCCCAACCGGTTGAACCGTCCAGGAAAGCGCAGCTTCAGCACGGCGCCGAATGCGGCCCCGCCCCACACGGCGCCGCCCAGCCAAATTCCCTGGCCGATCCCCTGGCCGATCCCCTGGCTGAGGCCCAGCGTGAAGGGCGTGTAGGTGCCGGCGATCATCAGGTAGATCATGGCATGGTCGATCCGCCGCAGCAGAGCCTTGCCGAATCCGGGCGGGGCGAGGTTGTAGGCGGCCGAGGCCGTCAGCATCCCCACCAGCCCGAGCCCGTAGATGGCCAGCGCCAGGGCCGTATGGACCGGGACGGCGCCGGAGAATATGCCGGCATTCAGCAGCCAGACGAAGCCGGCGATGCCTGCCGTGACGCCGATGGCATGAACGGCGGCATCGGCCCGCCGTTCGCCGACGCTGTAGACAGGAAACTGGTGGGCATCCGGCATTGGGACACCACTCCGGTCGACGCAGGAAGGTGGGCCGCCGCCGCAGCGGGGCCCGCGTCGAACATGGGGTGCCTGCAGCGGCCGCGCCACCGGCCCTGTCCGATGGAGAGAGCTTGCCGAACCGCTTATGCGGGACGGGCCCGAACCGTCACTCCGCTGCGAAGGCCATGGCCGTGGTGGGACGGTGGCGCGGCATCGGCTCGGACAGGCTGGCGGCCTTGCGGAAGTAGCACAGCGCGTAGACTCGGACGCAGCCGGTGAGATTGTCGCAGTCCTGACGTTCGGCGTCGATCTTCGTCACCAGCTCGCTCATCGTCATGTTTTCGCGGGCGCAGATCTCTTCCAGCGACTCCCACTCGACCGACATCAGCTTCATGCTGGTCCGCTTGCCGTTGACCCTGATGTTGCGCATGTGCATGAGGGGACCCTCCGTTGGTGACGCATAAATGAGTATGCGAAATGCGGGTGCGCCTGCTGTGAAGTTCTTCACAAGCGAGCAGGAGGGCGGAGCGGATGCCCAGTTCATGGGCAGGCAAACAGAATGGGATTGGAGACCGGCATGACACGCAGCGACGCCTTGCGCGCGATCATTAGCGAAGCCGCATCAGCACGGTCCGCACTGTGCGAGACCGAACTGGTGATCCGTCTGGACAACATCCTTGCCATCGCGCGGGCGGCGTTGGAGGTGCGGGATGGAGACGAAATGTCGCAGTCCTCGTGGAATGAAGCCGATTGCCGGCCCGAAGGAAGAGGAGGCTCCCAGTCACACACGCGGGCTTGAGACATTTGGTCACCGACGGTTGAAATTCTGCACAAGTTTGTTAGTACACGAATTTTACAAAGAGGTACCCTTCGTGGGTATGCATGATGCCGTGTCCGATGTCGAAGATGTCCGAACGGCGAAGAATCTTCTCAAACTGAAATGGGACATTTCAGATCATGTCTCCCCAACCGATCCCGACCTGCGTCCTCCGCGGCACCTATGTCCGTTCCATGTTCGGCGATGTGCCTGTGGAAAGCCTGAAGATCGGCGACCTGATCAAGTCGTCGGTGACCGGCGAGTTCCGTCCGATCCGCTGGATCGGTCGGCGTGCGCTGACAGTTTCATCTCTCGATACCGATCAGCTGCGCAAAATCCATCTGCCGGTCCGGATCGTCCGTGACGCCATCGCCCCCGGGCTGCCGGCCCGCGACCTCTACATCTCTCCCAACCACGGGCTGCTGATCGGCGACTATGGGGTTTCCGCCCGCCTGCTGATCAATGGCTCGTCGATCCGGCAGGTCGATGGGATGGAGGAGATCGAGTATTTCCACATCGAACTCGACAGCCACGACGGCATGTATGCCGAGGGGTTGCCGGTCGAAACCTATCTCGAAGCCGACAACCGTCAGGCCTACGACAATGCCGCCGAGTACGAGGCATGATCC
>NZ_BADK01000196.1 GCF_000333595.1 Azospirillum sp. B506
CCAAGAGACGCGAAACGCGCGGAGGAAACACATGTCCCGCAAGATCAGCATGAAACAGGCGATCAACGAGGCCCTGGATCTGGAGATGCGCCGCGACCCCACCGTCATCGTCATGGGCGAGGACATCGTCGGCGGCACCGGTGCGAAGGGCGAGGACGATGCCTGGGGCGGCGTGCTGGGCGTCACCAAGGGTCTGTACGCCAAGCATGGCGACCGGCTGATGGACACGCCGCTGTCGGAATCCGCCTATATCGGCGCCGCCATCGGTGCCGCCGCCTGCGGGCTGCGGCCGGTGGCGGAGCTGATGTTCCTCGACTTCATGGGCGTCTGCTTCGACCAGATCTTCAACCAGGCCGCCAAGTTCCGCTACATGTTCGGCGGCAAGGCGGAGACGCCGGTGGTGATCCGCGGCATGGTCGGCGCCGGCTTCCGTGCCGCCGCCCAGCATTCGCAGATGCTCACCCCGCTGTTCACCCACATTCCGGGTCTGAAGGTGGTGTGCCCCAGCAACGCCTATGACGCCAAGGGCCTGCTGATCCAGTCGATCCGCGACAACGACCCCGTCATCTTCTGCGAGCACAAGAACCTCTACGGCCTGGAATGCGAGGTCCCGGCCGAGAGCTACGCCATCCCCTTCGGCGAGGCGAACGTGCTGCGTGACGGCGACGACGTGACCATCGTCAGCTATGGCCTGACCGTCCACCGCGCGATGGAGGCGGCGGCGACCCTGGCGAAGGACGGCACCGAGGCCGAGGTCATCGACCTGCGCACCCTGTCGCCCATCGACTGGGACACCATCGTCGAGAGCGTCGAGCGCACCGGCCGGCTGGTGGTGGTGGACGAGGCCCATCCGCGCTGCAACCTCGCCACCGACATCGCCGCCTTCGTCGGGCAGAACGCCTTCGGGGCGCTGAAGGCCGGCATCCAGATGGTGACGGCGCCGCACACCCCGGTGCCCTTCGCGCCCTCGCTGGAAGACCTGTACGTCCCCAGCGCCGACAGCATCGCCAGCGCCGTGAAGCGCACCCTGTCGCCCAAGGGCGCGTCGCGCAGCATCGCGGCGTGAGACCGACTTAACAGCCCAACCCGCAAGAGCGCCCTTCTCCGTCATTCCCGCGAAGGCGGGAATCCAGGCCGCCCCGAATGGCAGCCACGGCCAGCACCTGGATCCCCGCCTTCGCGGGGATGACGGGCGAAGTGTGTGCCGATTAGAAATTCCCCAGGAGCCTGCACCACATGTTGAACGAGCGCATCAAGCCCATCGTCATGCCGAAATGGGGCCTGTCCATGTCGGAAGGCAAGGTCACCGGCTGGCTGAAACGGCCGGGGTCCACCATCTCCATCGGCGACGAGCTGCTGGAGGTCGAGACCGACAAGATCACCAACGTGGTCGAAGCCGGCGAGACCGGCGTGCTGCGCCGCGTGCTGGGCGAACCCGGCACCGTCTATCCGGTCAAGGCGCTGATCGCCGTGCTGGCCGAACCCGATGTGCCCGACGACGACATCGACGCCTTCATCAGCGCCTATGCCGTCCCGTCCGGCGAAGAGGATGGCGAGGCCGACGCCGGCCCGCAGTATCACACGGCCGAGACCTCGGCCGGCACCATCCGTTACGCCAAGCGGGTGAGGGTGGGCCGACCGTCCTGCTGTCCAACGGCTTCGGCGGCGACCTCGACAACTGGCTGTTCACCATCGACGCGCTGGCGGAGAAGGCCACCGTCTATGCGCTCGATCTGCCCGGCCACGGCCAGTCGAACAAGCAGATCGCCGACCCCAGCCTGTCCGGCCTGTCGCAGGCGGTGCTGGGCTTCCTCGATACGGTTGGGGTGGAGCGCGCCCACTTCGTCGGCCATTCGATGGGCGGGGCGGTGTCGATGCGCACCGCGCTCGACGCGCCGGGCCGGGTGGCGTCGCTGTCGCTGATCGCGTCGGCCGGACTCGGCGAGCGGATCGACCATGGCTATATCCAGGGCTTCGTCGGTGCGACATCGCGCCGCGACCTGAAACCGGTCCTGGAAACTCTGTTCGCCGACCGCGGTCTTGTCAGCCGCCAGATGGTTGACGACCTCTTGAAGTACAAGCGGCTGGACGGGGTGGACGAGGCACTGCGGGCGCTGTCGTCCTCGCTATTCGCCGAGGGCCGGCAGGCCAGCGTGCTCGCCTCCGGGATTGCGGATGCCAGGACGCCCACGCTGGTCGTGTGGGGCGAGGAGGACCGCGTCATCCCCGCCGACCACGCCCAGGCGCTGGCGAACACGGCACAGGTCGCCGTCATTCCCGGCGCCGGCCATATGGTGCAGATGGAGGCGGCCGGCAAAGTGAACGCGCTGCTGAAGGACCACATCGCGAAAGCGGGCTGAGGCCGGACAGGCCCCGCTCTCCACCCCGTTTTCGGTTCCTGAAACCCTCGCCACCGGCGTGCGGCCGACCCGTCAGCGCGCCGGCAGGAGACCGCTCATGCCTGATCTCAAGGATAAGAGCATCATCGTCACCGGCGCCGGCCGCGGCATCGGCGCCACCATCGCCAAGGCGCTGGCCGCCGACGGTGCCAGGCTGACCATCGCCGACCGCACCGAAGCCGACGCCCAGCAGGTGGCCGAGGCCATCCGTGCCGCCGGCGGCAGCGCCATCGCCGTCACCGTCGATGTCCGCGACCGCAGCGCCGTCCGCCGCATGATCGACGAGGCGGTGAAGGCGCATGGCCGGCTCGACGTCCTCTTCAACAATGCCGGCATCGCCCAGACCAAGCCCTTCCTCGACATCACCGAGGACGACTGGCACACGGTCAACGACGTCAACGCGCTGGGCGTGCTGATCGGCATGCAGGAGGCGATCAAGACCTTCCGCAAGCAGGGCGGCGGCGGCAAGATCGTCAACACCGCCTCCATCGCCGGCAAGCAGGGCTACGAGCCGCTGGCCCATTACTCCGCCAGCAAATTCGCCGTGGTGGCATTGACCCAGGCCGCCGCCCGCGGCTTCGGCAAGGAGGGCATCACCGCCAACGCCATCTGCCCCGGCGTGGTGGCAACCGAGATGTGGAAGATCATAGACCAGGGCTTTCGCGACACCGGCATCACCAAGTCGGAAAACGAGGCCTTCGACATGTTCGCCGCCGGCGCCGTCCTGGGCCGGCCCTCGCGCCCCGACGATCTGGTCGGCGTCGCCCGTTTCCTCGCCTCGTCCGACAGCGACTTCATGACCGGCCAGTCCCTGCTGGTCGATGGCGGGATGGTGTTCGCCTGACTGTCCCGACCGCTCGTCTTACAACGATAAAACCGGAGGACAACACCATGAGTGCGACAATCAAAGATCTGGCGACCACCATGAAGGCCGCCGTCTGGCATGGCCGTAAGGACATCCGGGTCGAGGACGTGCCGCTGCCGGGCGCCCCGCCCGCCGGCTGGGTGCAGATCAAGGTGCATTGGTGCGGCATCTGCGGGTCCGACCTGCATGAGTATGTCGCCGGCCCGGTCTTCATCCCCGTCGACACCCCCCACCCGCTGACCGGCCTGAAGGGCCAGTGCATCCTCGGCCACGAGTTCAGCGGCGAGATCGCGACGCTGGGCGAGGGTGTGACCGGCTTCCAGGTCGGTGACCGGGTGGCGGCCGACGCCTGCCAGCATTGCGGCGAGTGCTATTACTGCAAGCACGGCATGTACAACATCTGCGAAAAGCTGGCCTTCACCGGCCTGATGAACAACGGCGCCTTCGCCAGCCTGGTCAATGTCCCGGCCGAACTGCTCTACAAGCTGCCCGACGGCTTCCCGACCGAGGCCGGCGCCCTGATCGAGCCGCTGGCGGTCGGCATGCATGCGGTGAAGAAGGCCGGCAGCATCGTCGGCGAGACGGTGGTGGTGGTCGGCGCCGGCACCATCGGGCTGTGCACCATCATGTGCGCGAAGGCGGCGGGAGCGGGCCGGATCATCGTTCTGGAGATGTCCGCCGCCCGCAAGGCCAAGGCGCTGGAGGTCGGCGCCAGCATCGTGCTCGACCCCAAGGAGTGCGACGCGGTGGCGGAGGTCAAGGCGCTGACCGGCGGCTACGGCGCCGACGTGTCGTTCGAATGCATCGGCCACCGCGACACGGCCAAGCTCGCCATCGACGTGATCCGCAAGGCCGGCAAGGCGGTGCTGGTCGGCATCTTCGAGGAGCCGAGCTCCTTCAACTTCTTCGAGATCGTCGCCACCGAGAAGCAGGTCATCGGCTCGCTGGCCTACAATGGCGAATTCGCCGACGTCATCCGCTTCATCGCCGACGGCCGCATCGACGTGCAGCCGCTGATCACCGGCCGCATCACCCTGACCGACATCGTCAGCGGCGGTTTCGAGGAGCTGGTCGCCCACAAGGACCGCAACGTGAAGATCATCGTGCAGCCCCAGGCGGTCCCTGCCGCCGCCGAACAGCCGGAGCTTGTCCACTGATGGCCCTGCCCGCGCTGCACAGCCCACGGCCCGAGCATCGGGCCGGGAAACCGGCCTGGCTCCGCGCCCGCGCGCCCGCCGGTGCGGCGTTCGAGGACACGCAGTCGCTCGTCCGCCGCCACGGCCTGAACACGGTCTGCGAGGAGGCCGCCTGCCCCAACATCGGCGAATGCTGGAGCAAGCGGCACGCCACGGTGATGATCCTGGGCAGCGTGTGCACGCGGGCCTGCGCCTTCTGCAACGTCGCCACCGGCCGGCCGGACGCGCTCGACCCCCACGAGCCCGACCGTCTGGCCGAGGCGGTGGGCGAGCTTGGCCTCGCCCATGTCGTCATCACCTCGGTCGACCGCGACGATCTGCCGGACGGCGGGGCGGCGCATTTCTCCCGCTGCATCGCCCGCATCCGCGACGCTTCCCCCGCCACGACGGTGGAGGTGCTGACCCCCGATTTCCGCAACAAGCCGGGAGCGGTGGAGACGGTCGTCGCTGCCCGGCCGGACGTCTACAACCACAATCTGGAAACGGTGCCGCGGCTCTATGCCGATGTGCGGCCGGGAGCGCGCTATTACGGCTCGCTGCGCCTGCTGGAGCGGGTGAAGGAGCGCGATCCGACCATCTTCACCAAGTCCGGCATCATGGTCGGGCTTGGCGAGGAGCCGGCGGAGGTGCTTCAGGTGATGGACGACCTGCGGGCGGCGGGCGTCGATTTCCTGACCATCGGCCAGTATCTCCGCCCCACCCCCAACCACCACCCGGTCGCCCGCCATGTCACGCCGGAGGAGTTCGAGCGCTACGGCACGATGGCGCGGGCGAAGGGCTTCCTGATGGTGTCGGCGACCCCGCTGACCCGCTCCTCCCACCACGCCGGCCGCGACTTCGAGGAGTTGCGGCGGCGCGCGGCAGGGTGACCGGTCACACGGACGGAAAGCGGTCAGGCGGCCCGAACCGTTGCAATGAAGCTGCCGACCTCCGCCTTCAGCCGCTCCGCTTCCTTGGCCAATCCATCGGCGGTGTTCAGCACCTGACTGGCGGCGGCACCCGTTTCGGTGGCCGCCCTGGTCACGCCGACGATGTTGGTGGAAACCTGTTCGCTGCCGCGGGCTGCCTGGGCGACATTGCTGGAGATCTCTGCCGTGGCCGCGTTCTGCTCTTCGATCGCGGCAGCAATGGCGGAGGAAATCTCGCTCATCCTGCCAATGATCCCTGAAATGCCGGCCACGGCCTCTTGCGCCCCGCTGGTCGCCGTCTGGATCTCCTTGACCTTCGACTGGATTTCCTCGGTCGCGCGGGCGGTTTGGCCGGCCAAAGCCTTGACCTCGCTCGCCACGACGGCGAAGCCCTTTCCGGCTTCCCCCGCCCGCGCCGCTTCGATGGTGGCGTTCAGAGCCAACAGGTTGGTCTGGCCGGCGATGGAGTTGATGAGATCGACGACGGCGCCGATCTGGTTGGCGGTATCCACCAGCAGCCGCATGCTGGCGCTGGTGCGGTCGGCTTCCTGCACCGCATTCGCCGAAATCACGCTCTGGGTCGACACCTGGCGCCCGATCTCCAGAATCGAGGCAGCCAGCTCCTCGGTCGCCGACGCGACGGTCTGCACATTGGCGCTGGATTGCTCCGACGCGGCCGCAACGGCGGTGGCCTGGGCGCTGGCCTGGGTAGCGCTGGACGACAACGATCCGGCAGCCCCCTGCATCTGGATCGCCGACGAGGCGACATGCTGGACGATGGCGCTGACGCTGCCCTCGAACCGGTCGGCAAGGCCGTGCATTTCGGCCTTGCGCTCCGCTTCGGCGCGACGCTTCTGTTCCTCCTGGGCGGCGGTCAGGCGCCGCACTTCCAATGCGCTGGACTTGAAGATGTCGAGGGTGCGGGCAAGCTGACCGACCTCGTCACGGCGTTCGGTGTCCTCGATCGCACACTCCAGATCGCCTTGCGACACCCGGCTCATCGATTCCGTCACCCGCTTCAGCGGACGGACGATCAGAGAGACGATGATCGCCAGCGACAGGCCCAGCCCCAGCACGATCCCCGCCACCGACAGCGAAAGGACCATGACGCGCGTCTGGTCCGCCACCGTCCGGGTCTCCCGAGTGGCCTTTTCCATGGCTTGTCGGTTGATCTCGGCACGCTCATCGATCAGCGTCGCTGCGGCCCGCCTGGTCTTGGCGCCCTCGCCGGCGCTGAGCGCGAACGCCTCGTCGTCCTGTCCGCGGAGTGTCAGATCGATGACCTTCAGGGCGTTCTGCCGGTAGGACTCCACCAACGCCTTGATCTTCACGCCCGTCTCACGCCGGCTATCGCTGTTCGCCGTCAGGGCGAGATCGGCAATTCCCTTGTCCACCAGCGTCATCTCTTCGTTGAAGAGAGTGGCAAAGCGCCGCATCTCATCGACATTCTTTTCGAGGATCGCATTTTTTTCCGCGACGGTTGCCGCGTTGAGATGGCGGCCGATGTCCAGGATCGTGACGCGCCGGGACGCCTCCACGGTCAAGGCATTTTCCGCGACCGCTTCGACGACCCCCAGCCGCTCCAGCGACGCCGTTGCGATGACAATCAAGATTGTTAAAAGGATGGCGACAGGCGTCAATATTTTGACAGCCAACTTTTGATTGCCAAACCAGCGGATCATTGCCCCGTCCCTTTCAAAACGCAGGAACACCAATATCTGATGCGTGATCGGCAAACTTATCTCTCCAAGTCCATCCCTATCAACTGGGGAGAACCCTTTCGAAAGAGGCAATATAGAAACCAAATGTGGCGACCATTAAAATTTTGAAATATTTGCAGGGAATCTCGCCTGCTTTTGACTCGCAATGAGGCTTTTCCCTTTCCTTTTCACCATTTGACGCATGGCACTGAAACGAGTCTTTCCAACTTTCTGGAATTCCCCATCTCGAAGTCTGAAAAAATCTGCCATATCTCTTGACATGATCGATCCGCCGCGTCGGCAGCAGGAAAAGCAGCCGGCTGGCCAACGAACGGGCAAGGACGGTGGTCGCTGTATGTCCAGCGATCGGCGGCGCGGGGAGCTCACCGCACAGGATCTCCCCCGTGGCCAACAGCCCGGGAGAGATCAGGACTCAGAATTTGGAATAAGGCATGTTCCGGGCGGCCTGTGCCGTCCGCTCAGGTCAGGTGCTGCCGTTGCAGGTAGTCCTCGCTCTGCATCTCCATCAGCCGGCTCACCGTGCGCTCGAACTCGAAGGCGTGGGTGCCTTCCGGGTAGAGGCGTTCCGGCGGGCCTTCGGCAGCGATGACGACGTTGACCTTGTGCTCGTACAGCGCGTCGATCAGCGTCATGAAGCGCTTCGCCTCGTTGCGCAGTTCGTCCTTCATGGTCGGAACATGGTCGATCAGGACCGTGTGGAAATGGGTGGCGATGGCCAGATAGTCGGCCGCCCCCAACGGCTTGCCGCACAGGTTCCAGAAATCGGCCCAGGCCACGGATTTGGCGGCGCGGTCGATCTCGACCCGGCGGCCCTGCACGGTCAGGCTGCAGGGCGCGCCCGCAGCACCCCCGGTCAGGTCCGAGAAGGCCTTGGCGAGCGCCGCGTCCGATGCCGCGCCCAGGGGATGATGGTAGATCGGCACCCCCTTCAGCCGGTCCAGCCGGTAGTCGGTCGGACCGTCCAGCGACAGGATGTCCAACTTCTCCTTCAGCAACGCGATGAAGGGAAGGAACAGCTCGCGCTGGAGCCCGTCCTTGTACAGCATGTCCGGCGGCCAGTTGGAGGTCGCCACCACCACCACGCCCAGGTCGAACAGGTTGGTGAACAACCGGCCCAGGATCATCGCATCGACGATGTTGGTGACGTGGAACTCGTCGAAACAGAGCAGCCACGCCTCGTCGGCCAGCGCGCGGGCCAACTCGGGCAGCGCCTCGTCCGGACCGTCTCCCCTGCCCTTGCCCGATTGGCGGTGGTCATGGATGCGCTGGTGGATCTCCAGCATGAATTCGTGGAAATGGACCCGCCGCTTCTTCCCGACCGGGGCGGTCTCATAGAACAGGTCCATCAGCATCGACTTGCCGCGACCGACGCTGCCGTAGATGTAAAGACCCTGCGGTGCGGTGGAGGCGATGTCCGGCGGCGGCGGCGCGGCGCGGCGGCGGCCAAGACCGAACCGCTCCAGCCACCCTCCCCCGGTGGGCTTGTCGTCGCCCGCAGGGTGCGGCTGATAGCCCTTCAGCGCCTGATAGAGGCTTTGGAACTTCTCCGCGGCCAGTTCCTGGTCGGGATCGGGGCGAAGCGTGCCGCTACCGCGGCGGGCGCGGTAGAGTGAAAGCGGTCCGTCGGTCATGGGGATATACGCGATCCGGCTGCCAAGTCGGTCCCTTACCTAGCGGATGGAGCCGCGTCCGGCAACCGCCCACGGCAGGCCGCACCGGGAATGGCAGGGTGGCGCCTGCCGCCCGGGTGGGAGCGGTGGCGGCGCGGCATCTGCGCGCAGTAGAGAAACCTTATGTTTCCGTCCGGTTACACTTTGTTTAGGCTGTCGGCGTAATTGATCGACGTCGCCCGCCCGACCGCAACCCTCACAGGAAATCACGACGCCGATGCCCGTTGCCGGGTCCGCCTCCCCACCTCCGTCCCGCTCGGTCGCCGGTCTGGCGCGGGCGGTGCGCGGGCGTTTGGGATCGGTGCGGTTCCTGATGACCGCCTCCGGCCTGGCCTTCATCCTGGTGGTGAACACACTGATCGGCTACGGCATCGTTCAAAGCCGGCGCGAAGCTCTGGACGCCGGCGAGCGTGCCACCCGCGATCTTGCCCGCATGCTGGAATCGCAGACGCTGCGCACCGCCTTCGCGGTCGACCAGATGCTGCGCGAGCTGTCCTTCGCGCTCGATACCCTCCCAGACGGCACCCGTCGAGACAGTGCTGGGATCCGCGATCACCTGCGTCAGCGGCGCGATGCCTTCACCGAACTGGCCGATCTGGTGGTGGTCGACGCCGACGGTTTCGCGCTGCATCATTCCGCCGATGCGCCGCTGCCGACATTTTCGCTGTCCGACCGCAGATATTTCACCGGACCGCGCGACGGCGCCGGACAGGGGCTTTATGTCGGCGCGGTCATTGACAGCCGGGTGAAGCCCGGGATGCAGATCATCCCCTTCAGCCGCCGCTTGCAGAACCGGGACGGCAGCTTCGGCGGCGTGCTGGTCGCCATGATCGATCCGACACGGCTGGCGGCAACGCTGGAATCGCGGGACATGGACCGCAAGGGCGGAGTGATCCTGGCACTAGCGGACGGCACCATCCTTCTGGACCGACCACAAGGCTTTGGCAGACCGGTCCGGCTGACCGACTGGCCGGCGGTCTGGAGCGCGCTTGCCACACAGGACGAGGCCACCATCCGCGACATCGTCCCGGGTCCGGGGAACGGAAGCGACAGCATCGTCAGCGTGCGGCGGGTCCAGGGCTATCCGTTCGTCATCGTCGCGACCCTGCCGGTGGCGGCGGTGCTGGTCGAATGGCGGCGCGACACGGCGGCCTGGACCTCCATCGGCACGGTGATGACCATCGCCATCGCGCTGCTGACCGCCTTCGTCGTTCGCCAGCATGCCCGGCGCGAGGAGGATCAGGCCCGGTTGGACCGCGCCTCGCGCCGGATCCGCGGCATCCTCGATTCCATGCTGGACGCGGTGGTGACCTTCGACATGGCCGGGCGCATCGTCACCTTCAACCGCGCGGCGGAGATGATGTTCGGCGTGCCGGAGCGCCAGATGATCGGTCAACCGATCGAGGCGCTGATCCCCGATGCCCGCGACGGCGCCAACGACCGCGACCTTACGGCGCTGCGCCGCGACGGTTGCGCCTTTCCGGTTGGATTCACAGTCAGCGACCTGCGGCTGGGGCGACGGTTCCTGCGGCGGCGGCCCCCCACATTGCTGAGGTCGGCTCCCTGCGTCCGGACGATCCGCGCATCTCGGTCGGCGTCATCCGCGACAATGACCCGGCGCAAGCAGCAGGAAGCGAAACTGATCGCGTCCAAGACCCAGGCGGAGCTGGCGAACCGGGCGAAGAGCGAATTCCTCGCCAACATGAGCCACGAGCTGCGCACGCCGCTGAACGCCATCATCGGCTTCGCCGAGGTGCTGGACGGCGAATTCTTCGGCACCATCAACGAACGGCAGCGGTCCTGCATTGCCGACATCCACGAAAGCGGCCGGCATCTGCTGGACATCGTCAACGCCGTGCTCGACATGTCCAAGCTGGAATCCGGCCAGTTCGACCTGTGCGAAGAGGCGGTGGAGGCACATGAGGCGGTCGCGCAATGCCTGATGATGGTGCGTGACCGCGCCGCTGCCGGTGGGGTCGCCATCCACAACGAGGTGGCCGCCGCCGTCGCCATCCTCTGGGTCGACCGCCGGGCCTTCAAACAGGTGATCCTGAACCTGCTGTCCAATTCCGTGAAGTTCACCCCCAGCGGCGGCGGCATCACCATCACCGCCGGCCTGGAAAAGGATCGCGGATTCGCCCTGACGGTGGCCGATACCGGCATCGGCATCCCGCCCAACTTCATGGACGACCTGTTCCAGCCCTTCCGTCAGGCCGACAACGCCACGAACCGCCGCTACGAGGGCACCGGCTTGGGCCTGTCGATCTCGAAGAACTTCGTCGACCTGCATGGCGGAACACTGACCTGCCACAGCACGGAGGGGGCCGGCACCAGCATGACGGTGCAGCTGCCGGCCTTCCGGGTGCTCGACCGCCCCGCAGGCATCGGCAGCCAGACGACCGCTCCGGCAGCCTGACCCGACCGCGAGCGCAGGAGATCAGCGCAGGCGGGTCGCGGTGAAACGGCGGGGCGGATCGACGAAATCGTCCTGGGCGGCGATCAGCTGAAGCTCGCGCGGC
>NZ_BADK01000195.1 GCF_000333595.1 Azospirillum sp. B506
CTGGTAGTCGGCGTCGGTGTTGTCGAGGTTGCCGTCGACCCAGACCTGCCAGGCGATCTTCATCGTGTCGCCGTCGATGGCGGTGAAGTGCGACTTGTAGGCCTTCGGGTTGGTCAGGTCGCGGCCGTCATTGGGGGTTGGCACGCGCTGTTCGCCGGTACAGCCGAGCCCGATGGATTTGTGGGCGGTCCATCCCACCATCGATCTGGCCGCGCAGGAGAAGCGCCGACTGCTGCTGGTGCTGAACCGTGTGCCGCCGCGTGCCCGCATCGCCGACGAGCTGGTCGCCGAGGTGACTGAGCTGATCGCCCCTCCTTGCGTGGAGCTGGCGGCTGCCCACGTCGGAGACCTCACGCTCCTATGCTCGGCACGCTGATGACGGGTGCTGTCGTCGACTGAGGCCGCGCGCATAAGCTAGGCCGCGTCCGAGATGCAGGCGCTCGCTCGGAACATTCGGGAGCGGGGCTCAGGGGGGCTGGCCGTTCTGGCCCCCTGATGCTACTCATTCTTTGATGGCGCCCGTCGGCGACTG
>NZ_BADK01000194.1 GCF_000333595.1 Azospirillum sp. B506
CGTCGACCATGTCGACCTTGTTCATGAACACGACCAGCGCCGGAACGCCAACCTGGCGCGCCAGCAGGATGTGCTCGCGGGTCTGCGGCATCGGGCCGTCGGCGGCAGACACGACCAGGATCGCGCCGTCCATCTGCGCGGCACCCGTGATCATGTTCTTCACATAGTCGGCGTGGCCGGGGCAGTCGACGTGCGCGTAGTGGCGGTTGGTCGTCTCGTACTCGACGTGCGCCGTCGAGATCGTGATGCCGCGCGCCTTCTCTTCCGGCGCTTTGTCGATCTGGTCGTAAGCGGTGAAGGTCGCGCCGCCGGACTCCGCCAGCACCTTCGTGATCGCCGCCGTCAGCGACGTCTTGCCGTGGTCGACGTGGCCGATCGTGCCAACGTTGCAGTGCGGCTTGTTCCGCTCAAACTTTGCCTTCGCCATCGCTTTGGTCTTTCGTTCCCGACGTTCCGGACGCACACAATGGCCCGGCCGAGATCCGTTCTCCGTGGCGCGCAGGGGATTGGAGCGGGTGAGGGGAATCGAACCCCCGTCGTAAGCTTGGAAGGCTTCTGCTCTACCATTGAGCTACACCCGCCTAGCCATCCCGCCGGCGCGACCGTCCGGGGCAAACGCGATCACGGACAAGCCGTGGAAAGTAGTGGTGGAAGGGGCTGGATTCGAACCAGCGTACGCTAACGCGGGCAGATTTACAGTCTGCTGCCTTTAACCACTCGGCCACCCTTCCAGTCCGCGGCCTGGCAGTGCCCGCCGCGGAGTTCGGCAATATGCGAATTTTTCAGACCTTGTCAACACGGGTTAAGCGGTTCACACCAGAAAAATTAGACCGCAGTCCGCTGCGGCCCCCTCCCTTCTTCGTGGGTATCATGACGCGCTCCAGACATCCGGGATCCGGCCTCAAATCGAACCGTCCTTCCGACCGCGCCGCCGACCACACCGCCGGGCGGTCCGGCGCGACCGCGCAGCACGGAACGCCGTTGCGGCAGGAGCCGGCGGACGACTCGGGACGGGGCCGGCGCGGTGCGACGAAGGGCGGACGGGGTCCGGCCGCCCGCGGCGTGCTTCTCTATGGATTGCACCCGGTGGCCGCCGCCTGGGCCAATCCCGAGCGACGCATCCACCGTCTGCTGGTGACCGATTCGGGCCGCGCGGCGCTGGAGCCGGCCTTCGCTGCAGCCCGCGCTCAGGGGCTGCAGCGCCCGGAAGCCTCGCCGGTCGACCGGCTGGAGCTTGACCGGATGCTGCCGGCGGGGGCGGTGCATCAGGGCATGGTGATCGACGCCTCTCCGTTGCCCGAAGTGGGCATCGAGGATTTGTGCAACGACCTGGCGTCGACGCCCTCGGCGGTGATCGTTGCCCTGGATCAGGTGACGGATCCGCACAATGTCGGCGCCATCCTGCGTTCGGCCGCCGCCTTCGGCGCCCGCGCCGTGGTGGTGACGGAGCGCCACGCGCCGGAAACAACCGGCGTGCTGGCCAAGAGCGCGTCCGGCGCGCTGGAGGCGGTGCCCTTGGTCCGCGTCACCAATCTTGCCCGGGCGCTGACCGACCTCCAGCAGAACGGCTTCTGGTCGGTCGGGCTGGCCGAATCGGGGCCATCGACGCTTGCGAAACTGGACCTGACGGGCAGGACAGTGCTGGTGATGGGGGCGGAGGGCAGCGGCCTGCGGCGGTTGACGATGGAACGCTGCGACGCGATTGCCCGCCTGCCGACGGGCGGTCCGGTCGGCAGTCTGAACGTCTCCAACGCCGCCGCGGTGGCGCTCTATGAGGTCGCCCGCCTGCGCGAGTGAGCAGGGAAGCGAGGTCGACACGGCCAGATGCTTGTTTACGCGGGAAAGGGACGCTAAGGTGTGCGTCCCGCGAGCGGCGGGGACGCCGGATTAGCTCAGCTGGTAGAGCAGCTGATTTGTAATCAGAAGGTCACGGGTTCGATTCCTGTATCCGGCACCATACCGCCCTAAGCCCCTGTAAAGGCTTAATCTTTCGGGTTAATTCCACCCTTCCGGCCTTAGGTCCACGCAACAGGTCCACCGGAGGGGTCCACGGCGGCGGCAGTGGCATGATGGACACACAGGATGTCTGTCGTGCCCAACGCCTTCCTCCGGCTCCGCGCTGGCCGCTATCTCTTCCGCCGTCGCATCCCTGACGAACTGGTCGCGCGCTTCCGGCAGCGGGAGCTAGTCCGCGTTCTCGGCCCGTTGACAAAAGCGGCCGCTCTGCGGCAAGCCCGACGCCTTGCCGTTGTCGCCGATCAGCTTTTCGCCATGGTCAAGAACGATCCCACCCTTTCCCCGGAGCAAATCGCCAGTCTCGCCCGGCAGTGGTTCACCCAGGCACTTGCCGAGTTCGAGCGGGAAGCGGCAGCGCATCGGTTTGACGATCCCGAGGATTTGGAGCGTGCCGCCCAGCGCGCCCGTGACCGTGCCGAAGGTGCAGCGGACCTACTGCGGCGGAATGACATCGGGGTTGCGAGCGGGTCCGCCGTCGCCCTGCTGGCGCAGCATGGAGTTGACGCCTCGCCGGAGTCTCCGACCGTTATGGAATTGGCGCGTGCCCTGCTCCGCGCGGCGGCAGAGGCAGCGCGTCTCGGTGTCGCGCGCCTGGAAGGCGACTACAGCGCCCGTCCGGTCGATCCTCTGTTCGCCAGCGCCGAGACTCCCCCTGCCCCGGCTCCCACGCCAGCGCCAGCGCCAGCCGCGCAGAGGAAGAACGATCAGACGTTCGCCAAGGCTTTCGAGCGGTACAGCCTGGAGAAGCGGGCGGCTGGCGCATGGCGGCCAGCCATGGACATCGACGCGCAGGCAACGGCCAGCATCTTCATGGAGATTGCGGGCGACCGGCCCTTGAGCCAATACACCCGCGCCGACATCGGCGAGTTCGTCAGCGCACTCCAGCGCCTGCCAGCGCACCGGACGAAGCGCCCGCGCTTCAAGGGCAAGAGCGTCGTCGAGCTTGTCGCCCTGGCCGACGCCGACCCGTCCATTGAGCGCATCTCGCCCGTGACGGTCAAAAAATACGCGACGATCCTATCGGCCTTCTGGGGCTGGACGGTGGACCGGGGTCTAACCGATCAGAACATCGCCCGCGCGGCATATAAGAAGCCGAAGCGGACCATCCGCCGGAACCAAGAGCGCGACGCCTGGAGCGTCGAGCAACTCCGCACCCTTTTCAACGCCCCCATCTGGCGCGGCAGCAAGGGTGCGACCCGCCGCACCGAACCCGGCCCCCAGATCATCCGCGATGTAGATTGGTGGCTCCCGGTTCTGGGGCTGTTCCACCCCTGTCGCCTGGAGGAACTCGCGCAACTCCGCATTGCCGACATCCGGGAGGAAGGAGGTATCGCCTACCTCGACATTCACGCGAGCGACGACGACGTAGATGAAGACACGCCCGCCCGGCGGCTGAAGTCTGCTGCCGCCGTTCGGAGGGTGCCCATCCACAAGACCGTGCTGGCGCTTGGCTTCATGGATCTTGTCGCAGAGCGTCGAGCCGCCGGGATCAAGATGCTATGGCCGGAACTCAAGCCCGGCGGCGCGGCCGATAGGCTATCCTTCGACTACAGCAAGCGGTTCGGTCGGCTCCGGCGGCAACTCGGTATCGAAGGACCGGACTTCCATTCGTTCCGCCACACCGCCATTACCGCGCTGGTCCGGGCCGAAGTGCATCCAGACATCGTGAGCCAGCTATCCGGCCATGAGATTCCAGGCGAACGGGGCCGGTACAGCAAGGGGGCGGAACTCGCGCAACTCAGGCAGGCTATTGACTCCATCGCATACGAAGGGATTGACGCCGAGTTCATCGGGAGCCGGAGAGGAATTCCGGATGTGAATCCCACCGATTCCGAAAACGCATAACGAGGCTGTCGAGCCACCCATTACACTTCATCGCAACGCACGTAACGATGAAATGTAATGGTGACGATCATGGTCAAGGCGGGCATGAAGGTCGTGAGCTATCTCCGCGTCTCCACCGACCGACAGGGCCGTAGCGGCCTTGGCATTGATGCGCAACGCGACGCAATCCGCAGGTTCATCGAATCGTCCGGTGGTTGGCCGCCCGTCGCCGAGTTCGTTGAGACTGAGTCTGGACGCAAGACCGACCGTCCCCAGCTTGCCGCCGCTCTGGCCGCTTGTCGCGTCCACCGGGCGACGTTGGTGATTGCCAAGTTGGACCGTCTGGCGCGCAATGCGGCCTTCCTCATGAAGTTGATCGACTCGGGCGTCGATGTGCTGTTCTGCGACCTGCCCTCAATCCCTGCCGGTGCCGCCGGGCGCTTCATGCTCCAGCAGATGGCCGCCGTTGCCGAGTTGGAAGCGGGCTTGATCTCCGAACGGACGAAAGCCGCCCTGGCCGCCAAGGTCGCCCGTGACGGACAGTGGAACCGCAATGCCGCCCATCACCTTGTTGCGGGAGCCGGCCAGAATGCCGCCGCTGCCGCCGTGAAGTCCAAGGCCGCCCAACTGGCCGCTGACCTCCTTCCGCTCATTGAGACGATCAAGGCTGCCGGCCATACCTCCTTGCGCCAGATCGCCGAGGAACTGAATGCCCGTAGTATCCCCACGGCACGGGGCGGCCAGTGGAGCGCAACGCAGGTGCAGCGCGTTCTACAGCGCGTCGCATAGGCGCGTCACCCCCATCCCCGGACATGACAAAGGCGCTGGCCGAATGACCAGCGCCTATTTCCTATTCCCCGGTTACTGCCGGTTATCACCCTTCGTCGGGGATAGGTTTCCAGGCGGTAATCTCGACCTCTCCGGCCCGTAGGGCGTATGGCATCACGCCTTCCGTCAGCATGACCGCGACAAGCTCTTGCGCATCATCCGCAGAGAAATTGTCAAGGGCTAAATCGTCAAATTCGATCCGCACTCGCATTGTTCCGCTCTCGAATGAAAACGAATCCCATTCTTCCATCACAAAGAACATTTTAAGTCAATAGAAAATATACATCCTCATTTTCCGATGATGTACCGGAACAAGACATCAACTTGTCATTCAGCGATGAATGATATGGGAGGCCATCAAAAAAAAAGACCCACCCCCTTCAAATCGAGTGGGGTCCGTTTTGTTCCTGCGCAAAGTGTTTCGTTAACCGGGCGGCCTTGACGGAGTTCATCCGACTTCCCAAAAAGAATAAGGCCGCCGACGTTGGCGCGTCGGCGGCCTTGGATAGCAGATGTTATCAATGGTCGCGAGGGGAATATGAGCGGTCTGGGCCGCCGTTTCAAGGGGAAATCTCCGGCACTTATCGACACGACCAATGGCGAAAAAGCCTTTATCTCATTGATGAAGCACGCTTTTTCCCATACCCCCAAAACCGGATCAGTATATAGGCGCTCAGAAACTAACACTTATGATTATTTAGCAGTTACAAAGCTAGTTTCCTTCCTTACTCCGAAGCGGCTGAACTTCCGCTTTAAGGATGCTGGTGAGCGTTACAAGCTCGGCATTCTCGCGAACCTCATTGGCTCCGAACTCAACGCCTGGGATGGCGTTTTCGCCACGCTCAATGCGGAACTCCCGGAACGCCTGCCCTTACAGCTTGAGGCGCTGGCGAAAGCTTGGCGACGCTGGACGGGCGAGCCGCTCGCCTATGTTGCGGTCATCGCCAGCACTCCCCGGCCCCATCTGCATATCCTCTGCCGGATCACACACGATCACCCAGCACTGCCCAAGCTGCGGCACTGGATCTACGACCACGACCAGCGCCCGAACCTCTCCCAACCGCGCAATTACCCTCTCGGAGCGGTTGGCGGGTTGCTCTACCAGATCAAGCACGTCATCGACGGTGCCCGGCTCATAATCGCTCGCGGCCAGCTTCGCGCCGACCTGGAAAGCCACGCCCGGCGGCTGGCCGCAGAAGCCCGCCATATTCATCAGGATTCATTCGGCGAGCATCCGGCTCCCGACCTACTCCCGAACGCCCAGACCGCGCCCAGCGGCAAAGCCAGCGCCCGGATGCTGCCGGCCCCTACTGCCGCCCCTGTCCCGGCTCCGGCTCCGGCTCCGGCTCCGTCGGCATGCCCTAACACGAATGTGCAAGACCTCGATTTGCATTTATCCCGTAATTACGGCAAAATGGCTCAAGATGATCTTGAGGTTATTCAATGCCAAGGAAGAAGATCTTCAACTCAATCGAAGCATTTGCGATCCGCCGCATGTGGGTCTGCTTCCCTACCTTCTCCGCAGAGGACATCGCAGCGATGTTCGATTGCAGCGCAAAGACGATCACCCAGATCGTCCGGGGCATTGCGCGGTCGAACAGCCTCGATACGACGAAACTGCTGTACGACCTCTACCGCGCTTACCGGCGGGATATGGAAGAACTCGGGCAGCCCCCGAAGGATTTTCAAGCCGCCCTAAGGGAAGCGCAATCCATCACCAGCCGGTTCGTTCTCCGGCTCGGTTCTCGACTGTCCAACATCTCAGGAGTTCCCCAATGAGTTCTTTCGATAAGGCCGGTTTCGCGAGCATCGACGAATGGGAAACCGCCCGACAGCTTTTCCAGCAGGTCACGGCAGGAACCGCGACCGACGACGAACGCGCCGAGTTCGAGGCGAACTATCGCGCCCGCTGGCGGCGCTGGCAAAGTATCCGCACTGCCGAGCTTCGACAGGTCGAATCTGCGATGTCCAGCGCGGGCGCACCGCCGAACCCTGAACAGGACGCCAACCGCGCCATGCTGGACGCCATGCGCCGTTCTCGCATTCCGAAGTTCACCAAGGCACCGAAGGATGCGCCGATCACCGGGCGGCAGCGGACCCACATTGCAGGTCTGGCGCTTGACGATAAGTTCGTGACACCCTTCACCGGCTCGAATGCGACCGCTGGTCAAGCCCGTGGCGTTGCCCGCATCGCCGACGCGCTCGACCTGGAACAGACCATTGCCCAGACCACGCGAGACGCCATGCTTGCGGCATTGGGGCGTTCTGGGGGCTGACCCGTGGCGTTCAGCACTCGCCGAGACACCAGCAAGCCCGGTCTGGCCGGCATCACCGCCGAAATGTGGTCGGCGCTGGCCGCCGGGCGAACCACGGTCGGCGAGCTTGCGGACTTCGCAGGTGTCACCCCGGCGGCAGTCAGCAAGTTCCGCCGGAAGCGCGAGCGGGCAGGCAGTGGGCGAGCTTCGGCTCCCCCTTCCGCATCTCCAGCACCGGCAGCGTCGGCGGCCAGCGCACCATGCGGCACCTCGACGCCCCCCGACATCATCGCCGACCCTACGGCGCTGGCGACCAGCTTTGCGATGCACGCCCTCCTTCGCAGCCATGACGCGCTCGCAGCGGGCGGACTATCGCCCAGCGCGATCCGTGCGGCGACCATGGCGGGCGCTATTGCGCTGGTCGAACTCCGCCGGTTGGGCGTGCTGGCGGAAGGCGGGGATACGGGCGCACCGGCAGAACTCAAGATCACCGTCATGAGCGACGAAGAGGCCGCCGAGCTGAAGGCGCGGAAGGTCGATCTTGGCGAGACTGATAAGAATGAAAGATTGACTTAATCAAACTGTGAAAAGGAATTGCTTTTCCACAGACAAAATATCTCCATTCACAAAATTTCCGACCTTATTTGCGCATTCTCATCGATCTTTGTATTGAAATAATTTCAGATTCTGAAAAATGATGTTTGACCAACCCCTGCAGTGACTCCGTCTCCAAAAGACCAACAAACGTCTTTGCTGTAATAGTTCTATCTATAAAAGCTCTACTTTCGATTATCAATCCTGGAACACCATCAGCAACTTTTAGGCCGTCCTCCAAGGTAGCACCTCCTTTTGTCACAAATCCCATAGCAAATTTAACAAGAGGGCGAACAAGCCCTTGGATACTCATTATTCTTCTTTTACGACGCTGGGCTCCGGACAATCGGGACTCAGGAACAATCGCATCAAATGATTCAGTAATTCTCCGAATGCGAGACTCTATTTCGGCAGCAGAAGTTGAAAGCGAAACAATATTATTAAACTCCTTAAGCTCCTGCCGGACGGGAGCGAGTTCCGCACGAAGATCATTAATGACATTTTTCAAGTCTGCTCGATTTACCAGTCGGTCCAGGACAATTGCCAACAATGGAGGGATAGAGAAATCACAGATAACTGGCACAATATCGCCCACAGACTTGTCCCAAGATTGACGTAAGCGATGGTAAAATCGCTTAGAGAAGCCATCACCTCGACGGGAGCGCACTAATGCCGGGTCTGTGAGATAAGCGGGCACTCCATGAGACTCAACGGTAACATTGATAGCCTCGACAACATCTTCGTTCCAATATTTTGTGCCCTTCCCAATATCATCTACGCTCTTCCCTAATAATGGACTTTTCGGGAGGGTCGAACTCAAAATTATACTGCCATCAGTTTTAAAAAATTCTGGTGCTATTAGCCAGTCTTGCGACTGCCCGACACTGAATAGATCAAACCCAAACTGCGTTCTTTGTCCAATATCTTGTCTCAAATACGAAACAACTCCATTTCCCAAATCAATCTTCGGGCTTGGCACAAGAACATTAACTACATCATGGAGCAAGAGGGCTTGCAATGCAGTCTCAGCAGCTTCAATCTCCGCAATATCTGTAATGCCGCCTTCTGCAATGCGGGAGATAGCTGAAACAGCATAAACATCTGTAAATGCCGCTCCAATTTCTGGAAGATTAGTTGATGCAATAGCAACCACACGATATTGATCTATAGCTGTGGATGCAGCACCTAAAGTTGGAATGTATGAGCCGGGTCCGTTTCCGTAACCCATCATTTCATCCGGATATAGAACTATATATTGAGAGCTCTGCTGCAATCTTCATCCCCTCGCGTAACAATATTACTTACTTGATTTTCCGCTGCATGCTTTTAAGCCTTATCATTATGGAGGTTCTGGTTAAAGAATCCTCTACACCTGCGCTAACATGCTGCAAGCACTGCCAGCCACCAAGTTTGACCTGCTGGAATCCCTTGACCGCCAAGCGCGCTGGCCGCATCGTGGCGACTTCGCAACAGTCCACCATGCAGGTCCACCCCGTCCTAACGCCCTCATAAGACATTGACTTTACAGGTGTTTTTCCGGTTCTGGTCGCTTCCTGTATCCGGCACCAGCAATTCCAACGGCTTAGCGCCATCGGCGCTAGGCCGTTTTGCTTTCCGCGCACCGGATCGGACCGGGGAGACGTTCAGGCCGGTTGCCGAAGGAGCGGAAGGATCGGGCAAGCCTCGGCAACTGCTCACTGCAAAGGCGTCAGAGTCCGGGATGACTCTGGATACTGCACGAGGATTGTTGTATACCCCTTGTCGCCCTGAACCGAGACGCCGATCAACTTGGAGTTCCGGGACCTCAGCGCGTAGTAAATAGGGTGTATGGGTGAAGCATGGTTTTCAGCTCCATTGTGTTCATTTTCTATTTTCTTCCCATATTCCTTTTTTGCTACTACGCACTGCCGCTCAAGCACGGAACACTTCTGTTTTTTAGTTTGATTTTCTATGCATATGGCGAGGTGATCTACACCTACGTTATGCTTTTGTCGATCGTCATCAACTACGCCTTCGGGCTGTGGATCGCCGGGCAGGACGGGCGGGGCCGAAAGCTCGCCCTGGGCACCGGCGTCGTCGTCAATTTGGGCATCCTCGTCTATTTCAAATATCTGGGCTTCTTCTACGGGATGGTGGCCGCGGCGATGCCGAACCTGCTGTCCGGGCCGCCGCAGGTGCATCTGCCGCTCGGCATCTCGTTCTTCACCTTCCATGCGCTGTCCTACCTGATCGACGTCTACCGTCGGCAGGTCCCGGTGGAGCGCAGCCTGATCTATGTCGCCGTCTACATCACCATGTTCCCACAGCTCGTCGCCGGACCGATCATCCGCTTCCACGACATCCGGGACGAGATCCACAACCGCCGGGTCAGCGCCGGGCTGTTCGCCGAGGGCATCCAGATCTTCGTGATCGGCCTTGCGCAGAAGGTGCTGATCGCCAACACGGTGGCGGTGGCGGCGGACCAGATCTTCGCACTGGATCCGACAGGATTGAGCCTGCCGGTCGCCTGGCTGGGCATCGCGTGCTACACGCTGCAGATCTTCTTCGATTTCTGCGGCTATTCGACCATGGCCATCGGGCTGGGGCTGATGATCGGCTTCCACTTCCCGCTGAACTTCAACTACCCCTACATCGCGCAGTCGATCACCGAATTCTGGCGGCGTTGGCACATCTCGCTGTCGATGTGGTTCCGCGACTATCTCTACATCCCGCTGGGCGGCAACCGCGCCGGTCCGCTGGCCACCTATCGGAACCTGCTGATCGTCTTCTTCCTCTGCGGCCTGTGGCACGGCGCGAACTGGACCTTCGTGGTCTGGGGCCTATGGCACGGCGCCTTCCTGGTGTTCGAGCGGCTGGGCATCGCGCGGCTGCTCGACCGGTCGGTGCCGGCGGTCCGCCACCTCTACACGCTGCTGGTGGTGATGATCGGCTGGGTGTTCTTCCGCGCCGATACGCTGGGTCAGGCCTGGATCTTCCTGAAGGCGATGGCCGGGGCCGGCCACCCGAGTCCTCTGGCGCCGCACGTCCTGCAGTTCCTGACGCCGGAGACCGCCACCGCACTGATCATCGGCATGATCGCAGCCACACCGCTGCTCGGCCGGCTGGTGCGGAGCGGGCTGGACGCGATGCGGAGCGCGGCCGACCGGCGCATCCTGGCCGGCACGGGCGAGGCGCTGTATCTTGCCGGCCTCCTCGGCATGTTCGCGCTGGCCGTCATGAGCCTCGCGGCCGGCACCTACAACCCGTTCATCTATTTCCGGTTCTGACCATGCGAGCGATGACTCTCGGGATCGTGCACAGCACGCTTTTGCAGAAGCTGTGCATCGGGATCTTCATGGCGCTCCTTCTGCTGCCGATGATCGGCCAGTTGGTGTCGGTGGGAACGGGCGTGACGGCGACCGAGATGCGGGCGCCGAACGCATTGCCCGGCCTGCCCCACACCGCCCAGGAGGTTTCCGTCCTGCCGCAACGCTTCGAGGCGTGGCTGAAGGACCATTTCGGCTTCCGCAACCATCTCGTGCTCGCCAACAACCTGATCAGGGTAAAGGTTTTCGGCCAGAGCACTTCGCCGCTGGTCGTGCTCGGCCGGAACGGCTGGCTGTTCTACACCGGCGAACATGCGCTTGAGCAGACACGCGGCATCGACCGCTTCACGCCGGAGGAGCTGGACCGCTGGATCGACGTGATGGAGCGGCGGCAGGCATGGCTGGCGGCACGCGGCATCCCCATGCTGATTGTCGCCATTCCCAACAAGGAGCGGGTCTACCTTGAGGATTTGCCGGCCTGGGCCACCCAGGTGAATCCGGAAAGCCGGATGGACCAGATCGTGCGCCGGCTGGCGGAGAGGCACTCGCCACTGGTGTTCAAGGACATGACCGCGGATCTCGTCGCCGCCAAGAAGGACATGAAGGTCTATCTCCAGGCCGACACGCACTGGACGATCGACGCCGCCTTCACCATCGGCTACCGGCGGATCGCGGAGTGGATCAAGTCGGTCCGCCCGGATTTCAGGCCGCTGACGATGGCCGACATGAAGCAGATTCGCGTCATGCGCCAGGGTGTCGACCTCGACCTCGCCCGCATGCTGGGGCTGACCGCGGTTTATCAGGAAGAGGAAGTCCGTTACGAGCTGCTGGGGCCACCGAAGCTGCGCAGCAACGACACCTCGATGCCGAACGGAATCGTCCAGAACATCCTGCGCGCCGACCTGCCGACGGCGCCGAGCGTGGTGTGGTTCCGCGACTCCTTCACCATCCCGATGTACTCGTACATCGCCGAAAGCTTCCGCAAGGCGGTGATCACCGAGCACAAGGGACTGCGCTTCGACAAGCCGCTCATCGAAGAGCAGAAGCCGGATGTGGTCGTCTACCAGTTCGTCGAGCGCTCCCTCAACAGCCCCATCCCGTCGGAATAGGTCATGGCCACGGCGGGCGGCCGATTCGCGGAGCCATCGTCCAGGCGCCGCGACGATCCCGTCACCCTGGCGATCTTCTACC
Source organism: Azospirillum sp. B506 (assembly GCF_000333595.1). Lineage (GTDB taxonomy): Bacteria > Pseudomonadota > Alphaproteobacteria > Azospirillales > Azospirillaceae > Azospirillum. The sequence goes on from NZ_BADK01000194.1 coordinate 12,014, forward strand.
GGCCAGCACCGCCACGCCGGCGGGAAGCGATCGTCAGCCGGGCGGCAAGGACGCCAAGCAGGACACCGAGCAGGACGCCGCTGCATCCCATCGTCGCGACCATCAGTCCGGCCCCGAAGACCGGCGGCATCTCTCCGCTGATGGACCCGTCCGGCAGGATCGTCGGAGGCAGGCAGCAGAGCGCGCTGACCGCCCCAGAGCCACCACCGGCGATCAGGATCGCGCAGCAGGCCCAGTAAAGCCGCCGCCATCCACGGACACGGACCGTCAGGACGGCTGCCGCCAGGAAAAGGACCGCCGCGGTCGCCGGGATGCCGAACGCGACCAGCGTCAGGACGATGTCGGACATCGGGCGCTCCCATGGCTGCATCGTCGTTTGCCAATCCTCCGGCAGCCGCGGCCGGCCGATGCTCCCCGACAGGGAACCCTCGGCCGGACAAGCGGTTGGAGGAGGCACCAGAATGCCCTGTCCAGCAGCTTGTGCGAAAGGCCGACCATGACCAAGCCAAAGCATCCCGAGTCGGGCGGCGAGGCACCCACCACGCCCAGTGCGGGGGCCAATCGGATGCGCGCGGACATCGACCGCGGCCTGACCGGCGACAAGGTTCCGGCCACCGATCCGGCGGCGGCACCGCTCGGCACCGACGATGAGGCGGCCGGCACCACCCCGCCGCATGGCATCTCGCGCGACCCGGTCGTCCCCCAAGGGCAGCGCATGCCGCCGGGACAGAAGAAGGGTGGCGACACGCTCGACACCTGAGCGCCTTCCACACCATCGTCGAACGGCAAAAAGCCCGGCCGGGTATCCCCCAGCCGGGCTTTTCTTCAATCCGGCATGCTGCCGCCGGTCCTCTGGGGTGGGTCGCCAGGACAGCGTCGCTTAGAAATAGCGCTCCGGAATGCGCACCACGTCGTCCGGCATCACCGAGGTGGTGATCGGGGCCTTGCGGATTTCCTTCTTGGGATCGGCGCCGCGGGTGATGAGGACGTAATCCTCCTTGGCACGGTAGGTATAGCCACCGGCCATCGCCACCGCCGACAGGGCGGTCATGCCGTTGACATACTGGTACTGGCCGGGGTTGCGCACCTCGCCCAGGATGAAGAAGGGCCGGTGGTTCAGCACCTCGACGCTGACCTTCGGGTCCTTCACGTAACCGGCGGACAGGCGGGTGGCGATCTCCTTCTCCAGATCGCGGGTGTTGCGGTCCTTGGCCGCGACCTCGCCGATCAACGGCATCGCGACCTTGCCGGAGCCGTCCACGCGGAATTCGCCGGACAGCTGCTCCTCGCCGAACACGATGACGCGCAGGGCGTCACCCGGGCCGAGACGGTATTCGCCGATCTGACCGGCGCTGGCGGTCTCCATCGGCGCGTCGTTGCCGCCGGCACAGCCGACCATGGCAACGGCGAGCGCGGCCAACCCGATCCCCTGGCCCAGCGCACGGATCACCTGACGTCGATTCATCCCTAAACCCCTTCCCTGGCTGGTGGATGCCTGCCACAGCGCCGGTCCGGCCCTGTCCGATGGGTGGCTGTCGCTCCGAACCGCCCCATCCGCCGGCCGCCTTGCAGCGGCGCCCTTTGGTCACGCACCTGAATTCGGGTGGAGACTAGCAACTCGCAAGCGCTTGGGAAAAAGTGGAGAGGAATTACCGCCTTCGGATCCGGTCAGTACATCGTCATCGATAATAAATGCAGGCATAAGAAAAGGGCGCCCGTCATAGGACGGACGCCCTGCCCTGTTCAGCGGGAATTTTAGGACGTTCGGCCGGGACTTTCCCGGTCGGCCGATCCGATTCCGCCGGACTACAGCCTGGATTACATCTGGGCGCCGATGCGCAGATAGATCAGGTTGTCGCTGTACTCGGCCGAGCTCAGGTTGGAATTGCGCTTTTCGTAGGTGTAGCCGCCGGTCAGATAGAGGTTGCGGTTCATCTGATAGGTGCCGCCGACGCTGCCGGTATAGACCTTGTCATTGCGGTCCTCGCCATTGAAGTCGTCCTGGCGGTACTGCAGACGGCCGTTCAGCACCAGCGAGCGCAGAAGCTCGTGGTCGACACCCAGGGCGAACAGCGTGCGGGTGTAGCTGGAGGCGGACCCCAGGCCCGGGCTGGCCGTCGCCTCGCGCACCTGACGGCTGGCGGTGGCGCTGATGCCGGTCAGCTGGGTGACCGCCCAGTTCAGGCGCCCGCCGAAGGACAGGCCGTTGAAGTCCTCCAACCGCGAATCCTTGTAGTTGCGGGCAAGATAGCCGGCGAAGACCTCGCCGGTGATCAGGCCGGTCAGGTCGGTGGCGAGGCCGCCGACCACCTCGTATCCATCCGAGTCGCGGTCGAGACCGAAAGCGTCGCGGTCGTTCTTGTGGCGGGTCCAGGAATAGGTGCCCTGGACGAAGGCTTCGTAGCCCTCGATGAACTCATAGCCGACGCGGCCGACCGTCGCGTATTCCCAGCGGTCGCGGTCGCCTTGGCGGGCGACGCCGCCGCCGACCAGATCGACATCGTCATAGGAGATGTACTGGGCCGAACCGGAAACGCGGGCGCGCAGGCGGTTGAAACGCTGGGTATAACCGGCCTCGCCGCCGCTGGTGTAATACTTAACCGGCTCGGCATAGCCCTGCAGGCTGTTGATGTCGCCGCGGCCTTCGTGGTTGCGGCGGTGGAACAGCTGGCCGTCCAGCGCACCGCCCTTGTTCACGTCGAAGCGCCCGTCGGCCTGGACGGCATAGTCGGTGTAGTTCTCGCCGGAATGGTCGCCGTAGCGGCCGGCGTCGGCGGACGCCGAGAAATTCAGCGCATGGGCGGCAAAATCGGACTTGATGTCGAGCCGCGGCCGGACCGTCCAGATGACGTCGTCCTCATGATTGTCGCGGGTGGCGTAGACGTTGGTGTCGTAGGTCGCACCAGCCTCGACCCGCGGCAGAAACAGGAAGGAGCCGGCGCGGACGCCAAGCTGCTCCAGCTCCGGCCGACGGCGCTCCAGCACGGTTTCGCCACGCTGCAGGTCGTCCTGGGCGGCGGCGGGAAGCGACGTCAGCCCGGTCGAGGCAAGAGCGAGGGCGAGGAGGGAAAGGGTGCTGGTCTTCATCTGGAGTCACCGCGCTTGGCTGGGTTCGGTCGGCTCACTGGGCCGGGGGTCCGGCTCCTTCGTGGGACATGCCCGCGCATCGGACGTCCGGCCGGAACCCCAGCCTTGACCGATGCGGACGCATCCTCGGCAAAGACACAACAAACCGTGCTTCCCACGCAACAGTGAAGCCAACCTGCCGCTGCTTTTGCTGTGTCCTGTGGTGTGGCCGCAACAAAAAGCCGACGGTCCGGCAATGACGGCACGGACAATGACCTGCTTGATTTCAGCGCCTTTTTCAAACGGTCCTAAGATGAAGGTCATAGAGGGGCGGGGCAGAACTGGCAATGCCCCGCTGTTCCTGCTTTGGAACTGCCCGCCCGGCACCGGGTTGTTCATCTCGAGTCCCCGACCCGCAAAGGTGCCGCATGACACGTCGACTCGACACGCCGCCCCCGCCGCCTTCGACCGAACGCCCACCCGACGCCACCACCCCACCCTACACGCCGGGCGGCGTGACGCCCCCCGACGGCGACTCCGCCGCCAGTCCGGATGAGAAGACCGCACCGCCCGACAGCTATCCGCCCAAACGGCGGCCCTGACAAAGAACAGGCTGCGAAAAGCGCAGGTGGCGACGCTCCGAATAGCGGCATAATCCATAGGAAGCTTATTTTCCAGCCTGTGGCGCTTCTTTTGTTGCGCAAAAGATGACAGCCGCAATCCTGTGGCTCTATGACGCATCTGCGAAGGTTGCACTGCAAGCGTTGCGTTTTCTACCCTTTCCATGAGGAACGCATAATGGACGCATCGGGGTGGCGACAGGCGGGAAACGCCGCACCACCTCTGCCCACGCAGCCGGGAGCGGCGGTCCGTGCCCGCCCCAGCCTTCGCCCCGGACCGAAGGCGGGCGCGAACCACGGGCCCGTTGCCATGGACGACTTCGGACGACTGCCTCCCGACGATTACCTGTTGGCCGGCCAGGTTCACCACCGCCTGCGCCGTGCCCACCAGCGCGCGTCGGCGATCTTCATCGACCTGATCGGCGATCACCAGTTGACGCCCACCCAGTGGGGGGCGCTGGCCACCCTCCATGCGGAAGGCCCGCTGTCGCAGAACCAGCTCGGCCGGCTGACCTACATGGATCCGGCGACCACCCAGGGCGTGATCCTGCGGCTGGTGGAGCGCAATCTGGTCGAACGCCAGCCCGACCCGCAGGACCGCCGCCGCACCAGCGTGCGGCTGACCCGGATCGGAGAGGCTCTGGTCGTCGACCTGACGGCGAACGCCGCCGCCGCCCATGAAAGCACGCTCGCCCCGCTGACGGAGGAAGAGCGGGTGCAGTTCATGGCCCTGCTCGCCCGCCTGATGTAAGCCGTATCCACGGGAAAGCCTCGATCAGGCGGTGACTTTTGCGCCGGGTTTGCTATGAACGCGGTGTGTTGCGTCGCACCGCGACCCGGACGCGCCGCTGGTCTCTTACGAACCGGGGTTCCCGCAGGATGAAGCACCGCCACCCGACCGCCTCGCCGCTGGCGCAGGTTCTCCGCCCGGCCGCCCTGTTCGCCGCCGTGTCCGTCGCCGCCTGCGTCGCTGCAATCTCCGCCGGTCCCGCCGCAGCTCAATCGACGGCCCAGTCGGCAGCAGAGCCGGCGAAATTCACCGGCGCCCCGGTGCGGGTCGGCGAGATCAACAGCTATACCGGCCTGCCGGCCTTCACCATTCCCTACCGCCAGGGCTGGCAACTGGCGCTGGAGGAAATCAACGCGCAAGGCGGGGTGATCGGCTGCTGCGAGCTGCAGGTCGTCTCGCGCGACGATGCCGGCAAGCCCGACGACGCGGTGCGCGTCGCGCAGGAGCTGGTGACGAACGAGGCGGTGGATGTGCTCGCCGGCACCTATTTCTCCCACATCGGGCTGGCCGTCGCCGATTTCGCCGCGCGCAACAAGGTGCCTTTCGTCGCCGCCGAGCCGCTGACCGACGCCATCACCTGGTCGAAGGGCAACCGCTACACCTTCCGCCTGCGCCCCAGCACCTACATGCAGGCGGCCATGCTGGTGGAGGAGGCGGCGAAGCTGCCGGCCAAGCGCTGGGCCACCGTCGCCCCCAACTATGAATACGGCCAGTCGGCGGTGTCGTGGTTCAAGCAGCTGCTGAAGGAAAAGCGCCCGGACGTCGAGTTCGTCGCCGAGCAGTGGCCGGCGCAGGGCAAGCTGGAGGCCGGTCCCACCGTCCAGGCCCTGGCCGCCGCCAAGCCCGACGCCATCTTCAACGTCACCTTCGGCGCCGATCTCGCCAAGTTCGTGCGCGAGGGCGAGGGGCGCGGCCTGTTCCGCAACCGCAAGGTCGTCAGCCTGCTGACCGGCGAGCCGGAATATCTGGAGCCGATGAAGGACGAGGCGCCGGAAGGCTGGATCGTCACCGGCTATCCCTGGGAGCAGATCGACACGCCCGCCCACAAGGCCTTCGTCGCCGCCTACACCGCGCGTTTCAAGGACTCGCCAAAGGCAGGGTCCATCGTCGGCTACATCACCATGAAGGCGGTCGCCGCCGCGATCACCAAGGCCAAGTCGGCCAATGCGGAGCCGATCGTCGATGCGCTGGCCGGCCTGACCATCGACAGCCCGGTCGGCCCGGTGACCTTCCGCGCGTCGGACCATCAGGCGACGATGGGCGCCTATGTCGGCACCACCACGATCAAGGACGGCCGCGGCACCATGAAGGACTGGCACTATGCCGACGGCGCCAACTACCTGCCGCCCGACGACGCGGCGCGCAAGATGCGGCCGGCGGAGTAAGGCGCCCGGTTTCCGGCGCCCGCCCCCATGTCCTTCCTCCTCGTCCAGGCCCTCAGCGGGCTTGCGACCGCGGCGACGCTGTTCCTGGTGTCGTCGGGGCTGACCATCGTCTTCGGCGTGACGCGGATCGTGAATTTCGCGCATGGTTCCTTCTACATGGTCGGCGCCTATGCCGGCTGGTCGCTGATCGAGCGGTTCGGCGCCACGCCGGCCGGTTTCTGGGGGTCGGTCGCCGCCGCGGCGCTGGCGATGGGCGTGCTGGGTGCGGCGATGGAGATCGGGCTGCTGCGCAGGCTCTACCGCTCGCCGGAGCTGTTCCAGCTGCTGGGCACCTTCGGGGTGGTGCTGGTCGTGCAGGATCTGACCGCCTGGGCCTGGGGGCCGGAGGATCTGCTGGGGCGCCGGGCGCCGGGGCTGAAGGGGTCCATCGACATCCTCGACCAGCCCTTCCCGCTCTACGACCTCGTGCTGATCGGCCTCGGGCCGCTGGTGCTCGGGCTGCTGTGGCTGCTGTTCAACCGCACCCGCTGGGGCACGCTGGTGCGCGCGGCGACGCAGGACCGCGAGATGACCAGCGCGCTGGGGGTCGATCCGGCACGCCTGTTCACCGGCGTGCTGTTCCTGGGCTGCGCGCTGGCCGGGCTGGGCGGCGCCCTGCAGGTCCCGCGCGAGGCGGTGACCTTGCAGATGGACATGGCCATCGTGGTCGAGGCCTTCGTCGTCGTCGTGGTCGGCGGCATGGGCAGCCTGACCGGCGCCTTCCTCGCCTCGCTGCTGATCGGGCAGTTGCAGGCCTTCGGCATCCTGGTCTTCCCGCAGATCACGCTGGTGATCGTCTTCCTGTTCATGGCGGTGGTGCTGGTCCTGCGCCCGCATGGCCTGCTCGGCCGCGCCGAGGAAGTGCCGCCGACCGCACCCGCCGCCGTGACCGTGCCGCTGTCGGCCGGCCGCCATGCCGGGTTGTGGGCGCTGGCCCTGCTGGCGGTCCTCGCCGCCGCGCCGTTGGCCGTCGGCGACTACGCGCTGATCCTGCTGACCGAAGTGGTAATCCTCGCTTTGTTCGCCGCCAGCCTGCATCTGCTGATCGGGCTGGGTGGGCTGGTGTCCTTCGGCCATGCCGCATGGTTCGGACTGGGCGCCTACGGCTCCGCCCTGCTGGTCAAGCATCTGGGCGCACCGATGCCGCTGGCGCTGGCCGGCGCGCCGGTCCTGGCCGGGCTGGGGGCGCTGGTGGCGGGCTGGTTCTGCGTGCGGCGGTCGGGGCTGTATTTCGCCATGCTGACGCTGGCCTTCGCCCAGATCGTCTGGTCGGTCGCCTTCCAATGGTACGCGGTGACCGGTGGCGACAACGGCATCCTCGGTGTCTGGCCGTCGGGCTGGGCGGCGGGCAAGGCGGCCTACTATTGGCTGACGCTGGCGCTGTGCGGCGGGGCGCTGGGACTGCTGCGCCGGGCCGCCTTCGCCCCCTTCGGCTATGCGCTGCGGGCCGGGCGCGACTCGGGCCTGCGCGCCGAATCGGTGGGGATCGACGTGCGGCGCTTCCAATGGATGGCCTTCGTGCTGGCCGGCAGCGCGGCGGGGCTGGCCGGCGGGCTTTATGCCTTCGCCAAGGGCAGCGTCTTCCCCACCCTGCTGGCGGTGCCGCAATCGGTCGATGCGCTGGTGATGGTGCTGATGGGCGGCCTCCAGACCGTCGCCGGGCCGCTGGCCGGCGCCGCGGTCTTCCACCTGCTGGAATCCGAGGTGATGAGCCTGACCGACTGGTGGCGGCTGGTGCTGGGCCTGATCGTCGTCGCCCTGGTGCTGGTCTTCCCCAAGGGGATCGTCGGCTTCCTGTCCGGCCTGCGTTCTTCCTTTAACGGGAGGCGGGCATGAGCGAGCTTGTGGTGCGCGACCTGCAACGCTCCTTCGGCGGGGTGCAGGCGGTGGGCGGCGTGTCCTTCACCCTGCGCGCGGGCGACCTGCTGGCGCTGATCGGCCCGAACGGCGCCGGCAAGAGCACCTGTTTCAACCTGCTGAACGGACAGCTGCGGCCCGATTCGGGATCGGTGAGGCTGGACGGCACCGAACTTGTCGGGCTGCCGCCACGGCGCATCTGGGCGTTGGGCGTCGGTCGCACCTTCCAGATCACCGCGACCTTCGCCTCGATGACGGTGGCGGAGAATGTGCAGATGGTGCTGCTGTCGCGCGCCCGCCGGCTGTTCGGCCTGTGGCGCCCGGCCGCCGCCCAGTTCCGCGAGCCGGCGCTGGCCCTGCTGGAGCGGGTCGGCATGGCAGCGCAAGCCGACCGTCCCTGCGGCGTGCTGGCCTATGGCGACGTGAAGCGGGTCGAACTGGCGATGGCGCTGGCGAGCGAGCCGACGGTGCTGCTGATGGACGAGCCGACCGCCGGCATGGCGCCGGCCGAGCGGCTCGCCCTGATGGCGCTGACGGCGGAGCTGGTGCGCGAGCGCGGCCTCGCCGTTCTGTTCACCGAGCATGACATGGATGCCGTCTTCGGCCATGCCACCCGCGTGCTGGTGCTCGACCGCGGCCGGCTGATCGCCGAAGGGCCGCCGGATCGGGTGCGCGCCGATCCGCGCGTGCAGTCCGTCTATCTGGGAGGCGAGGCGTGAGCGCCCCCCTGCTGACGGTGGGCGGCCTCCAAGCCTGGTACGGCCGCGCCCATATCCTCGACGGCATCGCTTTGACGGTGAACCGGGGCGAGGTGGTGGCGCTGATGGGCCGCAACGGCGCCGGCAAGACCACCACGCTGAAGGCGATCATGGGGCTGGTGGAGCGCCGCGCCGCGACCCTGCGCTTCGACGGGCGCGACCTGTCCGCCCTGCCCGCCCACCGCGTCGCCCGGCTCGGCGTCGGCTATGTGCCGGAGGACCGCCGCATCTTCGCCGACCTGACGGTGGAGGAGAATCTGGAGGTCGGCCGCCAGCCGCCCCGCCCCGGCGCCCCGGCCTGGACGCCGGAGAAGCTGTTCGCCCTGTTCCCAAACCTCGCGGAGATGCGCGGCCGTCGCGGCACCCGGATGAGCGGCGGCGAACAGCAGATGCTGACGCTGGCCCGCACGCTGATGGGCAACCCCTCGCTGCTGCTGCTCGACGAGCCGTCGGAGGGGCTGGCGCCGCTGATCGTCAGGCAGATGGCCGAGGCGGTGCGACGCCTGAAGGCGGAGGGGCTGTCGGTGCTGCTGTCCGAACAGAGCCTGTCCTTCGCCTCGGCGGTCGCCGACCGCGCCTGCGTCATCGAAACCGGCCGCCTGCGCTGGACCGGCACGATGGCGGAGCTGATGGCGGATGACGGGGTGAGGACGGCCTATCTGGCGGTGTGACCGCCCCTCCCCTGTTCGTCACTGCCCGGCGATGCTGAGATCCATCACCGACTTCGGATCCAGCGCCTTGTCGACCTGGCCTTCCGACTGCCAGAACTTCACCTGATTGATCACGTCGTCCACCAGCAGGCGGGCCTGCGGATCGACATAGGGCAGGCCGGCGGCGGCGATGTCCGGCTTCTGCTTGGTGGCGTCGGCGATGATGCCCAGCAACTCGTCATAGCCCGGCCCCTTCACCAGAGCGCCCGAGGCGTCCTTGCCGTTGAAGGCAGCATGATATTCGGCCAGCGCGGTCTTGTAGGCGCGGACGAACTTCTCCATCAGCGGACGGCGGTCCTTCATCGTCTTCGGCGCGGTGAACAGGGCGCCGAGCTGCCAGGGCGTCTCGTCGCCGACCCAGCCCAGCATCTTGCCGGCGCCATCGGCCACCAGCTGCCGCGACACGGTGGACGGCGCGATGATGGCGTCGACCTGCCCGCCCCTGAAGGCGGCGACCATCTTCGGCACGTCCTGCAACGGCACCATGGTCACGTCCTTGACCGTGAAGCCGTGCTTCTGCGCCAGCAGCCCGATCATATAGTGGAAGGTCGAGCCGACGGTGGTGATGGCGACCCGCTTGCCCTTCAGGTCGGCCGGCGTCTTCAGCCCGGCGTCATAAGCGGCGTTGGTGGCGAGATAGGCGCTCAGGGGAAAGCCCGGCTCGTCGCGGCTCTGCGCCGCGATGATGGTGACCGCCCCCTTGGAGGCGAGGTTGTAGAAGCCGGCGGTCAGGCCGGTGACGCCGAAATCGACATCGCCCGAGGTCACCGCGACCGGCACCTGCTGGGCCGAGGTGAACATCTTCAGCTCGACGTCCAGCCCTTCCTTCGCGAAATAGCCCTTGGCCTTGGCGATGAAGATCGGCCCGGAGGAGGACAGCGCCAGCACGCCGACCGTCGCCTTCTCCAGCGGCTGCGCCAGCGCGGCGGACATCAGGGTGCCGGCGGCGAACGCGGCGCCGGTGGTGGCGATCAGGGCACGCCGGGTGAGACGGGCCATGGTGATGGCGGCGGTCATGGACGGAAATCCTCCCGATGTCGGTTCAGGTTTCTTGGGTAAAGGTCGGTCAGCGCCAGTTCAGCAGGCGCCGTTCGAGCTGCGACAGCACGGTGCCGATGGCGAGACCCAGCAGCGACAGCACCAGCACGCCGGCCAGCAGCGTGTCGGTCTGCATCAGGTTGCCGGCCATCAGCACGAAGGCGCCGATGCCGTATTCCGCGCCGATCATCTCGGCCGCCACCACCAGGATCAGCGCGATGGAGGCGGTGATGCGGAAGCCGGCCAGGATGCCCGGCAGGGCGCCCGGCAGGACGATGGAGCGCAGGATCGACCGCCAGGGCAGGCCGAAGCTCTGTGCCATGCGGATCAGGTTGCGCGGCACCGAATCGATGGCGCTGTAGGTGGCGATGACGGTGGGGAAGAAGACGCCGAAGCCGATGGTGGCGAATTTCGACGGCTCGCCGATGCCGAACCACAGGATGAACAGCGGCAGCAGCGCGATCTTCGGGATCGGGAAGAAGGCCGACACCAGAGGCACGCCGACCGCGCGGGCGGTGGAGAAGATGCCCATGGCGAAGCCGACCAGCATGCCGCCGGCGGTGCCCAGCACCCAGCCGACGGCGATGCGCAGCAGCGATGCCTTCAGGTTCAGCCACAGCGACCCGTCGGTCACCATGCCGGCCAGCGCACTGGCGACGGCGCTCGGCGGCGGCAGGAACAGCGGGCTGGCAAGGCCGAGGCGGCTCGCCCCCTCCCAAACCGCGATCAGCAGGGCGAAGGCGGCCAGCGCCGCCCAGGGATGGCGCTTCACGGTAAAACCGCCGCCACGGAAGCGGACGGGCTGCCCCATTGTGGATGCAACCGGAGCGGCGGGCGGGTTCAGGCTGTCAGGCACGGGCGATCTCCCGGTCGGCCATCTGGGCTTCGGCCTTCATCAGGTGCCACAGGCGGTCGCGCACTTCGGCCAGATGGGCCTGGGCCGACGGCTCCTGCCGGCGCTCCCGCGGCTCCTCGATGGTCACCAGTTCGCGGATGCGGCCGGGACGGCGGCTCAGCACGCAGACACGGTCGGCCAGCCGCAGCGCCTCGTCCAGATTGTGGGTGACATAGAGGGCGGTGGTCTTCTCCCGCCGCCACAGCTCCAGGAAATCGTCCATCAGCAGTTCGCGCGTCTGGGCGTCGAGCGCCGACAGCGGCTCGTCCAGCAGCAGCATGGCAGGACGCACCGCCAGCGCGCGGGCGATGCCGACCCGCTGGCGCATGCCGCCGGACAGCTGCTTGGGCAGGGCCTTGCGGAACTCCCACAGCCCCATGCGGCGCAGGCCGCTGTCGATGCGCTCGCCCCGCTCGGCGGATGAGAGCGGGTGATGCTCCAGCACCAGCGCGATGTTGTCCTCCACACTGCGCCAGGGCAGCAGGGCGAAGTCCTGGAAGATGAAGGTGATCGGGTTCAGGCAGCCGTCCGGCACCGCTCCCTCCACCCGGATGCTGCCGGACATCGGGGCGACGATGCCGCCGGCGATGCCGAGCAGGGTGGACTTGCCGCAGCCGCTGGGGCCGATCACCGCCAGGATTTCGCCCTCCGCCAGCGTCAGGTCGATGCCGTCCAGGACGGTCAGATCGTCGTAGCGGTGGGTCAGATTGGAAACGAGAAGCCTCATCGCGCCCTTATTTAAGCCTGCGCCTGTGTCGGGTGGGTCCGACTGTTGGTTGGGCCTGCCACTATAGCGCGGTGTCCCGGCGGCGGAGAGGGGAAAGGCTTTCCGCATCCCAGCCATACGGCAGTATGGCAGTGGCTGGAAGGCGTCAAGGGGCTGTCGGTTTCACGACAGATGTCGTCAGGCGGTTCCGCTGACCGGGCCACCGCTGGCCGGCAGGTCCAGCATCCGCAACGCGGCGGCGCAACGGCCGACGGCGGCCTCGGCCAGGGCGTGACGCTCGCTCAAGCCCGCCTCCTCCACCTCGTCGGGGGTCATCGCCTGCAAGAGGACGCGCAGGGTGCGGACATAGGTGCGCAGAAGCGTGGCTTCCTCGGCATGGTCGCCCAGCAGGCCCGCCTGTCCGGCGGTGCGCAGGGCGGTAAGCTCGCCATCGAGCGAGGCCGCGGCCGTCTCGATGGCTTGGATGGCCCGCGTCAGGCGGACATGCTTCAGAACGACGATGTCGGCCATCCCCACCTCCCCCTGCCCGCTGGAATGGGGAGATGGAAGCAACAGGCGTGCCAGCGTCGACGCGCCGACTTTTCAGCGCTGCCGCATCGACGGATGCCAGGCCGTCGTCACCCGCTCCAGCAGCGCCAGCGCGCCATAGAGGCCGGAGCCGGTCAGCGCCGCCACGGCGATGGTGGCCCAGACGATGTCCAGATTCATCCGCGCCACCTCGGTGGAGATGCGGAAGCCCATGCCGACCACCGGCGTGCCGAAGAACTCCGCGACGATGGCGCCGATCAGCGCCAGGGTGGAGTTGATCTTCAAGCCGTTGAACAAAAAGGGCAGCGCGTTTGGCAGCCGCAGCTTGACCAGCGTGCGGCCATAGCCGGCGGCGTAGCTGCGCATCAGGTCGAGCTGGATGCGCTCCGAATTGCCAAGCCCCGCAAGCGTGTTGATCAGCATCGGGAAGAAGGTCATGACGACGATCACCGCCGCCTTGGATTGCCAGTCGAATCCGAACCACATCACCATGATCGGCGCGATGCCCACCACCGGAATGGCGCTGGCGAGATTGCCGAGCGGCAGCAATCCGCGGGCAAGAAACGGCACGCGGTCGGCAAGGATTGCCACGAGGAACCCGGCGGCGCAGCCCATCGCATAGCCGCGCAGGACGGAGGTCAGCACGGTCTGGCGGAAATCCTCCCACAGCACCGGTGCATGGTGGATGATCGCGACGAGGATCCGGGACGGCGCCGGCAGCAGGATGGCCGGCACCTCGAAACCGGTAACGAGAAACTCCCATCCGACCAGCAGCCCGAGGCCGAACAGTCCGGGCACCAGCACGGAGCGCGTCCACCCCGGCACCCCGGCCAAAACCGCCATCACCCGCCACAGCAGAAGCATCGTCCCCAGCAGGAACAGCCACAGCCCCCAGGCGTCCGACAGCATCAGCCCGCCATTCATCAGATGGACCGGCAGAAGCCACGCGAAGGCGATACCGGCCAGTTCCACCCAGGCGCCCCAGACCCGCTTCGGCGCGAAGGCGGCGGCGATGACCGCCAGCACGAGACCGACCAGAAAGAAGGGCGCCGCGGTCCCGTCGAACCAGCCGACGGACTCGCCGCTCCGCTCCGCGATCGGAAAGGCCAGACCGGCCAGGATCGGCAGGCCGATGGCGACAAGCCCCCAATCGACGGCGCTGCGCAGGCTGGTGCGGTAGGGGTTCGTCGCCTCATCGCCCGTCGGATCGCTCATCGCGCACCCGCCCGGCCCAGCAGGACCAGTTCCAGCCCGCGCACCACCGCGATCAGCGCCACCGACAACAGCGAGGCCATGATCAGCGCCGCCCAGATCTGCACGGTCTGGCCATAATAGGACCCCGACAGAAGCCGCGCCCCCAGCCCGGCCTGCCCGCCGGTCGGCAGCTCGCCGACGATGGCGCCGACCACGCTGATGGCAACCGACACCTTGAGGCTGGCGAACAGGAACGGCATGGAGGCCGGCAGCCGCAGCGACCAGAAGGCGCGCATCCCGCTGGCCGAATAGGTCCGCATCAGATCGAGCCACAGCGGATCGGCGGAGCGCAGCCCCTTCACCATGCCGACCGTGATCGGGAAGAAGCAGAGATACATGCAGATCACCGCCTTTGGCAGCAGCCCGGTCAGCCCGATGTTGCCGAGGATGACGACGATCATCGGCGCGATGGCCAGGATCGGGACGGTCTGCGACGCGATCACCCAGGGCAGCAGGCTGGCCTCCAGCGTCCGGGTATAGACGATGCCGGCGGCCAGCAGGATGCCCAGAACCAGCCCCATCGCCAGACCGGTCAGCGCCGCCTCCGCCGTCACCCAGGCATGGAACAGCAGGTTGCGCGGGCTGGTCGGCGCATAGCCGGTCAGGGAATTCCACAGCTCCACCATCACCTGATCGGGGGTGGGCAGGATCGGCCGCTTCATCGCATAGGCCTGGGCCAGCACGTCCGCGACGCCGGCCGGCTTGCCGGCACGGGTCAGCGCCTCCGCCGCCTGCGGCCAGTTCAGCCAAGCCGCCCCGGCGTACCAGGTCAAAAGCAGCAGCAGCGTCATCACAGTGACGGGAAGCGCGCGGCTAGTCATCGTAGCTATGCCCTTCCTTCAGCCCTTCGCGCACGCGGTGGGCGATGGCGGCGAATTCCGGCGACTCGCGGATGTCGAGCGTGCGCTCGCGCGGCAGGCTGTCGCAATCGATGACATCGAGGATGCGGCCGGGGCGCGGACTCATCACCACGATGCGGGTGGAGAGGAAGACCGCTTCGGCGATGGAATGGGTGACGAAGACGCAGGTCTTGCCGGTCGCCCGCCACAGCTGGGTCAGGTGCAGGTTCAGATGATCACGGGTGATCTCGTCGAGCGCACCGAACGGCTCGTCCATCAGCAGCAGGTCGGGCTGCAGGGCCAGCGCGCGGGCGATGGAGACGCGCTGCTGCATGCCGCCGGACAGTTGCCAGGGGAACTTGCGCTCGAAGCCCGACAGGCCGAACCGCTCCAACTGCTCGCGGGGCCGGGCCTGACGTTCGGCACGGGCAATCCCCATGATCTCCAGCGGCAGCATGAC
>NZ_BADK01000193.1 GCF_000333595.1 Azospirillum sp. B506
GATGACGTCAAGTCCTCATGGCCCTTATGGGTTGGGCTACACACGTGCTACAATGGCGGTGACAGTGGGAAGCGAAGTCGCGAGATGGAGCCAATCCCCAAAAGCCGTCTCAGTTCGGATGCCACTCTGCAACTCGAGTGCATGAAGTTGGAATCGCTAGTAATCGCGGATCAGCACGCCGCGGTGAATACGTTCCCGGGCCTTGTACACACCGCCCGTCACACCATGGGAGTTGGCTTTACCCGAAGGTGGTGCGCTAACCCGCAAGGGAGGCAGCCAACCACGGTAAGGTCAGCGACTGGGGTGAAGTCGTAACAAGGTAGCCGTAGGGGAACCTGCGGCTGGATCACCTCCTTTCTAAGGAAGCCGACCTCAGCGGTCCGGCACCTCAGCCACAAAGGCGCATCTCTGCCGCCGCCGGCGCATCCCTTCTCGACAATCCGGAACACCCGCTGACGCTGCATCTGCAGCATCTCGGCCGGATTGACGAGAAGCGCTTGGCGTTTTGAAAATTTCAAAACGCTGGATCTTTCAAATCGTGAATAAAGTCGAGTTTTAAGTGACCGAGGATGCATCTTCATGAGCGTCCACGAGGCAGGAGCGGTTTGCCCCTGTGCGTGACGTTCGGAATAGAGATCAAGCGTCTGAAGGGCATCTGGTGGATGCCTTGGCACTGAGAGGCGATGAAGGACGTAGCACGTTGCGATAAGTCACGGGGAGCCGCGAGCAGGCTTTGATCCGTGAATTTCCGAATGGGGAAACCCACCGCTTCGGCGGTATCCCGTACTGAATTCATAGGTGTGGGAAGCGAACCCGGCGAACTGAAACATCTAAGTAGCCGGAGGAAAGGACATCAACCGAGACTCCGCTAGTAGTGGCGAGCGAACGCGGACCAGGCCAGTGATTGCTTCTACATAACCGGAACCGTCTGGAAAGTCGGGCCATAGCGGGTGATAGCCCCGTACGGATAAACCGGAAGCGATCCACGAGTAGGGCGGGGCACGTGAAACCCTGTCTGAACATGGGGGGACCACCCTCCAAGCCTAAGTACTCCTCAGTGACCGATAGTGCACCAGTACCGTGAGGGAAAGGTGAAAAGCACCC
>NZ_BADK01000192.1 GCF_000333595.1 Azospirillum sp. B506
CAACCGCCAGGGGGGCCGTCCGCCGGTCCAGGCGATCTATACCCAGGAGGACGCCATCCGCAGCTGGCGCCGGGTCCGCCGCGTCGAGTACGACCGCTGGACCGAGATCCTGCCGGGCCTGCGCGCCCGCTTCTGGCAGGCCGGCCACATCCTGGGCTCCGCCTCCATCGAGCTCGAAGTCTCCGATGGCCTGGGAACCGGCGGCGGCGATCCCACCCGCCTCCTGTTCTCCGGCGACCTCGGTCCCGGCGGCAAGAGCTTCCACGCCGACGCCGACGGCCCTGAGCGGCCGGACTGGATGGTGCTGGAGACCACCTACGGCGACCGCGAGCGCAGCGACCTGGACGAGGCCGGCAGGCAGGCGGTGCTGCGCGCCGAAGTATCCGCGGCTTTGGCCGCCGGAGGCGTCCTGCTGATCCCGGTCTTCGCGGTGGAGCGGACGCAGGAACTGCTCTACGACCTCGACTGCCTGTTCGACAGCGGCCGGCTGCCGGCGGTGGACGTCTTCCTAGACTCGCCGCTGGCGGATGCGGTGACCGGCGTCTTCCGCCGTCATCTCGCCGATCTGGAAACCGACGGCGACCCCTTCACCCGCGCCAACTTCCACCATGTCCGCGGCGTGCCCGAAAGCCAGCGCCTCAACAGCATCGCCGGCGGCGCCATCGTCATGGCGGCCAGCGGCATGTGCGACGCCGGCCGCATCCGCCACCATCTGAAGAACCGCCTGTGGCGCCCGCAGGACACCGTGCTGCTGGTCGGCTACCAGGCTCCGGGCACACTCGGCCGCCTGCTGCAGGAGGGGGCATCCCGCGTCCGTATCCATGGCGAGGAGATCGCGGTGAAAGCCAGGGTGCGCTCCATCGACGTCTATTCCGGCCATGCCGACCGCAGCGCCCTGCTGGACTGGCTGGCAGCCCGCCACGGCGTCGGCCATGGCCTGTTCCTGGTCCATGGCGAGGAACCCGCCCGCGCCTCCATCCGTCAGGCGCTGCTCGACAAGGGCTGGTCGGCGGACCGCATCGCCCTGCCGGCACTCGACGACCGCGTCGACCTCGCCGCCCCCTGCCCGCTGGCCCCGGCCGACCGCCACCCCCGCCTCGCCCCTGCCGACCTTGCCGCCGGACTCGACTGGCACAACCACTATGCCGAGGCGCTGCTGGCACTCCGCCGCACGCTGGACGCTGCGCCGGACGACGCGGCGCGCGAGCGCATCCTGGCCGGGGTGAGGGGCGCACTGGACGATAACGAGAAAGCCGGGAAAGGAACCCTGCCATGACCTTCAAGCGACTTCTCATCGCCGTCGCCCTGCTGGCGACCCTCGTCGCCGGGGCCGCCTATGGCTGGCGGGCGATGCAGGGCAACCGCCTGCCCGCCGGCTTCGCCTCCGGCAACGGCCGGATCGAGGCGAACGAGATCGACATTGCCACCAAATACGCCGCCCGTGTCCTGACCATCCCGGTCGAGGAGGGCGATCTGGTGGAAGCCGGCGCCGTCATCGCCACGCTCGACACCCGCGACCTGGAGGCGCAGCTCCGCTCCGCCGAGGCCCAGCTGCGCCAGTCCCGCCGCTCCCGCGAGGAATCGGTGGCGCTGGTCGCCCAGCGCGCCAGCGAGGCGGACTTCGCCGCCAAGGAGATGGAACGGGCACTGATCCTGTTCGGCAAGGGCCATGTCGCCGAACAGCGGGTCGATCAGGCCCGCAACAGCCGCCGCACCGCCGACGCCGCGCTGGAGGCCGCCAAGAGCCACCTCGCCAGCGCCGAGGAAGCCATCGCCGCCGCGGCCGGCGACGTCGACCGGCTGGCCGATCAGGTCGCCGACGGCGTGCTGAAAGCGCCGCGCAAGTCCCGCGTGCTCTACCGCCTGTCCGAGCCGGGCGAGGTGCTGGCGGCCGGGCGCAAGGCGGCGACNCTGCTCGACCTGTCGAACGTCTAT
>NZ_BADK01000191.1 GCF_000333595.1 Azospirillum sp. B506
TGGATCAGCCCGCACCATGCCCCAGGGCACCCTTGACCGCGAACCCCTCGAAGCCGTCGGCGTCTTCGCCCGGGCGGTGGAGCGCGAACGGGTGCCCGGCGTCCTGGAATGCCGCCTGCTGGCGAACGCCCTGAAGCGCACGCTCGACAGCGGGGGGGAACGCGAATTGACCGAGGCCTCGCGCGTGTTCCGCACGCTCGATGCCGACCTGCGCGAGCGCATCGTCGCCCGCGCCCGGGTGGAGGCCCAGCAGACCCGCGCCCAGGCGAAAGTGGCCGGGCTGACGGCAGCCGGGACGGCGGCGGCCGAAACGACGGCAATTGCCGCCGACCAGGATGCGGTGACGCAGGAGATCCCGGCGATGCCCACCCGCCGCGTTTCCGAACCGAAGGGCCACGCCGGCACCAACTTCCTGGCCGCACTGAACGGCCTGCGCCCGGCCGCCACCGCCGGCAGCCGCGGAGCCGCCCGCGACCGCCTGCGCGCCGCCGTTGATTCGCAGCGCCGCGTGGGCCAGCGGACGGAGCCGACGCTGGAGTGACGACGCGGCACGTCGCCGCCCGGCCGAGCCGACTAGCATGGCGGTGTGGGCATGCCCCATTTCATTTGTTTCTTTTTTTGTACTCAGAGTAAATCATCAAAACACCAACAACAACAACAATTCCGCTCAATTGATACAATTTTGGTTCTTGTGTTGCTTCAGGGTAAATTCTATACAATACATATGATATGGAAACGGTGAATGCTGGAATTAGGTAGAACTGAATTGATATCTGTTCCTGGCTTCTTTTATAAACCTCCAATGTTATGTGGTAGAGAATTCTACCAAAGAAAGCCGGCACAACTGTTCCAATAATCATCAAGACAACGATCAAGTAATTGGCTTTATCATAATGGAAACTTATGTCAGATTGCAGGAAGTATACACCAATCACCATCATCATAAGGCTAGACCCGAGAATCGATGAAAATGTAATAGCACCTATCAATTTTTGAGGGTTATCTTTAAATTTCTCGGCAATTATCTGAATGGTCGTGTAGAAAAGCGCAGGCGTCAAAAGAGCTGCTGTATATCCGCTAAGGTCAAAGCTCCAATATTGATTCTTATCACTATAGAAATATGTCAAACCTACGATAAATATTGATAGAATCGACGCCACAATAAAATAGGATCGATCAAATTTTTGTCTTGATATTATAAAAGCAACAGCCACTGATGTCATTGGAGAAGCGTTAAGTATCATAGAAAGTTCATTTGGCGACAGTGATGATTGAGCAATCATGTAAGTGTATAAACTTGCATAACCGGTTATCATGGATAAAATAATCACTCCAAAAGAATTTATGTCGAATATTATTTTCTTAATTCCTATTCTTACTTCACTGATTGTTAAAAGTCCCAGATATGCGATCAAAAGAGCTGCCTCACAGATCAACAAGGCTCTCATTTGCCCAACAGAATCTTGTGCCACAGTGCGATAGAATGGATTGGTAAGTGGATGCTGAAAGGCATAGAAGAATACAGTTAGTATCGAAACAAAAAAACGGAAATCCTTGCGCTTCTGAACCAAAGATATAATTGTTTGCATCGTAAAAATCCTATATTTATTAAGATAAATTGTATTTTTAAAAAGTATTTATTTGCTAATAAGTATCACATCATGTGAACTCATTATCTTTAGAAGTTTTATCCGAAGTCAAAGCAATAATTCTCCTCTCTCATTAACTCCTTCGTAAATTCCAGATTGATATGTTGACTTATCATACCCGAATCCAACTGTAATTTTCTGACCTATCTTGAAAGATGCCTGTCTATAATCATCCAAAATTTTGCCAAATCCAAACTCGCGCCACAGATCAATTTGGCGGGGAAGCTCGACATTCAGCCGTTGAATTAGGCTATCCCTTGTCGCTTCCTTAAAGCCCAGGCCATGGAGTGAGTTTGGAGGGTACAGCATTCCTTCGCCGTCTGGATGATTGGTAACGTTAATTCCCGTACCAATCACAACCCATTCCGGCTGCGTCCCATTGGCAATTCCGCTTGTTTCAAGAAGTGATCCGGCAATCTTGAAATTATTTATAATAATATCATTCGGCCACTTCATCCATAATTTATTACTATTGCGAATCTCCTGAGATATTGAATTTCTTACAGCCAATGCATTGACAAACACCAAATCAACAAATGATGGCCAGTCTTCTTGAGGCCTTACAATAATTGACCAGAACACATTTCCAGAAATTGAGTCCCATTTCCTATTATGCCGTCCCCTCCCGGCAGTTTGAGAATGAGACCAAACCACAGTAAAATTATCGGCCCCTTTTTGCGCCAATTCTATTGCATCGGTATTGGTGCTTGTTGTTTCATACTTTTCTATTATGCGCATTGCGTGCACCCATGATTTGTCATGGAACATCAATCAAAAGCAGCGCCTTGCAAAAGATATGACGAATAATTGTTCAAAATCTTTTGCTGGCCATATAAGATTACGCTGATTTGACATGTTGCGCAATGAAAAAAGATGATAATGATTCGCGTACAATCCTGGCGCTGAAACAGTCATGCCGCCTCGCTGAGCATTGCCCTATGAGAGCCATGAGTAGATTGCAAGATAGTATGCATTTTTATTATATTCAATAAGGACTATTCAATAATAACAACCGAGCTATACGTCGATGTCCAAGTTGTCGACAAGACGGCGGAAAATGACGTGCCCGCGCAGCTACAGGGCTTAACGGCCCATGCCGGCCAGCCGCGCCAGGATGCGCAACTCGCTGGCGCTCGCGTCTTCTCGGATCGGGAACGCTGCGGGCATATGCTTCCACTCTCTGGCATAAGAGCCCGTTTGACAACCGCTTCAGTGGCAGACTCGTCGACGTAGCAGGCTTGCCATAGCAAGCTGTATCATGCCGCCGGAGACGTCGATGCACGCTTCGTAATCGCGAACCAGACGTCTCCAGCGGGTCATCCATCCGAAGGTCCGCTCGACCACCCAGCGCCGCGGTACGACCTTGAACCCTGGCTCTGTGTCGGTTCGCCGGACCACTTCGATGGTGAAGTCGAGGAAGGCAGCCTTGTCCATCAGCTTCTTGCGATCATAGGCGCTGTCGGCGAAGAGGTGCTTCATCCACGGCCAACGCTTGCGCATCGCCTCCAGAATTTTCTGGGCTCCGGCAGAGTCGGAGATGTCAGCCGTGGTCAGGTTCACCATCAGCAGGCGGCCATCGGTGTCGACCGCGATGTGCCGCTTGCGCCCATTGATTTTCTCGCCCGCGTCATAGCCGCGCTTCGCGGCGGCGGGAGCTTTCACCGATTGGCTGTCCACAACCCCGGCGCTCAGGCTGGCCTCGTGCCCAGCCCGTTCACGGTCGATCATCAACGCCACGTCGTGGGTCGTCTGAAACAGCAATCGCCGCAGGAGATGCCGAAACCACCAATACACCGTCTGCCACGGTGTGAAGTCCTTCGGTAAAAGCCGCCAGCCACAGCCCGTCCGGGCCAAGTAGCGCAAGGCGTTCAAGACTTCCCGAAGATCTACAGTCTTCGGACGGCCGGTGGCGGCCTTCTCCGGCATCAGCGGTTCTATCAGAGACCACTCCTCATCGGTCAGGTCCGTCGAATACCGCTTCGTCTTCTTCTCAATCCTGGCCATTCGGCTGCGCGTCGCTTCGGTCCACATCCAAAGTTTGAATCATATCACGCCGTTACAGCCAACCCTTTTCAAACGGGCTCTCAGCGGGGGGCTGTCGGCCCCCTCCCGGTCTCACCCTTCCCGGATCGTCGCCACGAAGCGCTGCACGTCGCCGCGCAGTTGAGCCGACTGCTGCGACAGCGTGTCGGCCGCGGCGCGGGCCTGGGCGGCCATGCTGCCGGTCTCGCCGGCGGCACGGGTGACACCGTCGATGTTGGCCGACACCTCGCGGGTGCCGGTGGCGGCCTGCTGAACGTTGCGGCTGATCTCGCGGGTCGCCGCCCCCTGCTCCTCCGCGGCGGCGGCGACGGCGGTCACCGTCTCGCTGATTCCCAGGATGGTGCGGCCGATGGCCTGGATGGCGCCGACGGCGTTGCCGCTGACCGCCTGGATCTCGGCGATCTGCCCGGCGATCTCCTCCGTCGCCTTGGCGGTCTGGCTGGCGAGGTTCTTCACCTCCTGCGCCACCACGGCGAACCCCTTGCCAGCTTCCCCCGCCCGCGCCGCCTCGATGGTGGCGTTCAGCGCCAGCAGGTTGGTCTGCCCGGCAATCGACTGGATCAGGGTCACCACCTCGCCGATCTTCTGCGCCGCTTCGGCCAGACCGGCGACCGTGCCGTTGGTTTTCTCGACCTCGCCCACCGCGTCGTTCGCCATGCGGGAGGAGGCGGCGATGCGCTGGTTGATCTCCTCGATGGAATGCGCCAGCTCCTCCGCCGCCGCGGCCACCGTCTGCACGTTGCCGCTGGCGACATCGGCGGCGCTGGCGACGGCAGCGGCCTGGGCGCTGGTCTGCGCGGCGATGGCGGACAACCCTTCCGAATCGGTGCGGATCGCCTCGGCCTGCCGCGCCACATTGGCGACCACATCACCGACCGATCCCTCGAAGCGGTCGGCCAACCGGGCCAATTCCTCCCTGCGCTGCCCGGCGGCGCGCTGTTCGTCGAGGCGGCGCTGCTCCTCCATCTCGGCGACGCGGCCGGCATTCTCCTTGAACAGCTGGAGCGCCTTGTTGATGGCGCCGATTTCGTCGGCACGGTCGCTGTCGGCAACCTCCACGTCGCGCCGACCGGCGGTCAGCGCCTGGATGGTGGCGATGATCCGGCGCAGCGGCTGGCCGATCACGACGCGGCTGGTCAGCCACAGCGCCAGCAGAAGCGCGGCGGTCAGCAGGACTGCGCCGATGGCGATGAAGTGCGTCAGCGCCTGCTTCGGCAGCTCGACCTGATTGATCGGCAGGTTGACCAGGATCGCCCAGGGCGTCCCCGTGCCGTCGATGACGACCGGTTTGAACAGCTGCTTCACCTCGGTGCCCAGGCTGGCCGACACCGAGAAATGGGCGAAGGGTCGGCCTTCGCGGATGGCGGGCATCGCGTCCTTAAGTCTGGGGTTGGTCTCAAGGATCGGTTTGCCCAGATGTTCGGGATTGCTGTAGGCCGCCCAGGCGCCGCCATTGGAAACCAGGAAAACCGAACCCGTCCCAAATGGCTTCGCCGATTTCAGTTCATTCCAGATTTCGTCGTTGGCTATGTCGACGCCGGCAACGCCGATGACCTTGCCGTCTTCCATGATCGGAACGACGAGCGAAACCATCAGAACATTTTTCCCGGCCACAAGATAGGAATAAGGTTCGACGATGACTTCATGCTTCGTGCGTTTCGCTTCGTTGTAATAGAATCCTTCAGCGCCGGAGCTTTCGTAATTGGATAGCGGCTGGTAGTTGATCTTGTCGCCGACTCTGTTCCAGTAGGGGATGAATCGCCCGGTGGAGTCTCCGGTGGGGGCGTTTACAAAGTCTTTGTCCCTGCCATCGAGTGCGTTCGGCTCCATGCCCACCCAAACACCCAGCAGTTTTGGATCGGCGATCAGCAGGCTTTTGAGCCACGCGCTCACCTTGTCGCGATCGACGACTCCCTGGCGCTTCAGGGCGAGCAGGGTGGTGCTGATGTGACGGCTGATGCTCATGGCCTCGTTCAGCCGCCGTTCGACGGTGGCGGCGTGATACTTGCCCAGCGCCTCTCCCACCTCGAAGGACAGCGCGTCGGTATCCGACCCGCTCTTGGCGGAAATCACCACCGTACCAACGCTCAATCCAACCAGGAGTACAAGGCCGATCGCAAGCACCAGCTTGGTCACCAAAGGCAACGTCTTGAACATCGAAACACCCCGCAACACATCCGAATGACGGGTCGACACCCATACCGATCGTGTCGCGGTTTTGTTAAATCCACGTAAATTGAAATCCAATATGATTGTAGAACAAATATTTAGCGCGTTCTATTATCAAAATTCCGACAAGCACCCATACCTCTACCCAGAAATCATACCTAAGGACCGGTTTGCAAATCGCTCCGGTGCATAAACCCTTCACTCGGAAACCGATAAAAACAGTGGGGGCGGCCGGCATGACCCGAACCGCCCCCCGTCAT
Organism: Azospirillum sp. B506; assembly: GCF_000333595.1. Lineage (GTDB taxonomy): Bacteria > Pseudomonadota > Alphaproteobacteria > Azospirillales > Azospirillaceae > Azospirillum. The sequence continues at coordinate 6,122 of NZ_BADK01000191.1, forward strand.
CCCTGAAACCGGCGTCGCCGCGGTTACTTCCGGGCAGCGGCGATGGCGCCCTGCAGGTCCTTCAGCACCTCGGCACCGCCGTCGGCGGCGTACTTGTCGAAGGCGGGCTTGACCATCTCGCGCATGCGCTCCAGCTCGGCCGGGCTCAGCTCGTTGATCTGCATGCCCTTTTCCTTCAGGTAGGCGATGCTCTGGGCCGAGGCCTCGCGGCTGTCCTTGCGCTCGAACTCGCGCGAGGCGACGGCGGCCTCGTTCAGGATCTTCTTCTCGTCGGCCGACAGGCCGTCGTACCAGCGCTTGCTGGCCAGCATGATCCACGGGCTGTAGACGTGGCGGGAGATCGTCAGATACTTCTGCACTTCATAGAACTTCGACGACTGGATGGTGGTGACCGGGTTCTCCTGGCCGTCGACCGTGCCGGTCTCCATCGCGGTGAACAGCTCGGAGAAGGCCAGCGGCACCGCGTTGGCGCCGAAGCGGTTGAACATGTCGATGTAGACCGGGTTCTGCATCACGCGCAGCTTGATGCCGCCCATGTCCTCCAGCTTGGTGATCGGCCGCTTGCTGTTGGTCAGGTTGCGGAAGCCGTTCTCCCAATAGACCAGCCCGACCAGCCCCTTGTCGTTCAGCGACTTCAGCAGCTTCTCGCCGAACGGGCCGTCGAGGACGGCGTCGGCCTCCTTCTCGTTGTTGAACAGGAAGGGCAGGTCATAGACGCCGAAATCCTTGACGATGCCGACGAGGGTGGCAGTGGAGCCGACCATCATCTCCTGCGCACCGCCGATCAGGGCGTTCTGCATCTGGATGTCGCTGCCCAGGCTGGCGTCGCCGAAGCCCTTCAGCTTGAGCTTGCCGCCGCTGCGCTTGGACAGCTCCTCGGCGAAATACTTCACCGCGCGGCCCTGGTTGCTGCTTTCCGACAGGCCGTAGCCGAAGCGGATGATGCGGGTCTTCACGTCCTGCGCCGAAGCGGCGACCGGAGCCAGCAGGGCGGCGGCGATGCCGGTGGCGAGCAGCAGTTTGCGGAACATGGGGTCGATCTCCCTTGCCATCTGGTGATTGGCGTCTGGTGTTTGGTTGGTTTTAGGCTTTTGGACTTGGGTACGCGTCAGTGAACCAGGTGCAGCGGGGCGGTGACGATCTCCGGCACGGCGATCAGCAGGCCCACCAGCACGATGTAGGTCAAAAGGAAGGGCCAGATGCCCTTGGTGGCGCTTTCCAGCGAGATGCGGGCAACGCCGCACACCACGTTCAGCACCGTGCAGACCGGCGGATGGATCAGGCCCAGCGTGCCGATCAGCACGAACATCACGCCGAAATAGGTCGGGTCGATGCCGGCCTTGATCGCCAGCGGGGTCAGCACCGGACCCAGCACCAGGATGGTCGGCGTCAGGTCCATCACCGTGCCGACGGCCAGCAGAAGCAGGGCGATGGCCAGCATCAGCATCTTGGGATGGCCCATCAGCGGGGCCAGCAGCTCCGTCATCTGCTGCGGCAGGTCGGCCAGCGTCACCATATAGGACGACACCAGGGCGGCGGCGCACAGGAACATGACGGTGCTGGTGGTGCGCGCCGCCTGGACCAGCAGCGGGACCAGCTGCGGCAGCGTCACCTGACGGTAGACGAACAGCGCCACGAACAGCGAATAGACGGCGGCGACCACCGCGGCCTCGGTCGGCGTGAAGATGCCGCCACGCAGGCCGCCGATGATGATGACCGGCAGGGCCAGCGCCCAGATGCCGTCGCCCAACGCCTTCAGCCGTTCCCGGCCGCTGGCCTTCGGCTGCAGCTTCACCGTCATGTCGCGGACGACGAAGACCCAGGCACCGATCAGCCCCAGCCCCATCAGCAGGCCGGGCACGATGCCGGCCATGAACAGCGAGCTGATCGAGGTGTTGGTGGTCACGCCGAAGATGATGAAGGGCATGCTGGGCGGGATGATCGGGGCGATGATGCCGCCCGACGCGATCAGGCCGGCGGAGCGCGGCACCGGATAGCCGTGGTCGCGCATCATCGGGATCAGCAGCGTCGCCAGGGCCGCGGTGTCGGCGATGGCCGACCCCGACAGGCTGGCCAGCATCACCGAAGCGCCGATGGTCACGAAGCCCAGGCCGCCCTTGATGTGGCCGACCAGGCTGACCGCCAGGTTGATGATGCGCTGGGAGATGCCGCCGGCGTTCATCAGCTCGCCGGCCAGGATGAAGAAGGGCACCGCCATCAGCGGGTAGTTGTCGGCGCCGCTCAGCATGTTCTGGGCGACCAGCTGGGCGTCGAAGAAGTCGAGGTGGACCATCAGCGCGACGCCGGTCAGCATCAGCGCAAAGGCGATGGGCATGCCGAGCAGCATGAAGCCGAACAGCGAGCCCAGGAAAATGGTGAGTGTCATGGCGGCGTCTCCGTCCGCAAAGGGTCTTCTGGGCTGGGCTTCAGCGCTTGGCGACGGCTGCACCGGGATGGCTGCCGGGCACAGCCGGAGGTGCGACGGCGGGGCCGTGCGCGTCGGGATGGTCCATCATCGTGTCGGGGTCGCCGGGGATGCGGGCGCCGGGCTGGTTGGTGACGATCCGCCACAGGTTTGCCAGCACGATCAGCGCCATGGCGATGGCCGGGAAGAAACCGGCCGCGGCATAGAAGGCCATCGGGAAGCGCAGGACGGTGGAGAAGGTCTCCATGCCGATCAGCAGCTGGATCCAGCTGCCCTGCACGAACAGATAGAGCGCGTACAGCATCATCAGGTGCGCGATCACCGCGCAGGCGCGGCGCACCTTGAAGGGCAGGCGGGCCTGCAGGATCTCAAGCCCCAGATGCCGCTGGTGGCGCAGCGCCACGGTGGCGCCCAGGAACACCAGCCAGACGAACATCAGCCGCGCGATCTCCTCCGCCGCGACGACGCCGCTGTTGAAGATGTAGCGCAGGACGACGTTGCCGAAGACGAGACCGACCATGACCGCCAGCATCGCCGCCATGATCCATTCGGTGATCCGCTCCAGCAGATCCGCAACGCTCTTCATGCGTTCCTCCCAGCGGCTCCGCCGCTCTGATTCCCAGCGGCTCCGCCGCCTTGGTTCGATTTCCCGCCGGTGTTGGTCAGGCGGGCATAGGCATCGGCGACGATGGCCTCGGCCGGCATCGTCACCTCATAGGACAGCACGGCCTCGTCGGCCGTCGGCATCTCCAGGTCGGCGAACTGGCTGTCGACCAGGGCTGTGGGCATGAAATGGGCGGTGCGCGCCCCCATGCGGGAGGAAATCAGCGCCTTGTCGCCGTGAAGGTGCAGGAAGACCACCCGTTCGCAGTCACCGCGCAACCGGTCGCGGTAGCGCCGCTTCAGCGCCGAGCAGGCGACGACCAGCCCGCGCTCCGCACGATGCGCCTCGGCGATGAAGCCGGCCAGCGTGCCCAGCCAACCGTCGCGGTCGGCGTCGGTCAGCGGGATGCCGGCCGACATCTTCTCGATGTTGGCGGGGGGATGATGGGCATCGCCCTCGATGAACACGTCGCCCAGCTTCTCGGCAAGGCTCTGGCCGACGCTGGACTTGCCGCAGCCGGCGACCCCCATCACCACGACGATCAGCGGCGCCCCGCCCGGTGGTTCTGGGGAAATGACGTTCATGCCGGGAGACGGCGCAATGGAGGGACCGTTCATGAGGCTCGTGTTCCCGAAGACCGGTGCAGCACCGCCCCCACGACCGGGATCGTGGCGGCCCACGCACCGACAAAATTATGTTAGCGCTATCATCATCAGCTCAAATCGATATCACCGGCCTTGCCGGCCGGAAATCGCAGATGACGCCGAGACGAGGTGGCGATACTGTTAGCGCTAACCTTGACGGCCGTAAAGAGTTTTGTTTGAGTTGCGGACAAACTGATCGGACATGGCCGCGGGTTGCAGGCCCCGGTTCGGAATCGGGGCACCGAACGGAAGGCTTCCGCAGGGGATGCGGCGGTCGGCGAGTATGATACACACCGGTGACCAGCGCGCCCGCGCGACCTTCCGTCGCGCCGGCCGGAAACGGAAGGACGAAGCCCTGTGACGACCCGTGGCGGCGATGGGACTGCAACCCCGGCGGTCAAGACGCGCAAGCCGCGCTCGTCGCGCACCGGCCGCGCGACGATGGCGGACGTGGCGGAGCGGGTGGGCATCAGCGCCATCACCGTGTCGCGCGCCTTCAAGCGGCCGGAGCTGGTGGTGCCGGAGCTGCGCCAGCGCATCCTCGACACCGCGCAGTCGATGGGCTACGTGCCGAATCAGGCCGCCAGCGCGCTGGCTTCGGCGCGGTCGATGACGGTGGCGGTGCTGATCCCGTCCATGACCAACATGGTCTTCGTCGAAACGCTGGCCGGCATCCACGACATGCTGCTGCCACGCGGCTACCGCGCCCTGATCGGCGTCACCCATTACTCGCCGGAGGAGGAGGAGCGGCTGATCCGCACCTATCTCCAGTTCCAGCCCGACGGCCTGCTGCTGACCGGCACCGACCACACCGCGGTCGCCCGCACCTACCTGTCCGCACTGTCCAGCCCCACCGTCCACATGATGGAACTGCTGGACGATCCCGACAGCCTCAGCGTCGGCTGTTCGCAGGAGGAGGGGGGGCGGCTGATGACCACCCACCTGCTGGCGCGCGGCTACCGCCGCATCGGCTTCGTCGCCGTGCAGCTCGACCCCCGCACGCTGGCGCGCCTCGACGGCTACCGCCACGCGCTGGAGGAGGCCGGGCTGTATGACGAGACGCGCGTCTGGCGCCTGCCCGACCGGTCCTCGATCCAACTCGGTGCGGCGATGATCGACCGGCTGATGGCGGAGGGCAGCGACTGCGACGCGGTGTTCTTCTGCAACGACGATCTGGCCCAGGGCGCCCTGTTCCAGTGCCAGCGCCGCGGCATCCGCGTGCCCGACCAGCTTGCCATCGCCGGCTTCAACGACCTGCCGGCTTCGGCCTGGACCACGCCGACCCTGACCACCGTCGCCACGCCGCGCTATGCCATCGGCCGCCACGCCGCGGCGATGCTGCTCGACCTGATGGACGGCAAGGACCCACCGCAACGCCGCCTCGACCTCGGCTTGACCTTCATCGCGCGGGAAAGCACCTGATGCTGCGGCTAGCCATAGGCACAGCCCCTCCGTCCCGCCAATGATCCGGATCAACCGCAGCGCGTAAGACCCGGCATGGCTGACGCGCAGGCTCGGCGACGCTGATGCGCCGGGCCGGGCGTAGACTGTGCGCATGCTGACGCTTCGACATCTGGCGATCGACACCGTCCGGGAGAACGTCGCCTTCCTCAACCGCCGCTGCAGCCGCTATCATGTCGAGGATTTCCTCGGGCTGGGCCGGGTGGAGGTGCGCAACGACGGCCGCTCCCTGCTGGCGGTCCTCAACGTCGTCGACGACCCGGCCATCCTCGGCCCCGACGAGATCGGCCTGTCCGACCCCGCCTTCGGTCAGTTGGGACTGGCGGAGGGATCCGCTGTCCATCTCGTCCCGCCGACCCCGCCGGAGAGCTTCGAGCTGGTGCGCGCCAAGGTCGGCGGCGCCGCTCTGACCGACGACCAGTTGGCCGCCATCGTCCGCGACGTCACCGAGCAGCGCTATTCCAAGATCGAGATCGCCGCCTTCCTGATCGCCTGCGCCAGCTTCATGACGACGGCGGAGGTGCTGGGCCTGACCCGCGCCATGATCGCCGCCGGCACCCGCCTCCATTGGGAGGGCCTCAATGACGTCAGCGGCGGCACCATCGCCGACAAGCATTGCATCGGCGGCATCCCCGGTAACCGCACCTCGATGATCGTGGTGCCCATCGTCGCCGCCCACGGCCTGCCGATCCCCAAGACCTCGTCGCGCGCCATCACGTCCCCCGCCGGCACCGCCGACACCATGGAGGTGCTGGCCAACGTCGACCTGCCGGTGGAGCGCATGCAGGCCCTGGTGCGCGAGGCCAGGGGCTGTCTGGTCTGGGGCGGCCATGTCCGGCTGTCGCCGGCCGACGACATCCTGATCTCGGTCGAACGGCCGCTCGCCATCGACACCCGCGAACAGCTGGTCGCCTCCATCCTGTCGAAGAAGGTGGCGGCCGGTTCCACCCATCTGCTGATCGACATCCCCGTCGGCCCCAGCGCCAAGATCCGCACCGCGGGCGAGGCGGTGCGCCTGCGCAAGCTGTTCGAGCATGTCGGCGACCGCCTCGGCCTGACGCTGGAGGTGGCGATCACCGACGGCTCGCAGCCGGTCGGGCGCGGCATCGGCCCGGTGCTGGAGGCGCGCGACGTGATGGCCGTGCTGCGCAACGACCCCGCATCCCCCGCCGACCTGAAGGAGCGCGCCCTGCTGCTGGCCGGACGCATCCTGGAATTCGACCCCGCCGTCCGCGGCGGCAGCGGCAACCGCCGGGCGCGCGAGCTGCTGGAGTCGGGTGCCGCACTGGCCGCCATGGAACGCATCATCGCCCTGCAGGGTCCGCCGCCCGCCGTGGCCACCCTTGGGTCCCTGGTGGCGGAGGTCGCCTCGCCGGCCGACGGGGTGGTGTCGTCGCTCGACTGCTACCGCCTCGCCCGCATCGCGCGGCTGGCCGGTGCGCCCACCGACAAGGGGGCCGGCATCGACCTGCTTCGCAAGGTCGGCGAGCCGGTGCGCCGGGGCGAGCCGCTGTACCGCATCCACGCCGGCACCAACGCCGACTTCACCTTCGCCCAGGCCCACGCCGCGGAGAACAGCGGAGTGGCGGTGGGGTGAGCATCTGAAGGAGCCGACTTATGCCCCTGTCGCTGACCTTCCATGGCGCCGCCGGAACGGTGACCGGTTCCTGCTTCCGCCTGTCGACGCCCGAAGGCGACGTGCTGATCGATTGC
>NZ_BADK01000190.1 GCF_000333595.1 Azospirillum sp. B506
ACCAAGCCGACTTCGTCGGCAAGCGGTCGCTGTCCCGCCCGGACATGCTGCGAAAGGATCGCAAGCAGCTGGTCGGCCTGTGACCCAGCGACCCGAAGACCGTGCTGGAGGAGGGGCGCAGATCGTCCTCGACCCGAACCAGCCGGTGCCGATGGACATGGTCGGTCATGTGACCTCGTCCTACTGGAGTGCCGAGCTGGGGCGGTCCATCGCTCTGGCGGTGATCCAGGGCGGCCGGTCGCTGCAAGGCAAGACCGTGCATGTGCCGATGCCGGACAAGGTCCATGCCGCGACGATCACCGGCATGGTGTTCGTCGACCCCGAGAACACCCGTCTCAGCGCATAGGAGGCTTCGTCGTGCTTCTGGCCAACCACCCGTTGCTGGGCAAGACCATCCCCGGCGACACCGCAAGCCGGCTGAGCATCCGTGCCGCCGAGGATATCGCCCGCTTCAGCCTGCGCATCGATCCTGCCGCCGTGCAATCGGCCGGGGCCGCCATCGGCATGCCGCTCCCCACCCGCATCGGCGGGATGGTGGAGGCCGGCGGCCGGATGGCCCTGCAACTCGGCCCCGACGAGTGGGTGCTGACCGCGCCGGTCGCCGAGAGCGACGGCATCGCCGACGCCTTCGCCGCCCTTCAGGAGCCGCACAGCCTGGTCGATATCGGCCATCGCGAGGTCGGCATCCTGGTCGAGGGGGAGGCCGCGGCGCTCGCCCTGCGCTCCGCCATTGCCTTCGATGTCGAGGCGATGGCGGTCGGCACCGGCTGCCGCACCCTGTTCGACAAGGCGCAGATCGTCCTGATCCGCGAGGACAAGACCCGCTTCCGGATCGAGGTCTGGCGCTCCTTCGCCGACCATGTCTGGGGAATCCTGCACGCCGTCAGCCGCGAAATCGCGCTCGGCCTCTGATCGAGAGAAACGCACATGACCCGTCATCAGACCCTGCCGAAATCCGATCTCGCCGATGTCGCGATCGCGGCGGCCATCGACCGCGAACTGAACCGCCAGAAATATGAAATCGAGCTGATCGCCTCGGAGAACATCGTCTCGGCGGACGTGCTGGCCGCCCAGGGTTCCATCCTCACCAACAAATACGCCGAAGGCTATCCGGGCCGCCGCTATTACGGCGGGTGCCAGTTCGTGGACGAGGTCGAGACCATCGCCATCGACCGCGCGAAAAAGCTGTTCGGCGCCGGCTTCGTCAATGTCCAGCCGCATTCGGGCGCCCAGGCCAACCAGGCGGTGTTCCTGGCGCTGTTGCAGCCGGGCGACCGGGTGATGGGCATGTCGCTGGCCCATGGTGGCCACCTGACCCACGGGTCGCCGGTGACGATGTCGGGCAAGTGGTTCGACATCGTCAGCTACGAGGTGCGCGAGAGCGACCAGCGGATCGACTATGACGCCCTGCGCGCCAAGGCGCTGGAAACCAAGCCGAAGCTGATCGTCGCCGGCGCCTCCGCCTATCCACGGGTGATCGATTTCGCCGCGTTCCGCCGCATCGCCGACGAGGTCGGCGCCTATCTGATGGTGGACATGGCCCATTACGCCGGGCTGGTCGCCACCGGCAATTATCCGGACCCGCTGCCGCATGCCCATGTCGTGACCACCACCACGCACAAGACCCTGCGCGGTCCGCGCGGCGGCATGATCCTGACCAATGACGAGGCGCTGGCCAAGAAGTTCAATTCGGCGGTGTTCCCCGGCAACCAGGGTGGTCCGCTGATGCATGTCATCGCCGCCAAGGCCGTCGCCTTCGGCGAGGCGCTGACTCCGGAGTTCAAGGCCTATGCCGCGCAGGTGGTGACCAACGCCAAGGTTCTGTCCGACACGCTGGTGAAGGGCGGTCTGGACATCGTCTCCGGCGGCACCGACTGCCACATGGTGCTGGTCGATCTGCGGCCGAAGGGCGTGAAGGGCCGCGACGCCGAGCGGGCTCTGGAGCGGGCCGGGCTGACCTGCAACAAGAACGCCATCCCCTTCGACCCGGAAAAGCCGGCGGTGACTTCCGGCATCCGGCTCGGCACTGCGGCGGGCACCACCCGCGGCTTCGGCGAGGCGGAGTTCGTCCGCATCGGCGAGCTGATCCTGACCGTCGTCGACGCCCTTGCCGCCGCCGGCCCGGACGGCAATGCCGAGGTGGAGAAGCGGGTGCATGGCGAAGTGCGCGACCTGTGCGAGCGCTTCCCGATCTATGGCTGATAGGGTCTCGCGCCGCTGGGAAATTTTGCTTAAAAGGCCAACTGTATTGACCTGACGAGGCGCCCGATGTTTCTCAGCGTTTTCGATGTGTTCAAGATCGGCATCGGCCCGTCCTCGTCACACACGATGGGTCCGATGTCCGCGGCAGTGCGGTTCCTCGACATGCTGCGGGCGTCGGCGGATGCCGCGCCTGCAGCGCTCCGGGTGCGGTTGCATGGCTCGCTCGCCTTCACCGGCAAGGGCCATGCGACGGATCGGGCGGTGTTGCTGGGGCTTCTCGATTACCGCCCGGACAATCTTGACGTCGACGAGGCCGAGGAGCGCATTGCCGAGCTTTGGCGGACGCGGAGACTGCACCCCGCCGGTCTCCCGGCATTCGACTTCGATCCGGAAGCCGATCTGGTCTTCGACTTCGGGCCGCCGCTGCCGGGCCATGCCAACGGGCTGGTTTTCCAGGCTTTGGACCGGGCCGGCAAGGTGGTGCTGTCGGAAATCTTCTACTCCATCGGCGGCGGTTTCGTCGTCACCGCGGCGGAACGGGAAGCTCCGGCGGCAGCGTTCGAGACCGAGTGCGTCGGCTGGCCCTATCCCTTCCACAACGCCGCGGCGATGCTGCGGATGGCGCGGGAGAGCGGTGCGTCCATCGCCGAGATGAAGCGCGCCAACGAGATCGTCGTCCGCTCCGCCGCCGAGGTCGACGAGAAGCTCGGCGCCGTCTGGGCGGCGATGAACGGCTGCATCGAGCGTGGCCTCAGCCTGGATGGCCAGTTGCCCGGCAGCCTCAAGGTCAAACGGCGGGCCAAGGCCATTCATCAGCAGCTTTTGCGCGAGCGTGGAGCCAACTCCAGCCTGCCGCATGTCGCCTCCGATTGGCTCGCCATCTATGCGATGGCGGTCAACGAGGAGAATGCGGCCGGCGGCAGGGTGGTGACCGCGCCGACCAACGGGGCGGCCGGCGTCGTACCGGCGGTGATCCGCTATTACCTCGACCATTGCGCCGGGGCGGAGCCGGCGAAGGTCGCCGACTTCCTGCTGACCGCCGCGGCCATCGGCGGCCTGATCAAGCACAATGCCTCGATCTCCGGGGCGGAGGCCGGTTGCCAGGGCGAGGTCGGATCGGCCGCCGCCATGGCTGCGGCGGGGCTGTGCGCCGTGCTGGGGGGAACGCCGGAACAGGTGGAGAATGCCGCGGAAATCGCCCTGGAGCATCACCTCGGCATGACCTGCGATCCCGTCGCCGGTCTGGTCCAGGTGCCCTGCATCGAGCGCAACGCCATCGGAGCGACCAAGGCGGTGGCCGCGGCCTCCCTGGCGCTGCGCGGTGACGGCCAGCATTTCATGCCGCTGGACAACTGCATCCAGGCGATGCGGCAGACCGGCGAGGAAATGAGCACCAAGTTCAAGGAGACCAGCCTGGGTGGGCTTGCGGTGAATCTGCCGGAGTGCTGACGCCCTCCACCGGTTTGCCGCCGGCCCCTCCGGCCTCGGCCCCATCCACTGCCCCATCTATAGCCAAGGTCGACCGCATGCGTGCCGGTGCCAAGGTATTTTCTGCACTGGATGGCGATCTGGAGCCGTTGCTGGCTTGCGGCTGGCTGCTGTCGATGACCCAGGGCATTGCCGTTGTCGCCGGTCCTTCGGAACGGAAACCGGGCGCCGGGCCGGCCGCCCACGGCTTCATGGATCCGCATGTCCTTCGGCAGGACCGGGACGAAGAGGTGCTGCTGCAGGCCGCTGCAGCTCACCTACGCCGCGTTGCGGCTGCGCTTCCCGGTGATGGAGCGCTCCAACTCGTTCATGGACCGCCGGTCGGAAATTTCGATCTTCTGCTGGTCGGCCGCCCGCCGTTCGGCCGGCCGTTGTCCAGCAGCCCGGCCTATTGGAATGCCGATGCGCAGCGGTTCAAGGCGGTTCTGGTGGCCCCGCGGGAGACACCGTCCTGCCTTAGCCGCAGCGTCACCATTCTGGCGAACGGACCGCCGCGCGAGCCGCTTTCCTTCGGCATCGCCCGACGGCTGTTTCCAGCCTTGGCGTCGGTCCGCCTCATCCTCGACCATGGGAGCAGTCCGGAGCAGGAGTCCGAGTGGCTGCGCCTGATCGATTGCCATTGCCCTGTCCAGGTCTCGACGGTGCGGCGGACCGCCGATCCGCAATCCGCCGCATTGCCCGATGCCAAAGACGATCTTCTGATCGTGGAGCGTCCGGTGGGGGTCTGGGCGGCGATCAGCTTTGAGTGGCGATTGACCGGTCTTCTCGAACGGACGCCGGGGGCGGTGCTGTTCACCCTGTGATACTGCCCCCGTTCCCCGACGCCCTTCCAGGCCGGCCGGATCGCCCTTCGGCCCGCCTCAGCCGACGCGCTCGATGGCGATGGCCGTGGCTTCGCCGCCGCCGATGCACAGGGAAGCCACGCCCCGTGTCAGCCCCCGCGCCGCCAGCGCATGCAGCAGCGTCACGATCAGCCGTGCCCCGGTGGCGCCGATGGGGTGGCCGAGCGCGCAGGCCCCGCCATTGACATTCAGGCGCTCGGCCGGGATTCCCAGGTCGCGCTGCGCCGCCATGGCGACGACGGCGAAGGCCTCGTTGATCTCGAAAAGCTCGACATCCCCCACCGACCAGCCGAGCTTGTCCAGCAATTTCCGGATCGCCGGGATGGGAGCGGTGGTGAACCAGGCCGGATCGTGGCTGTGGGTGGCATGGCCGCGGATCTCCGCCAGGATCGGCAAACCGGACGCTTCCGCCACCGACCGCCGGGTCAGCACCAGGGCGGCGGCTCCGTCCGCATTGGCCGACGAGCTGGCGGCCGTGATCGTCCCGTCCCGGCGGAAGGCCGGCTTCAGGGCGGGGATCTTGTCGGGGGAAACCTTCAGCGGGTTCTCGTCCTGGCCGACCACCCGCTCCCCACCCTTGGCGGGAACGGTGACCGGCACGATTTCCGCCGCGAAGGCGCCGCTTTCCACCGCCGCACGGGCGCGGGTCAGCGTCTGCGCCGCATAGGCGTCCTGCTCGGCACGGGAGAAGCCATAGGCCTCGGCCGTCGCCTCGCCGAAATCGCCCATGGCACGGCCACCCTCATAGGCGTCCTCCAGACCGTCCAGCATCATGTGGTCGAGCAGCCGGTCATGGCCGATGCGGTAGCCGCCGCGCGCCTTTGCCAGCAGGTAAGGGGCGTTGGTCATCGACTCCATGCCGCCGGACACCACGATGTCGGCCGATCCGGCCCGGATCAGGTCATGGGCGAGCATGGTGGCTTTCATGCCCGACCCGCAGACCTTGTTGATCGTGGTCGCCCCCGTCGCGTCAGGCAGTCCGGCGCCGCGGGCAGCCTGCCGCGCCGGCGCCTGCCCCTGGCCGGCGGGCAGGACGCAGCCCATCAGCACCTCGTCGATGCTGGCGGGCGGCAGTCCGGCCCGCTCCACCGCCGCGGTGATGGCTCGGGCGCCCAGAGCCGTTGCCGGCAGCGCTGCCAGCTCCCCCTGGAAGCGCCCGAGCGGCGTACGGACGGCGGACACGATGACGACGGGGTCCTGAGTGGGGGAAGCCCGAAGGGAGGCGGTCTGCATGGTTGCGGTCTCCGGATCGACGGCCCGGTGGAGCGGGAAATAAATGACGGCCGTCATGTTTGCATAAATGATGATGATCGTCATATAATTTGTCAACGGGTCGCCTTTCGGCATTCGGGTGACTTGACAGGGAGGGTGAATCATGCGCGTGAGCAAGGAGCAGGCGGCGGAGAACCGGCGCCGGGTCGTCGAGGTGGCGAGCGCGCTGTTCCGCGAGCGCGGCTTCAACGGCATCGGCGTCGCCGACCTGATGAAGGAGGCCGGCCTGACCCATGGCGGCTTCTACGGCCAATTCGCGTCCAAGGAGGATCTGGCGGCCGAGGCCTGCGCCCACGCGATGGCCGTGGCGGCGGAAAATTGGGGACGGACGGCGGAGACCAAGGGCGACGATGCGCTGGCGGCGCTGCTGGACAGCTATCTGTCACCGCGCCATCGCGACCACAGCGCCGCAGGCTGTCCCATTGCCGCACTCGGTGTCGATGCCGCCAGACAGGGCGGGATGGCGCGGAGCGCCTTTACCCGTGGGCTGCGGCCCTTTCTTGAGGTGCTTGGCCGGCTGGTGCCGGGCCGGTCGGAGGACGCCAGGCGCAAGGCGGCGCTCGCCACCCTGTCGGGGATGGTCGGCGCGCTGGTCCTCGCGCGTGCTGTCGACGATCCCGCCCTGTCGGAAGAGATCCTGGCGGCAGCACGCACGGACCTTGGCAAGCCGGCGATGGGCGACGCCTGACCGGCTCCGGCGATCAGGCGATGCGGCGCAGCAGATCGATGCGCAGCGGTTCGCCCAGCAGTGTTTCGAACTGTGCGGCGAGACCGGTGAAGGCTGCGGCCTTGGCATGGGTGTCGAGCGCGGCCTGATCCTTCCAGATTTCGTACATCACAATGGTGCCGGGCTTCTTGCGGTCGACATGGGCGGAGTAGGCGATGCAGCCCGGCTCCTTCAGCACGTCGGGGACGATGGCGGTGATGGCGTCGGCCAGGGCTTGCTCCTGGCCCGGCTTGGCGACGAGATAGGCGACGAGTTGCACCTGTTCGCTGGGCGGAACGGTCATGGTGATGTCTCCCCTTATGGATGGTTGGATTTGAAACGTCGCAATGCCGGAGTTTCGCCGATCCTGGCGCGCTCCGGACGCGCTGGCAACCCGGCCCCTTGGCCTGTGATGAAGGGATAGGCCGGGAAAATCGAAAACGGAAACGCATAGTTGCGATTTCAACGAGAGGAAAATCGCATTGATGGGTGGAGTGGGCTTCTGTCCGACGGGGGGATCCTTGTCCGTGCCAGCCGGCTTCCCGGATTCGGCCTCCTATCGTCCGCGGCACCAACATCGCTGTTGACCAAAGCTGTATTATCCATCATACAGGTTCCTGTCTGGTGGATGGACAGGTTTGGGTCCCATTGGGGCGGTTTCCGGTGGATGGGGAGGCGGAGTGCTGTGAAGTCGGCGGTCGAACCTCTGAAGGCCCGCAGGATCTACCTTCTGCTGCGCGACCGCATCGTCGCCGGTGAACTGCCGGCAGGCACGCGCCTGCCGGGCGAACCGGCTCTGGCGGCCGAGCATGCCGTGTCGCGGGTCACCGTGCGCCGGGCGCTGGACCTGCTGGAAAAAGAGGGGCTGGTGCAGCGCAAGGCCGGCTCCGGGACCTTCGTCCATGACACGCGCGCCGTCCGGCCCATCGTCGCCGACCTGTCGAACGTGCTGTCGCACCTGATCGACATGGGCCGCAGCACCGACGTGAAGCTGCTGTCCTTCGGCTACGGCGTTCCATCGGACCAGATTGCCGAAAGCCTGGGGCTGAAGCCCGGCGAGCGGGTCCAGCGGTCGGTGCGCGTCCGCCTGATCGATGGCGAGCCCTTTTCCTACCTGACCACCCATGTGCCGGAATGGATCGGCCTGACCTATTCGGAAGCCGAACTGGCGGCCCACCCGCTGCTGGAACTGATCGAACGGTCGGGCGTGACGACGGAGCGCGCCACCCAGGCGATCAACGCCACGCTGGCCGGACCGGAAGCGGCGACGGCGCTGGATCTGGAAATCGGCTCGCCGCTGCTGACCCTGACCCGCATCGTCTACGAGCCATCGGGCCGAGGCGTGGAGCATCTGCATGCGCTGTATCGGCCCGACCGCTACAGCTTCCATATGGATCTGGTGCGCACCGGCAACGACGGAGAACGGCGCTGGAGCCCGGCGCTCGGCTGGCCGCGTGGCACCGACAAGACCAAAGCCGAAAAAAGCAAGCCCGACAAAAACAAACTGGGCGAAAAGCCCACCCGCACCGCGCGGGCCATCAAACAGAGGAGTTGAGCGTTATGGGACGTTCGGTACAGGACACCACCCTCTCCGGCATTTCCCGCCGCACGGTTCTGAAAACCGGTGCCGCGGCTGCCGCGGTCTCGGCGCTGCCGTTCGCCGCGCCGTCGGTGCTGCGGGCGCAGACCGCGGTGGTGAAGATCGGCATCCTCCAGCCGGTGACCGGCGCGCTGGCCCATGACGGCGACCTCGGCCGCGCCGGGGCGGAGATGGCCATCAGCGAGATCAACGCGGCCGGCGGCATCAAGTCGCTGGACGGCGCCAAGCTCGAAATGGTCTTCGGCGATGCGCGTTCGACTCCCGAAGCCGGCACGCAGGAGGTCGAGCGCATGCAGGCCGAAGGCGTTTCGGCCATCGTCGGCGGCTTCGCCAGCCCGATCTGCCTTGCCGCCTCGCAGGCGGCGGCGCGCTATGACCTGCCCTATCTGGTCGATGTCGGCGTGTCGGACCAGATCATGGCCCGCGGCCTGACCAACACCTTCCGCTTCAGCCCCGGCTTCGGCAAGGTCACGCAGGTGGCGCTCGACAACCTGACCGCCATCAACGACAAGGCCGGCAAGCCGGCGAAGACGGTGGTGCTGGTGCATGAGGACGGGCTGTTCGGCTCCGGCCTCGCCAAGCTGTTGCAAACCGAGCTGCCCAAGCGCGGTTTCGAGATTCTGGAGACCATCGCCCATCCGACGCCGGCGCGCGACATGTCCAACGTGGCGCTGCGCATCCGCTCGCTGAATCCTGATCTGGTCATCCCGTCCAATTATTACGGCGAGTTCGTGCTGCTCGCCCGCACCATGCAGCAGCAGCGGATCAAGCCGAAGGGCATCTATGCCATCCTCGGCGGGGCGGCATCCAATGGCCGCTTCGTCAAGGAGTTCCCGCAGGCGGCGCAGAACGTCATCGACTGCAACCACTGGCACGATCCGAAGAACCCGAAGGCGCTGGCCCTGCGCAAGGCGGTGGAAGCGCAGGGCAAGTCCTTCGCCTACAATGTCTCGCTGAACTACTCGAACGTGCTGCTGCTGGCCGACGCCATCGAGCGGGCCGGCTCCACCGACCGCAGGCAGATCATCGAGGCGCTGAACGCCTCGACCTTCGCCGGCCACATCATGCCCTATGGCCCGACCAAGTTCGTCAACGGCCAGAACGAGGCGGCCACCCCGATCAACACCCAGATCCAGGGTGAGGACATCAAGGTGATCTTCCCCGACGCATTCGCCGAGGCGAAGGCCAACTTCCCGGCGGCCTGATCGGTTTTTAGCCGTCGCATCTCCGCATTCCCCCCACCCGCAAGGGCTGCCGCGATCCGGCCGGCCGGCAGCGGGTGAGGGGACCATTTCCCTCATGCGCGGGCTGCCATGTATTCCCCTCAGATCATCCTGGAAGCGGCGCTGAACGGTTTGATGACCGGCGCGGTCTATGCCCTGATCGCGCTTGGCCTGACGCTGATCTACGGCGTGCTCCACATCATCAACTTCGCCCATGGCGCGCTCTTGACCTGCGCCATGTTCGCGGTCTGGATCGCCTGGGCCTGGCTGGGCATGGATCCCTATCTCGCCATCCTGCCGCTGGTGCCGCTGATGTTCGCGCTCGGTTACGGGCTGCAGCGCTTCGTCATCGGACCGGCCAGCCATGGCGACGACGGCAACATCCTGCTGGTCACGCTGGGCCTGTCCATCGTGCTGGAGAATGTCCTGCTGGCGCTGTTCCAGTCCGACACCCGGACGCTCGACACCGACTATTCCTTCCAGGTGGTGGCGCTGGGGCCGCTGTTGCTCAGCTATCCGCGCCTGATCGGGCTGGGGGTGGCGGTGGTGGTCACCGGTCTCTTGTGGCTGGTGCTGAACCGTACCGACACCGGCAAGGCGATCCGCGCCGTAGCCAAGGAGAAGCTGGGCGCCAATCTGGTCGGCATCGACGTGCCGCATGTCTATGCCGTCACCTTCGGGCTGGGCTGTGCCTGTCTCGCCGTCGCGGCAGGGCTGCTGATGCCGACCTTCTACGTCAACCCGCGCATCGGCGGCGCCTTCGTGCTGGTCGCCTTCACCGTGGTGGTGCTGGGCGGCATGGGCTCGCTGCCCGGCGCGCTGCTCGGCGGCCTGTTCATCGGGGTGGTGGAGAGCCTGTGCGGCCTGTTCCTGGGCGACAGCCTGGGCCAGATCGGCATCTTCCTGATCTTCATCGCCGTGCTGCTGGTGCGGCCGACCGGACTGTTCGGAGCCAAGGCATGACCGCGCGCGACCTGATCCCGATCGCCGTCCTGACCATCCTGGCGGCGCTGTTGCCGCTGGCGGTGACCTCCAGCCCGGTGCTGAACTTCCTGGTCTTCATGCTGATCGTTGCGCTGGGCGCCCAGGGCTGGAACATCCTGGGCGGCTTCGGCGGCCAGTTCAGCTTCGGCCATGCCGCCTTCTTCGGCACCGGCGCCTATGTGACGGCGATCCTGCAACTGCGCTATGGCGTCAACGCCTGGGCCGGGCTGGTGCTGGCGACGGCGGCCGGTGCGGCGGTCGGCTGGGTCATCGGATTCCTCAGCTTCCGCTCGGGCCTGCGCGGCTCCTACTTCGCGCTGGTGACGCTGGCCTTCGCCGAGGTGTTGCGCATTCTCGCCAATGCCGCCTCCTTCACCGGCGGAGCCGCCGGCCTGCTGATCAAGCTGGATGTCCGCGCCGCCAACCTGCAATTCGCCGACCGTGCTGTCTTCTACTGGCTGGTGCTGGCCTTGGTCGCCGCGGTGCTGCTGCTGACACGCTGGATCCAGCGCTCCCGTTTCGGGGCGCAGCTGGTGGCGGTGCGCGAGAACGAGGATGCGGCCAAGGCGCTGGGCGTCAATTCCCTGACGGTGAAGCTGCGCGCCATCGCCCTGTCCGGTGGTGTCACGGCGCTGTCCGGCTGCCTCTATGCCCAGTATTTCCTCTACATCGACGCCAACATCGCCTATGGCAGCTGGATTTCGGTCGAGCTTCTGCTGGCCCCGATCATCGGCGGCGTCGGCACGGTCTTCGGTCCGGTGGTCGGGGCGCTGACCCTGCACGGGCTGGGCGAGGTCGCCAAGCAGTTCGCCGGCCGCATCCCCGGCATCGACCTGATCGTCTTCGGCGGCGTGCTGGTGCTGGCCGTGGCCTTTGCCCGCGGCGGCATCCTGGGTCTGCTGGAGCGGCTGCGCGACCGCGGCCGCGGGGTGATGGCGCGCGGCTCCAAGGAGGTTTCCCATGCTGGCCGTTGAGGGCGTTTCCAAGCGTTTCGGCGGGCTGATGGCGGTGGACAGCGCGACCCTGTCGCTGCAACCCGGCGGCATCATCGGGCTGATCGGTCCCAACGGCGCCGGCAAGACCACGCTGTTCTCGATGATCTCGGGCTTCGTCGCCCCGACCGAGGGACGCATCCGCTTCGAGGGTGCCGACATCACCGCCGAGGAGCCGCACCGCCGGGCGGAGCGCGGCATCGGCCGCACCTTCCAGATCGTCCAGCCCTTCGCCGGGCTGACGGTGTGCGAGAACATTGCCGTCGGCGCCTATCTGCGCCATGCCAAACGGTCCGATGCCACGGCGAAGGCGCGCGATGTCGCACGCCGCGTCGGGCTGGACGCCGAGCTGGACCGGCCTGCGGGCGGGCTGACTGTGGCCGGGCGCAAGCGGCTGGAATTGGCCCGCGCGCTCGCCACCGAGCCGAAGCTGCTGCTGCTGGACGAGGTGCTGGCCGGCCTGAACCCGTCGGAGATCCGCGACATCATCCCGGTGATCCGGGGTATCCGCGACGAAGGGGTGACGATCCTGATGATCGAACACGTCATGCAGGCGGTGATGAACCTGTGCGAGCGCGTCTATGTGCTGGCCCAGGGCCGCATGATCGCCGAGGGGCCGCCCGCCGTCGTCTGCGCCGACACCCGTGTGATCGAGGCCTATCTCGGCCACGGTGCCGCCGCCCGTCTGAGGGCGGAGGGGGCGGTCCATGGCTGAACAGCTTCTGGAAATCCGTGGCCTGAAGACCGGCTATGGTGCGACCGAGGTGCTGCGCGGCATCGACATGGCCGTCCATGCCGGCGAGATCGTCACCGTGCTCGGCTCCAACGGTGTCGGCAAGACGACGCTGAACAAGGTGCTGTCGGGCGTGCTGCCGCCCTGGTCCGGCGAGATCCGGTTCGGCGGCACCCGCATCGACGGCAAGTCCGCCGCGCGAATCGTCGAGGAGGGTCTGATCCAGGTGCCGGAAGGCCGCAAGATCTTCCCCAACCTGTCGATCCGCGAGAATCTGGAACTCGGCAGCTACCGGCGCGGCAAGCCGAACCGCGCACGGAACCTGGAGCGCATCTTCGCCACCTTCCCCCGCCTGAAGGAGCGCGAGGGTCAATTGGCCGGAACCCTGTCGGGTGGCGAACAGCAGATGCTGCCATCG
>NZ_BADK01000189.1 GCF_000333595.1 Azospirillum sp. B506
CATCCTGCCGGCGGAGGGCCATTTGCTGCGGCTTGCCGAGCCGGACGAGGTCGATCCCGCCTGGAAACGCTGGTCGCCGACCCTGCTGAAGCCGGACGGGCTCTATCCCACCCGTCCCGACCAGGGCGGCAACAAGGCGGCGAAGCTGCAGGCGATCACCGCGGCTCTGCGCGCCTGCGACGAGGTGATCCTCGCCACCGACTGCGACCGCGAAGGCCAGCTGATCGGCCAGGAGATCCTGGAGCATGTCGGTTATCGCGGCAAGGTGCGGCGTGCGATTTTCACAGCCCAGGATCCGAAAACCCTGCGCGACGCCTTCGCCCGGCTGAAGCCCAACGAGTCCATGCGGCCGCTCTATCAGGCGGCGGTGGCCCGGCAGCAGGCCGACCAGATCTACAACCTGTCGCTGACGCGCACCGCAACCAAGACCCTGCTGGCTCCCGGTACCCGCGGCGTCATCGGCATCGGCCGGGTGAAGACCCCGACTCTGGCCATCGTCGCCCTGCGCGAGCTGGAGATCCGCAATTTCAAGCCGGAGGATTATTTCGAGGTGGTGGCCACCGCCAGCGTGGCGGAGGGCAGCTTCCAGATGCGCCACGCCCCGGCGCCGAAGGACCGCATCAAGGACCGCGCCGCCGCCGAGGCCGTCGCTCGCGCCGCCGACAAACACCGGGGGCCGCTGACCGTGACGGTGGAGGAAAAGCGGCAGGCGCCGCCCAAGCTGTATGACCTGCCGTCGCTGCAGAAGACCTGCGGCCAGCGCTGGGGCTGGACCGCCGACCGCACGCTGGCGGTGGCGCAGGAGCTGTATGACGGCGAGGGCAAGAAGCTCATCACCTATCCGCGTGCCGAAGCCCGCTACCTGTCGGAGAACCAGATCGCCGATGCGCCGGCCATCGTCGCCGCGCTGACCCGGCTGCGCGGCTTCGCGCATCTCGACGGGCACATGGATGTCCGGCGCCCCGTGATCCGCAAGGGCAAGTCCGGCCATTTCTGCGACAAGGCGCTGGAAGGCGTGTCGCACCATGCGGTGATTCCCAACGTCAATGTGCTGGACGATCTGGAGTCGCGGCTGGTCCGGCTGACCGACGACGAGAAGCGGCTGTTCGCCCTGATCTGCCGGTCCTACCTCGCGGCGGTGATGCCGGACTACGAGTATCGCCAGACCAGCGTGACGATGCCGGTCCCCGTCGACACCAAGCCCGTCGCCTTCCGTGCCGTCGGCCGCATTCCTCTGAAACTGGGCTGGAAGGCCGCCTTCGGCTCCGCCGAATCCGACGGCAAGCCCGAGGAGGAGACCGAACAGATGCTGCCGCCGCTGGCCGATGGCGAACTGGCGACCTTGACCGATCCCAAGGTGGAGGCCAAGCGGACCCAGGCGCCGCCGCGCTACAATGAAGGCACGCTGGTCGATGCCATGCAGAATGCCTGGCGGTTCGTCGAGGATCCGGCTCTGCGTGACCGGCTGAAGGAGGCCAAGGGCATCGGCACTCCGGCCACCCGCGCCGAGGTGATCAAGGGGCTGCGCAAACAGAACCTGCTCGGGGCGGACGGCAAATGGCTGGTGCCGACCCCGGCCGGCCTGCACCTGTTCGAGACCCTGCGCGCCGCCGCCCCGACCCTGGTCGATCCCGGCACCACCGCGCTGTGGGAAATGCAACTGGACGAGGTGGTGAC
>NZ_BADK01000188.1 GCF_000333595.1 Azospirillum sp. B506
ATCGCTCAACGGATAAAAGGTACGGCGGGGATAACAGGCTGATGACTCCCAAGAGTCCATATCGACGGAGTCGTTTGGCACCTCGATGTCGGCTCATCACATCCGGGGCTGGAGCAGGTCCCAAGGGTTCGGCTGTTCGCCGATTAAAGTGGTACGTGAGCTGGGTTTAGAACGTCGTGAGACAGTTCGGTCCCTATCTGCCGTGGGTGTCGGAGTTTTGCGAGGATCTGTCCCTAGTACGAGAGGACCGGGATGGACATACCTCTGGTGCACCGGTTGTCACGCCAGTGGCATGGCCGGGTAGCTAAGTATGGACGGGATAACCGCTGAAAGCATCTAAGCGGGAAACCCACCTCTAAACCAGAGCTCCCTTGAGAGCCGTGACAGACCATCACGTCGATAGGAGGCATGTGGACGGGCAGCAATGTCTGAAGCTAAGCCTTACTAATCGCTCGATCGGCTTGATCTCGACCCCACAAACCGCGCCATGCGCAGCAGCAAGCCTGCTCAAAACAGCAGCTTGACAGCATGCGCCGCAGTTCGATACTCCTCACATCACTTGCACTGAACAAGCATATGCGCTTTTGGGAATGAGCGTCGGTCTTGTGCCTTGGTGACCTGGTGGTCATGGCGAGGTGTCAAACACCCGATCCCATCCCGAACTCGGCCGTGAAAAGCCTCCGCGCCAATGGTACTGCGTCTTAAGACGTGGGAGAGTAGGTCGCCGCCAGGTCACTCAGGCATAAGAGACGCTCAAACAAAACGCTCATGCTTGCATCTTCATCGTCCATCGATCCACAATCAGACATCCGCGGGGTGGAGCAGCCCGGTAGCTCGTCAGGCTCATAACCTGAAGGCCGCAGGTTCAAATCCTGCCCCCGCAACCAAACAAGAAAAAGCCCGCCATGCTGACGCACGGCGGGCTTTTTCCGTTCAGCACTGTCCCACCGGAAAGCGCGACATCCGGCAGCCAAACACATTGCATGGTTTCAAATGCAACGATATGGTTTGCCCAGCCAACCAACGACGGCGGTGCTTCCTTGAGGGTTGGGGCATCGGCCGCGCCTGTGGAGAAACCGGATGTCCAAGAACTTCGCCTCGCATGCCGACCTGGACGAGAAGACCGTCAGTTTCGACAAGCTGTCGGACAACGCCTATGCCTACACCGCTGAGGGCGATCCCAACACCGGCATCGTCATCGGCGACGACGCGGTGATGGTGATCGACACCCAGGCGACGCCGGTGATGGCACAGGACGTCATCCGCCGCATCCGCGAGGTCACCGACAAGCCGATCCGCCATGTCGTGCTGTCGCATTACCATGCGGTGCGCGTGCTGGGTGCGTCCGGCTATGCGCCGGAGCAGATCATCGCCAGCGAGGACACCCGCGACCTGATCGTCGAGCGCGGGGAAGCCGACATGGCAAGTGAGATCGGCCGTTTCCCGCGGCTGTTCCGTGCCGTCGAATCGGTTCCCGGCCTGACTTGGCCGACCATCACCTTCAACGGCAAGATGACGATGTGGCTGGGCTCGCTGGAGGTGCAGTTGCTGCAACTCGGCCGTGGCCACAGCAAGGGCGACACGGTGGTGTGGCTGCCGCAGCAGAAAATCCTGTTCTCCGGCGATCTGGTCGAATATGGCGCCACCCCCTATTGCGGCGACGCCTATTTCACCCATTGGCCGGCGACGCTGGATGCCCTTGCGGCACTGAAGCCGGAGAAGCTGGTGCCCGGCCGCGGCGCCGCCCTGACCACGGCGGATCAGGTGCAGGAGGGGCTGCGCGGCACCCGCGCCTTCACCAGCGAACTGTTCGACCTGGTCAAGCAGGGCGTCGCGGCCGGGAAGGACCTGCGGGCGATCTACAAGGACAGCTATGCCGCGCTGAAGCCGAAGTTCAGCCACTGGGTGATCTTCGACCACTGCATGCCGTTCAACGTCACCCGCGCCTATGACGAGGCGACCGGCCACGTCGATCCCCGCATCTGGACCGCCGAGCGCGACATGGAGATGTGGCGCCAGCTGGAGGGCTGACGCCAGCCTCTCACTTCCGGCCCAGCATCTGGCGGCGGGCGATGGCCCGGTGCAGCTGCATGCGCTGCGACACCGTGCGCAGGCGGGTGCCGCGGGCACCGGGGGCGAACAGCCCGTCCAGGTTCTGGCCGAACATCTCCCAGCTGCGCAGCGGCCCGGTGTCGATGTGCAGGAAATGAGAACGCGGATACCAGCCGACGCCGCCGCGCTTCAGATCCAGGGCGCTGCGATGGGCGTCGGGCAGGCGCGCGGGCAGGGTCACGTCCAGCGCGCGCCCCAGCAGATGCTGGCTGTGCTCCGCCACGCCCAGGCTGCGGGCGGCCAGCATGGCATTGGTCTCCGGCGTGCGGAAGGCCGAGAGGATGGTCGCCTTGGACTGGCCCACCGC
Source organism: Azospirillum sp. B506 (assembly GCF_000333595.1). Classification (GTDB taxonomy): domain Bacteria; phylum Pseudomonadota; class Alphaproteobacteria; order Azospirillales; family Azospirillaceae; genus Azospirillum. Next base: position 2,420 of record NZ_BADK01000188.1, read on the forward strand.
CTCCAGAATGTCGGCCAGGAAGTCGAGGGTGCCGACGTCGACCGGCCCTTCCTTGTTGGCGCGGTGGTCGCGCAGGAATTTGGCTAGGTCGGCCATGGCGTCGGGCAGCGGGCCGGAGTCGTCGCGGTAAGGTCCGTCGAAGGTCTCGCCGGTGTGCTCGTTCCTGAGGGTGAGGCGGCGCGGCGCGGCGGGGGCGGCCAGCGCGCGGTCGGACATCAGCACCAGGGCGCCACAGCCGATCAGCAGGCTGCGGCGCTTCAGGGAGAGGGGGGAGGAGGACATGCGGTCAGTCGTTCTTTCGGCGGGTCACCGTCAGGTCAACAAAATGGCGACCGATTCGCAAATGCAAAGTGGCGACGCATGGCGTGGCTGCATGGCAAGCGGGGGACGACGGACCGGCTACAGCAGGCGCTGCGCCTTGAAGCTGGTGTGGCGGCCGCCCTTGCCGATCACCAGATGGTCGTGCACGACAAGTCCGATCGTGTTGCCGGCGCGGACGATCTCCTTGGTCATCTCGATGTCGGCGCGGCTGGGGGTGGGGTCGCCGGACGGGTGGTTGTGCACCAGGATCACGGCGGCGGCCGACAGCTCCAGCGCGCGCTTCACCACCTCACGCGGGTAGACGGGGGTATGGTCGATGGTGCCGCGCTGCTGCACCTCGTCGGCGATCAGCTTGTTCTTGCGGTCGAGGAACAGCAGGCGGAATTGCTCCGTCGGTTCATGCGCCATGGCGGCGGCGCAATAGTCGATCAGCGCCTGCCAGGAGGCCAGCACCGGCTGGTCGATCACCCGCTGCTGCAGGGCGCGCAGGGCCGTCGCCCCGACGATGCGGACGATGGCGACGGCATTGTCGGTGCCGAGCGACACGCCGTCCGCCTTCAGGCCGCGCAGCCGCTCGGGCGGGGCGTTGACCACCCCCCACAGGTCGCCGAAGGTCTGGATCAGCAGCTTGGCCAGCGGTTTCACGTCGCGCCGCAGACTTACGGCGAACAGAACCATTTCCAGAAGTTCGTAATCGTCCAGCGCGTCAGGCCCGCGGTCGAGGAAGCGGCGGCGCAGCCGTTCGCGATGATCGATGTAATGAGGATCGTCGGCAGCAGCCTCATCGCCGGCTTCGCCGACCGGATCGTCTGGAGTGGCCGTGTTGCCGGCCTGCTCCCCCGTGTTCCTGTCGGCTCCGGCATTCGACGCCAGCAGGTCGGGGAAGGGCAGGAGGCCGGCGTTCAGGCCGGCATCATCCATTTCCGTTCCGCCTCCCGCGCTTCCGGTTTTCCGGGTGCGTCCTGTTGTCTTGCGTCCTGCCATCGCTCGTCGCCATGCATATGTATGGCGACGACTATAACGTCTGATCGCGCGAGCGCACAGGGGTAGCGCTCGCGCGGGTGGAGAAAGAGGCCCGGGAGGTCAGTCGGCGAGGCCGGGCTGCCCACCGCCATGCCGTCCCGGCAGCATGCGGGTCAGGACGCCATCGCGGCGGACGAAATGGTGCCAAAGCGCCGCCGCCGCATGGAGGGCGGCGAGGGCGAGGATCAGGTTGGCGCCGAGTTCGTGAATCTCCTTCACCGAGCGGCCGAGCGTGCGGTCGGTCTCGAAAGGGGAGGGGATGGCGAACAGACCGAAGAAGCTCAGCGTGTCGCCGCGCAGCCAGGTCAGCACCACGCCCACCAGCGGAATCGCCAGCATCAGGGCGTAAAGCCCGAAATGGACGAGGTGGGAGGCGCCGCGTTCGGCTGGCGTCATCTCCGACGGCAGGGCGGGGGTGCCGCGGGTCAGGCGCAGCACGATCCGCGCCAGCACCAGCGCCAGCAGGGCCAGTCCGAAGGAGATGTGCAGCCACCAGATCGTGGCCCGCATCGGGTGCCCGCGTTCGTAGAAATCCTCGCCGAAGGTCAGCAGATAGACGCCGACGATCAGCAAGGCGATCAGCCAGTGCAGGGCTTTCTGCGTGGCGCTGTAGGTGGTGGTCATCTGGAACGCGCCTCCGTTCAGGCGGTGATGTTCAGCGTGCGGCCGCGGTTCGGGTCTGCCGGCAGGCTGGGGGCGGCGCTGCGCTGCTCGGCGGCCTGGGCGGCGGCGCTCTCGCCCATGTCGTTGTCGTGGTCGCCGTCGCTGTCGATGCCGGGCGCTGCGGCCGCGGCCGGGCGGCTCTGCAGCGGTGACGTCATCGGCGACGGAGAGGTGAGGGAGGTGGCGGACAGCATCGGCGGTCATCCTGGCAGGGGAAAGGGGTCCCCACCGGTCTAGCCTGCCCAGCTTACAAGGGGCTTACGGGGTGGCTTGCGGCGTGCCGGAGACTGCCGGGATCGGCCGCACTGCGTCGCTTTGCCACGGCAGGGCCGGGAAGCGCAGGGTGAAGCTGGCACCGCCGCCGGGGGTATCCTCGACCGAGATCGTTCCGCCATGTGCCGCCATGGTGCGCGCAACGATGGACAGGCCCAAGCCGGCACCGCCGGTTTCCGTAACGCCGGAACCGGAGCCGCGGTCGCGGCCGCCCTGCCAGAAGCGCTCGAACACATGGGTGCGCTGCTCCGGCGGAATGCCGGGGCCGCGGTCGATCACCCGCAGCAGCGGTTCGCTGGTGGCGGACAGCGCCAGCTCCACACTGACCGTGCTGCCGGCCGGGGCGTGGCAGATGGCGTTTTCCACCAGATTGCGCAGGGCGCGGAACAGCGGGTCGTGGGCGCCGCGCACCGGCAGCGGCCGGTCGTCGCCGATCACCTCGATCAGCCGTCCCTTGGCGAGCGCCAGCGGGGCCAGATGCGCGGCGGTCTCCACCGCGAGCCCGGCGAGATCGACTGAGTCGCCGGGAGCGATGCGCAGGGCGTCCAGCCTCGCCAGATCGAGCAGCTGGTCGACCAGCCGCGCCATGCCGGCGACATCCGCCCGGATCGGGGCGCCGGGAGCGCCGATCAGCGCCAGATGGGCGTCCAGCACCGCCAGCGGCGTGCGCAGCTCGTGCGCGGCGTCGGCGATGAAGCCGCGCTGGGCCTCGTAGCCGGCCTCCAGCCGGTCCAGCGCCTGATTGACCGCGCGGACCAGCGGCAGCACTTCGCGCGGCATCCCCTGTTCCGGCAGCCGTTGCGACACGCTGTCCGGGCCGATGGCGGCGGCGCGGGCCGAGGCGCGGCGCAGGGGTCTCAGGCCGCGATGGATGATGACCAGATTGACCAGGATCAGCACCAGGGCGAAGGGCAGCCAGATCCAGCCGAAATGCTCGATGAACTCCTCAAGCAGCCACTCGATGTGCAGCTCCTCCTCGCCGGAGGCCACCTGGATCCAATAGGGCCGGCCGCCGACCTCGATGCGGTGGCTGAGGCCGTAGAGCGGCGGCTCGCCATTCTGCGCCGGCACGCGGAAGACGCTGCGCGGGAGTTGCGCACTGCCGGGGTCGAGCGGACCTTCCACCCCGGCGGAGCCGAGCAGCAGCCGGCCCTCGCCGTCGACCAGCGCGAAGGAGGCGGCGTTCACCCGCAGCATCGCCTGGACCGACTCGGGCAGCACGGTGTTCGGCCTGTCGTCAGGGGTTCGCACCGCCCTTTCGATCACGCGGATGACGCCGGACAGGGTGCGCTGGCGCATGCGGTCGTGGGTGCCCTTGAACTCGACATAGAGCAGCAGGGCCGTGGTGGCGACCGCCAGCAGCGTGACCAGCACCAGCCAGCGGGCGATGGAGGCCAGCAGGGACGGGGGGCGGGCTGCGTCGGTGCCGCCGCTCATGCGCCGCTCTCTAGCCCATTTTCGGACCCGTTCTCGACCGGGACTTCGGTCAGGATGTAGCCGATGCCGCGCAGGGTCTGGACGCCGGCGGTGGAGCCGGCGGCCTGCAGCCGCTTGCGCAGCCGGTGGATCAGCACCTCGACCGCGTTCGACCCGACCTCCTCGCCGAACCCGTACAGGCCGTTTTCCAGGGCCGCCTTCGAAACCACCCGCCCGGCGCGGCGCAGCAGCAGTTCCAGCGCGTCCAGCTCGCGCCGGCTGAGGTCCAACGGCTTCCCGGCGACGCTGGCCAGCCGGGCGGCCGAATCGAAGGCGAGGTTCCCCTGTTGCAGCACCATGCCCAGCGCCGCCCCCGGCCGACGCAACAGCGCACGGATGCGGGCGACCAGCTCCTCCAGCGCGAAGGGCTTCAGCAGATAGTCGTCGGCCCCCAGGTTCAGCCCCTTGACCCGCTCGTTCACGCCGTCGCGGGCGGTCAGGATCAGCACCGGCGTGGTGTCTGACCGCGCCCGCAGCGCCGACAGCAGAGTCAGCCCGTCGGCATCCGGCAGGCCGAGGTCGAGCAGAATGGCGTCGAACCCGGCAACGGCGAGGGCGGCCGAGGCGTCCTCGGCGCTGTGCACGAGGTCGACGGCGAAACCGGCCTTGCCCAGCCCTTCGGCGGTGAGGGAGGCCAGCCGGCGGTTGTCTTCGATCAGCAGCAGCCGCAAAGCGGGAGGTTCCGGAACCGGTGGTCGGGAAGCGGTGGCCGTGACTTTCCGCCTTTTGCCGTCCGACCGCAAGCCGGGCAGGGATGGGGGAAATCTCCCTCTCCCCGGGAGGGAGAGGGAGATTTTTTCCTGCATCGCGTATCGGACGCAGGTCAGACGATGGCGGTGTCCGGGATGGTGCCGGTCAGCACGGCGCGGACAGTGTCGGCGATCATGTGGCCGGTGCGGATGCGGGCCTCGTCGGTGGTGGCACCGATGTGCGGGGTCAGGATCAGGTTGGGCACGCCGTGGAACGGGTTGCCGGCCGGCAGCGGCTCCGTCGCGAAGACGTCCAGCAGGGCGCCGCCGAGATGGCCGCTCTTCAGCGCCGCCGCCAGCGCCGCCTCGTCGACGATGCCGCCGCGGGCGACGTTGACCAGGATGGTGCCGGGCCTCAGCCGGGCGATCACGTCGGCGTTGACCAGATTGTGGGTCTCCGGCGTGTAGGGCAGATGCAGCGACAGCGCGTCGGCCCTGTCCCAGAGCCGGTCGAACGACACCTTCTCCACCCCCATGCCGGACCAGACCGGATCGTCGGCCGGTACATGCGGGTCGGCGGCGACCACCGTCATGTCCAGCCCTTGGGCGCGGCGGGCGACATGGCGGCCGATGCGGCCGAAGCCGACGATGCCCAGCGTCCGGCCCGACACCTCGCGTCCGATCAGCCGGCCGCGCGGCCATGTCCCGGCCACCACGTCGGGCGTGGCGAAATAGCTGGTGCCGCGGATCAGCATCATCAGCCCGGCGATGGCGAGTTCCGCCACCGAGATCTCGTTGGCGCCGGTGGCCGGCAGCACCGCGATGCCGCGCTGCCGGCAGCCCGGCACGTCGATGTTGTCCAGCCCGACGCCCAGCCGGCCGACCGCCTTCAGGTTGGGGAAGGCGTCGAAGAAGGCACCGCGGATCTCCGTCTCGTTGCGGATGCAGATGGCGCGGGCGCCGCCGCCCATCGCATACAGCTCGTCCAGGCGCCTGTAGAGTGTCTCGTCATAATGGACGTCGAAGTCGCGGCGCAGCTCGTCCACGGCGCTGGGCTGCATGAATTCGGAGATGATGATGTCGGGCATGGCGGAGGCACTTCCGTCGAAAGGCCGGTCAGAGCGTGATGCCGGCGGCGTCGAGATAGGGCTTCAGGTTCAGAAGCTCGATGGTGGTTTCACCGGCGTCCAGCTTGTGGCGGTAGGCCTCCTCGGCGATCTCGCGGGCGGCGGCCTTCTCCAGCGTGTCGGCGGCGAGAGCCTGCGGCACCACCACCACCCCGTCGTCGTCGCCGACCACGATGTCGCCCGGCGAGACCATCACGCCGCCGACCACGACGGTCGTGTTGATGTCGCCCTTGGCGTCGGTCTTGTTGGTGCCCTTCATGTTGGTGCCGCGGCAGAAGACCGGGAAGCCCATGTCGCGGATGGCGGCGGCGTCGCGCACGCAGCCGTCGATCACCAGCCCGCCCAGCCCGCGCGCGATGGCCGACGCGGTCAGAATGTCGCCCCAGGGGCCGGCATCGGTCATGCCCTGAATC
>NZ_BADK01000187.1 GCF_000333595.1 Azospirillum sp. B506
GCGTCCCCGCTCCGGCCGGTTCGCGGCGTCGGCCAGGATCGCCTGCACGAAGCCGGCCTTCAGATCGTAGGCGGCCTGGAGGAAGGGCGCGATGTCGCGTGGCGAGGCGGAGGGGCAGACCAGCGGCTGGCTCCAGTCCATCCCGTCCGGCTTGCGGATGGCGTGCAGATGGGTTGCGATGCAGCGTTCCGCCGCCGCGTCGCGCTCCGCCACCATGCGGTTGAGGCCGGCGACGCTCCAGTGCCGCCAGAAGGCGTCGGTGCCGGCGCCATGGCCGATGGCGAGCGCCGCCGTCAGCACCACACCGGCAGCGGCTCCCACCCCTGTCCGGCGGCCGGCCAGCAATGTCCAGCCGGCGACCGCGGCGGGGAAGGCCAGCAGCACCGGGTAGGCGTAGCGTGGGATGGTGCCGCAGCGCATGGCGTTGGCGATGCCCTCGCCGCACAGCCCGGCCCGGCCCAGCGCGGTGGTCATGGTGACGATCGCCGCCCCGGCGATCAGCCCGGAAATGGCGAAGGCGGCGTTGCGGTGCTCCCGCCCGGCGCGGCCCAGCAGCAGGCCCGCCGCCGGAATCAGGCAGAGCGCCAGGGCCGCCGCCCCCGCCGCCAGCGACAGCGGCGCTCCCACCGCCTCCACCGGCAGGCCGGCGGCGGTGGCGAAGGCGCCCAGCAGGAAGGCCCAGAAGCCGCTGTGCCAGGGCAGCACCAGCGGCTGGCCGGTGTGGTTGGCGTAGGAGCCGTGGAAGGTCATCCACAGCATCGCCGCGGTCAGCAGCAGCCCGCCGCCGACCGCCACCAATGTCTTGCCATCCAGGTGCTCCCGCCAGCTCCCGCCCTGGCGCAGGACCAGCACCGCCCCGGCCCCGGCAGCGCCAAGGGCATAGCTGGCGCCGAACACCCCGGTCGAGCCGAAGGCCAGCAGGAACAGCGTTGCCAGCACCAGACGCCCGCGGGCCAGCGTGTGGAGGAACAGGAACAGGCAGGTGAAGAAGATCGGCTGGGCCAGCCCCATGTGCTGGTAATAGAAATACTCGTTGTTCAGCGTGCCGGTCAGGAACAGCCCGGCCGCAGCCACCGGCACTCCGTCCCAGGCCGAGCGCACGCAGTCGCGCAGCAGAACCAGGGCGTAGGAGGCCAGCATCGCCGCGAAAGCCAGCCAGCCGACCAGCCGGAAGGCGAGGAAATCGACGCCGATGGCCTGCCACAGCCCATGGGTCAGCAGCTTGAAGAAGGGGGCGACATGGTCGCTGTCCTTGGCGAAGATCGACTGCAAGGTCAGCGGCTGCTGCACGCCCTGGGCGGTGCCGAAGAAATAGCCCCAGTCGTCCCAATAGGGCAGACCGGTGCTGGCATGCATGTTCATGCCGAACTGATAGGCGACGATCAGCGCCCCCAGCCCCAGCAGCAGCCAGACCAGGATATGGGCGGGCGACGAAGCGCGGCTGGGGGGGACATCGAAGCGGGCAGCATCGTGCCTGTCCGCTCCCCCGCGCGTCCGGGAAAGCGGACGATCCAGACTGTCTAGGCTCATGCGGCGTTTTCCATCGGTGCCGGGGTCGGGGCCGGGCGGTCCAGCGCGGTGGCGAGCGCGGTCCAGGCCCACAGCAGGCCGCGGTGGTCGGCCTGCCCGCTGCGGTGCTCGTCCCAGCGCGCCGCCAGCCAGGTGCCGTCCACCCCGATGCGCGCCGCCGTCTCCAGCGGCGGCTGGGGCAGGTGGCGCAGCCAGCGGCTGAGCGGGATGCCGAAGCCCTTCTTGGGCCGCGACAGGATCGCCGGCGGCAGCAGCGGGGCCATCGCCTTCTTCAGGATCCATTTCCGTGTGCTGCCCATCAGACCGTTCGGCTGCAGCTTCACGCCGGCCGGCAGGCGGCTGACGAAGGCGACCAGATCGCGGTCGAGGAAGGGCGAGCGCGTCTCCAGCGAACAGAACATGCTGGCGCGGTCGGCCTTGATCAGCAAATTCTCGCCCAGATAGAATCGGCCGTAGAACTCGATGGAGCGGTCGACGTCGTGCCGGCTGGCCCCCGAGCGCCACAGGGCGTCCGCCTCGTCATACAGCTCGTCGGCGGTCAGCTCGGCGCCGAACAGCCGCGAGACCTCCTCCACCGACGCCGGTCCCAGCCAGGCCGGCATCCAGTGGGCCGGCCGGTGTCCCAGCCCGCGAAGCGCCCGGCGCAGCTTGAAGTCGAAGCTCATGTTGCGGTCCGAGCGCGGCAGCCGGTGGGCCACCGCCTCCGCCAGCCGGTGCAGCGGGCGGGGAACGGCATGGTGGTAGAGCCGCGCCGTCCTGAGCGCGTCGAAGGTGTCGTAGCCGGCGAACAGCTCGTCGCCGCCGTCGCCGGTCAGCGCCACCGTCACCCGTTCGCGGGCGAAGCGCGACAGCAGATGCGTCGGCAGGATCGAGGGGTCGGCGATCGGGTCGTCCAGCCGGCCCAGCAGCTCCGGCAGCATCCCCGCCGCGGTGTCGAGGTTCAGCGTCCGGCAGGCATGGTCGGTGCCGTAATGGCGCGCGGCGTCGGCGGCATAGCCACTCTCGTCGAAGCTGGGTTCGTCGAAGCCGATGGTGAAGGTCTTCATCGACGCCGGATCGCGGTGCCGGGCCGCGAGCGCCACGATGGCGGCGCTGTCGATGCCGCCGGACAGGAAGAATCCGACCGGAACGTCGCTCAGCATGCGGCGTTCCACCGCGCGGTCCAGCAGCTCGCGCAGCTCCTCCGCCCACTCATCGGGGCCGCCCGGCGGCCGGTCGTCCACCACCATCCGGTATTCCCAGTAGCGGCTGACCGACAGGCGGCGGCTGGCCAGGTCGTAGACCATGCTGCAGCCGCCCGGCAGCTTGCGCACCGCGGCATGGGCGGTCAGCGGCGCCGGGATGAAGCCATAGGCGAAATACTTGACGAGCGCGGTGCGGTCGAGCGTGTCCGGCACCGACGGGTGCGACAGAACCGCCGTGGCCTCGGAGGCGAAGACCAGCCCGTCCGCCGTCTCGGCATAGAACAGCGGCTTCTTGCCGAAACGGTCGCGCCCCATCACCAGCCGGCCCCGGCGGCGGTCGTAGAGGCAGAAGGCGAACATGCCGTTCAGCCGCTCCAGCATCTCCAGGCCCCATTCCCGGTAGCCGTGCAGCAGCACCTCGGTGTCGGAATGGTCGGTGACGAACCGGTGGCCGGCCTGCTCCAGCGCGCGGCGCAGCTCCGGCGCGTTGTAGATCTCGCCGTTGTAGACGATGACCAGATCGCCGTCGGCCGTCGCCATCGGCTGGTGGCCGCCCTCGATGTCGATGATGGCGAGCCGGCGGAAGCCCAGATGCACCGGCAGCGCGCCGCTGGTGTCGATATGGACGCCGTCATCGTCGGGGCCGCGGTGACGGATGATGCTGGTCATGGCGGCGAGGTCGCGCTCGCCGCCGGGTCCGGCGAAGCCGGCGAAACCGCACATGGGGCTGCTCTCCCGAAGAGACTGCCGAGGGTGGCGACGGGGGCTAGGTGTAGCGCCTCGCCCGCCCCTGTGCCATGGCGAAATGCCGGACGGGGAGTGCCGATAGCGGGGGGCCAATGGGCGATGTCCGGGAAAGGCCAGGGGGGCATGGGGCGGAAAGTCGTGGCGTCCGGTTCCGGCTTTGGATTACAGCAGGTGCCACCGGCCGCGGCCATGGGAGGCGCGGCTCACATCGGGCTTGACGGGGAAAGAGGCGGATGATCGGCGGACCTGTGGATTTGGAAGGCGGCTTCAACCGCATGCGGCCGTGCCGACACGGGCTGATGGTGTACAACCGCAACGACCGCTATGTCGGCCGCTCGCTCGACCTCTACGGCGAATATGCCGAGTATGAGGTCGCCCTGTTCCGCTCGGTCTTGCGTCCGGGAGATGTCGTGGTCGAGGTCGGGGCCAACATCGGCGCCCAGACCCTGCCGCTGGCCCGCATGGTCGGGCCGTCCGGCGCCGTCGTCGCCTTCGAGCCGCAGGAGATGCTGTTCAACCTGCTCTCCGCCAATCTGGCCCTGAACGGCGTTGCCAATGTGCGGACCCGGCGCATGGCGGTGGGAAGCGAGGCCGGGGCCATCCGGGTGCCGACGCTCGACCCAACCTGTTCCAACAATTTTGGCGCCCTCGGTCTCGGCGACTGGGAGTATGGCGAGCTGGTTCCGCTGGTGACGCTGGACAGCAGCCTGGACCTGCCGTCCTGCCGCCTGCTGAAGGCCGACGTGGAGGGCATGGAGGTGGCGGTGCTGCGCGGGGCCGGCGGACTGATCGCGCGCCACCGGCCGGTGCTGTATGTGGAGAATGACCGGCGCGACCGCTCGCCCGCCCTGATCGGGCTGATCCGGTCGATGGGCTACCGGGTCTGGTGGCACACGGCCCGCCTGTTCCATCCCGGCAACTTCGCCGGCAACCCCACCGACCTGTTCGGCGGGGTCGGCGCCATCAACCTCGTCGCCCTGCCGCCGGGCAGCGACATCCACATCCCCGAGCCGGAGATCACCGACGATCACGCCTGGTGGCAGTGATGTGGTGGCCGCGAGGCGGTTCATAGGGAGGCGGCTCACGCCACCGCCCGGTCGGCCTCCTGTTCCAGAACCCCGCGGACCGCGGCGGCCATTTCCTGCCAGCTGTAGCGCCTGCTCCGGTCGAAGCCGGCCTGGATCAGGGCGTTGCGGGTCTCGGGACGGCGGACGGCGCGCAGGGCGGGCATGAGGCTGCCTGGAGACCGCGGATCGATGTAGAGCACCGCCTCGGCGCCGACTTCGCGCAGCACGGGCAGGTCGGAGGCGACGACCGGGCACCCGCAGGCCATCGCCTCGATCAGCGGCAGCCCGAAGCCTTCGTAGAAGGACGGGAAGACCAGGGCGGTCGCCGCATTGTACAGGCGGACCAGCGCCTCGTCCTCCGCCCGCACCAGCCGGACCTCGACCCCGTCCGGCAGGCCGTTCAGCTGGTCCGGCGACGCATGGCGGCTGGAGCACAGGACGGGCAGGCGTTCTTCCGGCGGCATCTGTGCCAGGGCATGGGCCAGGGCCACGCCGTTCTTGTGCTCGTGCAGGCCGCCCACCAGCAGGAAAAAGCCGTTGGGGCAACGCACTTCGGCCAGCAAGGCCCGGCGGTCGGCCTCCGGCAGCACGCGGAACGAGGGATCGACCCCCGGATAGGCCAGGCTGGTCCGCCCGGCGGTTTCCGGATGCAGGCGCTCCAGATCGGCGCGGGTGCTTTCGGAAATGCAGATGTAGCGCCGGGCATAGGCGATGGCGGCCCGCTTCTCGGCCCACATCGGCTGCGCCAGGTTCATGTTCAGCATTTCGGGGATCATGTCATACACCATCATCACCGACGGGATGGTGAGCGGCACGGTGTAATAGGTGGAGATGAAGACCCCGGCCTTCTCCTCCTGGCCGCACTGCTCGATCAGCCGCCGCTGGCGCTGCGGGTCGGCATAATCATGCGGCTCGATCATCCGGTACTCGATGCCCGGCACCCGCGGCGCCCAGCCGTTGCGGTCGAGCACCAGCAGGCGCTCGGCGAAGCCGGTGCCGCTCCACTCCTTCAGCAGGCTGTGCCAGACGCGGGCGATGCCGGTCCGTTGAAGCTGGAAGAAGACGGAATCGATCATCACCCGCGGCTTGGCCGGGCTGCGGCGGATCTGGAAATGCAGGCGCTGTTGGCTGCCAGGGGGGGGAGCGGAGACCGGACGGGCGGCGCGCAAACGCTCCAGCACGGCCTGCGCGTCGGCTGCGACATGCTGGTAGGGCGACTGCCGGACATGGCGCTGCAAGCTGCGAAGGCCGCTCTCCAGCGTTCCCCCCTGATCGGCGAGCGCCTTGCCCAGTGCATGGGCCTGGTCCGGCGAATAGCGCAGATGCCTGGGGTGTTCCCGATAGAAGACATGGGTCAGGCCGTTGCTGTGCAGCCGCATGCCGTAGCGTTGGGCCACCATGTCGAGTGCGCGCAGCGAGTAGAAAAAGACGTGCTGGCCATTGTCGGGTGACAGGTAGAACCAGTCCGGCCCTTCCCCGCGATAAAGCTGGGTCGTGGTGATGACGATGTCGGAGTCCGCAGCGAAGATGCCGTCAAGATCCTCGGCTGGATTCGGCAGATGCTCCAGCACCTCGAACGCCGTGGTGACCGGAAAGACGGACGTCGCCGTGTCCTTGCGCGCGAACCCCAGCGCATAGTGATTGTCGACATATTTGTCGTGCAGGAAGAAGGCGAAGCCGCGGTCCCGCATCATGCGGGTGAACAGGCCGTTGCCTCCGCCCCAGTCCAGGCAGGGGGTTCCCGCCCCGACACCCAGCTGTTCCAGCAGGGGCGGGACCGTGAGCGACAGCAGGATGCTGCGCTGGACGATGCCGACGTCCTGCATCATGCAGTCCGGCGTATAGGCATCGTCCAGCCAATGGGGCGGATCGGTCTGCAGGGAGCCGCACTGGGTGCATTCCCAGTAGCCGACCTGGTGACGGCCGAGAAGCGTCGTCTCGAACACGCGGATCGCGTTGCCGCCGCACAGCCGGCAGGAACTGGTGGGGAGTGTTGTCATCGTCGGGCCGCTCACGCCGTATGCCGTTGCCGCATGTCGGCCTGGACGGTCTCCCATACAGTGCCGAAGACGGTTTCCCAGGAGTGGTTCGTCCGGACCTGTTCGACCACGCCGGCGCTGCGCGCCTCGTATTCCGCCGGGCTCATCGCCATCGCCGCGAGGATGATCTCACGGTTCCTGGCGGTGTCCTGGGTCAGGTAGATCGCGTGGGGGGAGCGGAAGCCGCTTTCCGGGGTGACGATGGGTACCAGCCCGCGCGCGCAGTTCTCCAGGATCGCGGTGGCCTGCGCGTCCAGGGAACTGGTGTGGATGTAGAAGGCGCACTGTTCCTTGACGAAGCGGTCCACCTGCGGATTGCTGTTGTCCATCCAGCCCAGCGAGACGACCTCCTTGTCGCGGATGCGGACCCGCTGGTTGGGGTGGTTGCGCAGGCTGCCGCTGCCCAGATGCAGCCGCATCCGGGCGGGGTCGATGCTGTCGAGCAGCAGGTCGAACCCCTTGTGCGGCTGGAGGTCGCTCAGATGGAGCAGGCCGTTCATGCTTTCCGGGCTGTAGCGGCGGGGCGTTCCGAACAGGCGCGCTTCGCACCCCATGTCGATGCGGACGATCTTGTGCTTGATCCGGCCGATCGGCGTGTCGACCGGCATCGCCTGGATCTGCTCGTACCAGTACTCGCCGCAGATGCCGAAGATCAGCCGGGCGGCGTCGAACTGGCTGTCGACGAAGGGGGACCATTTCTTGTGCTCCGCGATCTGCACCGGCAGGATCGGGACCATGATGTAGGTGTTGGGATGGCACGGTTCGCCCGGCGACAGCGCGTTGTCGCGGACCCAATCGTCGCTCACCCCGCCGGCCGGATCGAAGGTGGTGTGGCCAAGCAGGATGTCGGACGGATTGCGGGTCACCCTGGACGCGGTAAAGCTTTCCAGATGGATGTCAGTGTGTTTCCCAAGAACCCGTCGCGCGTACTTGCAGATCTCGGCGTTGTTCGCTTCGTACTTGTTATAGGACTCTTCCCTGAAGATGTATGGTGACCAGAAAAAGTGAAGCATCAAACATCTCCGTGGGTCTGCAAGGCGTATCGCTTCGGTCGGTGGGAGGGCGGGAAGGACACGGAATCAAGGGGTTTTCATCAAGGGGTCTTCGGCGTCTTCATCCTGTCGCGCCAATGGGACAGGAACAGGATGCCGTCGCGTCTGGCGAATGAGTCCACCGTCCTCTGCCGCCTGTCTTCGCCATCCCGGATTTCCGTGGCGCTGCGTATCTGCGACCAGTCGGGAATCACGACGCATCCGCACTTCTCGTACAGCGGATCCAGGATGCTCGACGTGACGATCGGAATGGCCCCCATTGCCAGGCTTTCCCACACGCGCATCGTGTCCACCCCGTTGCCCCGCGGGCAGAGAACGAACTTCGACAGTCCCATCAGCGCCAGATAATACCGGTAATCCATCCGGCTCTCGCAGATGAACACGCCATCCTGGGGAAGCTGGTTTCTGTCCACCGATGTCTTGGACAGGAAGGTGCAGAGAATCTCGATGGGGCGATCGTTCCAGGGCAATCCGCCGGCATGGTCGAGAATGAGGGATTGCCGGCCATAGGGCCGCTGCTTCTCGGCAAATCCGATCGGAAGCTGGTGAACGGACGATGACCATTTCGGCAGGTTGCAGCCCCACCATTCCCGCACCCTCGGGTCGTCGAGCAGATGGCGGTGGGCATCCGGAGTGATGTCGCTCACGCCGGTGACCAGAACGAAGGGGTTGCCGATCAGGGGCAGAACATGGCTCTCGAAGAAAGGCAGAAGATCTGTCTTCACGAAGACGGCATCCCCGGCCATCACCTCGTGAGGACGGAAAGGCGGGTTCGAGTGGAGAGGCAGGACCCCGAATTGCTCATAATATTCCTTTGTACCATCCAGGATGTGATCGCACAGGAGGGGGGGCGAATTGTACCGCAGAAGGCCGATTTCTTGATCCATGACGCAAGTTTTTCCCTAAAATGATATAAAACAGATCCGACTCTGGACGCGATCGGTCTCATCCTGGCGAACGGTCAAGGCCGGAGGGCGGTCATCCGCGCACCCAGGCCTGGTACAGCCCGCCGAAGATCATCGGATGCTCCGCCTCCAGCCGGTCCCAGCGGGCCAGCGAGGTCATCGCCGGATCCTCGGGGAAGCGCTTGCGGTAGAGGGCCGCCACCGCCGGATCGGCCAGCCGGAAGCCCAGGAACTCCAGCTTCAGCGCGGCAAGCGCGTCGGCCAGCCAGGGCAGGGTGACGTGCAACTCGTGGACATGCATCAGCAGGTCGCGGCAGGCGCTGGTGCCGTAGAAATCGGGGGACCGGATGACGGCCCGCGCCGGATGGCCCTCCGGCAGGGACAGGATGTCGCGGCGGACATGGCGGATGCCGTCCAGGGTCGGCGGGTGGCCGCGCTCGGCGATGAACTGGCGGGCGGCCAGGATGGGGCGGCGGGCGGTCGCGCTGTAGACCCCGATCTCCATCACGCCATGCGGGCGCATCATCCCGCGCAGCACGCGCAGGCCCGCCATCGGGTCTTCCATGTGATGCAGGACGCCGACGCTGTGGATCACGTCGAAGCGGCGGCCCAGCGCCCCCAGCTCCAGCAGGTCGGCCTGGGCGAACTCGATGGTCTTCAGGCCCAGGCGCCGGCTCTGGCGGGTGGCGTAGGCGAGGCTGCGGCGGCTGAGGTCGACCGCCAGCACCCGCGCATTCTTCAAGGTGGAGGCGGCCCACACCGCCTCCCGGCCGGTGCCGCAGCCGGCGACCAGCACCTCCGGCGCCTCCCAGCCCGGCGCGTTCCAGGCGGGAGAGGCGGGCAGGGCTGCATGCGGGAAGAGCGCGTGCAGGAAACGGGGCAGCGGCAGCGGCTCCGGCAGCAGCCCGGTGGTCATCCAGCGCGGATAGGGGTTCTCCTCGTACTGGGCGCGCACACCGACCGACACCGGGTGGCTGATCGGGGTCAGTGCCGGCAGCTCCGCCTGGATCGCCGCCTCGGCCAGCGGTTCGGCGACCTGGCGGTTCAGCAGCCGGACGATCTCCTCGGGCCAGGACAGGGTCTGCAGGGCGGCCGCCCGCTCCCAACGGTAGAGCGGCCGGTAGGCGCCGAGCAGGGCGACCAGAACCGCCGGCGGCTGCTCGCCGCGCGCCAGCGCCGCCTCCGCCGCGCGGACCAGCACCGCCAGCACCTGGAACTCGCCGTCGGTCTCGGCGAAGACATATTCGTTGAGGAAGCACTGCTCGGCGATGGCGGCGCACAGGGTGCGCCAGGACGGCCGGTCGGGCAGGCCGGGGCCGGTCAGCGCCAGCATCAGCACCCGGCGCAGCCGGGTCAGCGCCCGTTCCAGCCCGGGATCGCAGACCGGGGCGGCGCGCAGATGGGCCAGCAGCAGCGCATCCTCCGCCAGCCCGGCGAGCGAGCCGTCGGCCAGCAGCGCCAGGCTTTTCCCGTCCAGCGCCCGCTCTCCATCCTCGGGCCCCGCCTCCGGAGCGGCGAGGGCCTTGAGGATGGGCGATGCCATCAGCACGCCGGCGATGGCACGGGACAGGCCGGCGCTTTCCACCTCCGGCCGACCGAGTGCCGTCAGCAGGTCGGCGCGCAGGTCCTCATCCGCCCCCTCGCCGGCGGCGGGCGGGGCGGCATCGCGCAAGGTTTCGGCGAAGGCGATCCAGTTGCGCGGCATGTCGGGGGCGAGGCGGATCGCCTTGCGCACATAGGGCAGGGCCTGGTCGCGCCAGCCGCCCTGCAGGAACAGCGCGGCGATGCCGAAGCACAGCTCGGCATCCTCCGGAGCCGTGCGGGCGATGCCGAACGCCTCCGCCTCCGCTTCGGCGGTGCGGCCGGCGGCGATCAGCAGCGACAGCAGGGTCCGGCGCAGCGGCAGGGGAAGCGGCCGGCCGGCGGCGGCGCGGCGCAGCTCCTCGATGGCGTCGTCGGGATTGCCGGTCTCCTGGTGCAGGCGGGCGAGGTTGTTGTGGACCTCCGGCAAGTCGGGGGTGAGGCGCAGCGCGGCGCCATAGGCCTCCAGTGCGCCTGCGGTGTCGCCGCCGCTCTGCAGGGCGGTGCCCAGATTGGCCAGCAGCGCCGTCCTGGTCCTGTCGTCCGGATCGGCGATGAGTGCCAGACCGTCGCGGCAGACGGTGACGGCTTCCGCCCAATGGCCGGCGACGCGCAGGCTGTCGGCCAACAGCAGCCGGGCATCGAGATGGCCGGGATCGACCGCCAGCACGCGGTGGAAGGCGGCGATCGCCGATTCCAGCTGGCCGGTCCGGTGGTGCAGGGTGCCGATCAGATGCAGCGTTCCCACCAGCCGCGGGCGCAGCGCCACCGCCTGCTCGGCCTGTTCCAGCGCCTCCTCGACGCGGCCCAGCCGGGCCAGCAGCGACGCATGGTTGCCGAGGATTTCCGGCAGGACGGGCCGGTGGGAGAGCGCGCGGCGGAACAGCGCCTCGGCCTCCTCGACGCGACCCTCCAGCATGCGGACCAGCGCCAGGGTGCCCAGCGCCTCGGCCTGCGCCTGACGCATCGGCTGGGCCGGCTGCGGCTGGGCTGGGCCGTCGGCAAGGCGCAGGGCCGTGTCGCAGGCCGACGCCGCTTCGGCCAGCTGGCCGCGGCGCAGCCGGGCGAGCGCCTGCGCCCGGTGGGCCTGGACCGCGGTCGCCCCGCCGGCCGCTTCACCGCCTGCCCGCCGCAGCGCCTCGGCGGCTGCGGCATAGCCGTCGTCGACGCGGCCGGCGGCGATGAAGGCCAGGGCGAGCACGCTCCAGCCCTCCGCCCTGTCCGGCTGCCGGCGCACCGCCGCTTCGGCCCAGGCCACGCTGTCGGCCGGTCGGCCCAGGACGCGGGCGGCTTCGGCCAGCGACAGCAACGCCGCCGGATCCTGTGGCGGGGTGCCGCACAGTTCGCGGTACGGCCCCTCCGCCTCCTCCGGCCGGCCGGACCGGCACAGTTCCAGCATCTGCGCCAGACGATGGGCGGCGGCCTGATGGTCAGGACCGCTCTGGCCGGTCGGAAGGCCGGCGGTCCCGATTGCGCTGTCGGTGGTCATGAAGCTGGACCTTTGGGCTGGAAGGGGGCCAGGGAAGACAGGGGCCAGGGAAGACAGGGAAGGGGCCTCAATAGGCCTGATAGGATTTTTCCTCGACCAGTTCGGAGCCGAGCAGCCGGTTCAGGTCGCGCTTCAGCGCGGCCCGGCGGTCATTGGTGCGGTAGACCTGCCGGGCCAGCTCGACGAAGCGCGGGCCGAAATCCTTGGCACGCTCGCAGTCGCGGATCTCGTCCTCGACCTCCCACAGGGTGGTGTTGACCGCGCGCAGCCCGTCGATCAGCACGGCGACCTCCGGACGCCCGGTGTCGGCCTGCGCCGCCACGGCGAGCAGCGCCTCGCGCTCGCGCCGGACATTCGCCAGCTTGTCGGCATCGGCGATGCGCTCCGTCTTGATGTCGAGGATGGTGATCTTGTCCAGCAGTTCGCCCCAGGAGACGGGCGCCAGGATCGGCATGTCGGAAGCTCCGCTTCTGAGGGGGAGGGAGGACGCGGCGCGTTTGCGGAGCGCGCGTTCGAGGCTGTCGAGGGTGTCGTCCCAGTGCTGTGGCCTGGACTGCCGGAAGAGGCGCATGGTCGGGTACCAGGGGCTGTCGTCTCGGTCGAGCATCCATCGCCAGTCTGGGGCGAAGGGGACGAGGACCCAGACCGGCACGCCGAGCGCGCCGGCGAGATGGGCGACGGATGTGTCGACGCAGACCACCAGATCGAGGTTTGCCATGATGGCGGCTGTGTCGGCGAAATCCTTGATTTCCGGGGACAGGTTCAGCAGCGGGAAGCCGCCGGGCGGGTTTTCCGCCTGGCCTTCGGTCGGCCCCTTCTGGATGGAGACCAGGGTGACGCCGGGGATCGCGGCCAGCCGGGCGAAGGGGGCCAGCCCGATGGAGCGGTTCCGGTCGTTGCCGTGGGTGGGCGATCCGGCCCAGACGATGCCCACCTTCAGTCCGCCCCCGCCCCCGGCCCCGCCCCCGCCTTGTGCCGGAGCCGTCAGCCGCTCGCCCCAGCGCGCCACCAGCTCCGGCTCCGCCGACAGGTAGGGAACACGGGACGGAATGGTGTCCATCTGGGTGCCGAACACTTCGCCCAGGCTCAACATCGGCAGGTGCAGGTCGAAATCGTCGGTGCCAAGCTGGCCGCTGACGATGCGCTCCACGCCGGGGAGGCCGGCCAGCACCCGTTTCAGCGCGGCCGGCACCCCCAGGATCACCCGGCCGCCCCGCGCCGCCACCAGGGGGACATAGCGGCAGAATTGCAGGCTGTCGCCCAGCCCCTGTTCGCCATGCAGCAGGATGCGGCGCCCGTCCGGCGGTTCTCCCGTCCAGCGCGGCTTGGGCATGGCGGCCTGGGTGGGCGCATCCTTGCAGTGCAGCCGCCATTCATACGCGCGCCAGCCCTCCTCGAACCGGCCGCCGACCAGCAGGGCCATGCCCAGGTTGCGGCGGGCATCCGGACCGGCGGGGTCGACGGCGACGGCGCGGCGGAAGCCGGTGACAGCCTCGTCCAGCCGGTTCTGATTCAGCCGGGCGTTGCCGTGGTTGGCATAGCCGCCGGCGAATCCCGGATCGATGGCGACGGCGCGGGCATGGGCATGGGCCGCGTCCTCCAGCTGTCCCAGCTCCTGCAATGCCAGGCCGAGGCTGCTGTAGCCGGCCGCGAAATAGGGGTCGAGCGCCACGGCGCGGCGATGCCACGCCGCGGCCGCCTTCGCCCCGTCCCCCGTCTTGTCCAGCGAGCGCAGCGCGATGCCCAGGTTGTTGCAGACGGCCATGTGGGCCGGGTCGATGGCGATGGCGCGGGCATAGGAGGCGACGGCATCCGGCAGGTCGTCGCCTTCCTGCAGGACATTGGCCAGCCCCGCATGACCCTCCACCCCGGCAGGGGCGAGGCGGACCGCCCGGCGATAGGCGTCCCTGGCATCGTCGGGGCGTGACAGCCCGCGCAGCAGACCGCCCGCATTCTCATAGGCGGCGGTGAAGTCGGGGCGCAATGCGATGGCGTTGCGGTACGCCGCCGCCGCCCCGGCCGCATGCCCCTGGTCGCGCAGCAGGTTGCCCAGATTGAGCCGTGCTTCCGCTATGGCGGGATCGATCCGCAGGGCGCGGATCATCAGGCGGAGTGCCGCACCGCCCTGCCCGGCGCGTCGGGCGACCAGCCCCAGCAGATGCAGCGCGTCGGCCTGCTCGGGCACGATCTCCAGAATACGGCGGTAGATCCGCGCTGCCGCGGCCAGATTGCCGCTTTGATGATGCCGCACTGCTGCGGCGAGCGCGTCCTGAATGGTCGCCATGCTCGATCGGTCGTCCCTGGCCCTTGGGTTTCTTCGTGTGGTGGCTGTCCGGCGGAGCCTGTCGCCGCAAGGGAATAGCGGGTGTTCCCGAATTCTCCAAGCGCATCCTCTCGGCTGCGACAAACGAAATACAGCCCGTGTTATCAACTTGTAACAACGGGGCTGTCTTCATCGAAGCCAGAGCTTGGCAGCAGATCGGCAACGAAGTTGTGTAATTCGCGCAAGTCTTCATCTCTGTACACTCGATTCGAGACGGCTTCCCTCCTTCCCGCGATCACGCTCCGGCCTGGACGCCGACAGGGCAGTGGGGACCGCCAACTTCATGCGTCCTGTGGCGGTTTCGCCATACCCGGCATTTCGCAAGCCATTGCAAAGACTTGGGCGAATGGCGCTCTGTCGTTCAGGATAATGGGTCCGCAGAGCGTCACAAGACCGGCCACTTCGGCCTACCCACTTCGGTAGAAACGGATTGCCATGGGCGCAGTCCTTCGGATAACAAGGGCATGGTGTGTTAGTTCGCGCTAGGACTGAGTCTGTCTGCCTGCATCCAGTGTGGCGCACACCTTAGAATGGTTCATCCGCCGGCGAACCAAACCTGAAGGGGATTACTAATGGCTGGACCCTACACCGTAGGCCTAACTACGGGTTCAACCCTAACATTGGGGCATTACTCCGCAATTATCGGTAACGTTGGTACCGATGTTATCACGCTCGGAACGGCCGGTAACACGGTGTCGATTTCGACGCTTGAGACCCTGATCGGCAGCACCGGCACCGATTTCATCACCTTGACTTCCGGTTCTACCCTCCAGGTTTCGCTGCTGGAGACCCTGGTGGGCAGCACCACCACCGACGTGGTCTCGATCGGCACGTCCGGCTCCACCATGCTGGTGACCCTGCTTGAGACGATCACCGGCGGTGTGGGCACCGACGTGATCACGATCGGCACGTCCGGCTCCACCATGCTGGTGACCCTGCTTGAGACGATCACCGGCGGTGTGGGCACCGACGTCGTGACCCTGGGCTCGGCCGGCAGCACCGTCCTGGTTTCCGCGCTGGAGACCGTGACCGGCGGCACGACCACTGACATTGTCACCCTGGGCACGGCCGGCAACACCCTGCTGGTCAACGGGATCGAGGCCCTGACCGGCGGCGCCGGCACCGACGTTGTCACCCTGGGCACGGCCGGCAACACCATGCTGGTCGGTGGGATCGAAACCCTGATCGGCGGCGTCGGCACCGACATCATCACCCTGGGCTCGGCCGGCAACACCCTGCTGGTCAATGCCATCGAGACCCTGACCGGCGGCACGACCACTGACGTTGTCACCCTGGGCACGGCCGGCAACACCATGCTGGTCGGTGGGATCGAAACCCTGTCCGGCAGCGTTGGCACCGACATCATCACCCTAGGCACGGCCGGCAACACCCTGCTGGTCAATCTCATCGAGACCCTGACCGGCGGCGTCGGCACCGATGTCGTCACCCTGGGCACGGCCGGCGGCAGCCTGCTGGTCGGTGGGATCGAGACCCTGATCGGCGGCGTCGGCACCGACATCATCACCCTGGTGGCCGGCGGCAGCACCATCACGGTCGGCCTGATCGAGACCCTGACCGGCAGCGCGACCACCGACGTCGTGACGCTGGGCACGGCCGGCAGCACCCTGCTGGTCAACGGGATCGAGGCCCTGACCGGCGGCGTCGGCACCGACGTCGTGACGCTGGGCACCGGCGGCAGCACCATCACGGTCAGCCTGATCGAGACCCTGACCGGTACCGTTGCCACCGACGTCGTCACCCTGGGCTCGGCCGGCAACACCCTGCTGGTCAATGCCATCGAGACCCTGACCGGCGGCACGGCCACTGACGTTGTCACCCTGGGCACGACCGGCAACACCATGCTGGTCGGTGGGATCGAAACCCTGTCCGGCAGCGTCGGCACCGACATCATCACCCTGGGCACGGCCGGCAACACCCTGCTGGTCAATATCATCGAGACCCTGACCGGCGGCGTCGGCACCGATGTCGTCACCCTGGGCACGGCCGGCGGCAGCCTGCTGGTCGCTGGGATCGAGACCCTGACCGGCGGCGTCGGCACCGACATCATCACCCTGGCGGCCGGCGGCAGCACCATCACGGTCGGCCTGATCGAGACCCTGACCGGTACCGCGGCCACCGACTTTGTCACCCTGGGCACGGCCGGCAGCACCCTGCTGGTCAATGCCATCGAGACCGTGATCGGCGGCACCGCCACCGACGTCGTGACGCTGGGCTCCGGCGGCAGCACCGTCACGGTCGGCGCGCTCGAGACCCTGACCGGTACCGTTGCCACCGACGTCGTGACCCTGGGCTCGGCCGGCAACACCCTGCTGGTCAATGCCATCGAGACCCTGACCGGCGGCACCGCCACCGATGTCGTCACCCTTGGCACGACCGGCAACACCATGCTGGCTTCGCTGCTCGACACGCTGAGCGGCGGCGTCGGCACCGACATCGTCACCCTGGGCTCGGCGGGCAGCACCATCCTGGTCTCCGGCCTCGAGATCCTGGTCGGCGGTGTCGGTACCGACATCGTGACCCTGGGCACGGCCGGCAACACGGTGCTCCTGCGCGGCATCGAGACGCTGACCGGCAACGTCGGCACCGACGTCGTCACCCTGGGCGACACGGCGAACACGCTGACCGTCGGCGGCATCGAGACCCTGACCGGTGGCGCCTCCACCGACATCGTCACGCTGGGCACCGCGGGCAACACCCTGCTGGTCACCCTGGTCGAGACGCTGACCGGCGGCATCGGCACCGACGTCGTCACCCTCGGGGCGGCCGGCAACACCATCCTCACCAGCCTGCTGGAGACGATCACCGGCGGCGCGTCCACCGACGTCGTCACGCTGGGCACCGCGGGCAACACCCTGCTGGTGTCGGGCGTCGAGATCCTGGTCGGCGGTGTCGGCACCGACATCGTGACGCTGGGCACGGCCGGCAACACGGTGCTGCTGCGCGGCATCGAGACGCTGACCGGCAGCACGACCACCGACGTCATCACGCTGGGCAATACGGCGAACACGCTGACCGTCAACGGCATCGAGACGCTGACCGGCGGCACCGCCACCGACACCGTCACGCTGGGTACGGCCGGCAACACGATCCTGGTTTCGGGTCTGGAGACCCTGACCGGTGGCGTGGGCACCGACATCGTCACCCTGGGCCTGGGTGGCAACACCCTCATTGTCAGCCTGCTGGAGACGATCACCGGCGGTGCGGCGACCGACGCCATCACCATCGGCACCACAGGCGCCACCCTGCTGGTTTCGGGTCTGGAGACCCTGACCGGTAGCACGGCGGTCGATGCCATCATCCTGGGCACCTCCGGCAACACCTTGCTGACCTCGGGCATCGAGTTCCTGCAGGGCGGCGCGGGCAGCGACCTGGTCTTCCTCGGCTCGGCTGGCAACACCTTCCAGACGGTCGCCCTGGAGTTCCTGATCGGCGGTGCGGGCACCGACGTCGTCACCCTGGGCTCGGCGGGCAGCACCACCACGGTCCGTGGTCTGGAGAGCCTGACGGGCGATGTCGGCACCGACGTCATCACCATCGGCGATACCGGCACCACCATGGTGGTCTCGGGCATCGAGACGCTGGCTGGCGGTGCTGGTACCGACGCCATCACGCTGGGCACGGCCGGCAACACGGTCCTGATTTCGGGGCTGGAGACGCTGACCGGTGGCATCGGCACCGACGTGATCACGATCGGTTCGGCTGGCGGCACGCTGCTTGCCAGCGGTCTTGAGACGATCGTCGGCGGCACGGGTCTGGAACTTGTGTTCCTCGGCACGGCCGGGTCGACGGTCTCGGTGTCGGGCATTGACACCCTGATCGGCGGCGTCGGCACGGACGTCGTGACCTTCGGCACCTCCGGCAACACGCTGCTGCTGCGCGGCATCGAGACGCTGATC
>NZ_BADK01000186.1 GCF_000333595.1 Azospirillum sp. B506
GGATCATGGGCGGCGATCTGTGCATACAGCCGCCCGGCCTCTTCGGAAAGGCCGGCTTTCTGGAGGCCGACCGCCGTCGTGAAGGCTTGTTCGATGTTCATGGAGGCCGCGGCGCTTCGGGTGGGGGACGGCGGGATCAGTAGCATGAAGATGGCCGCTCCTGCAAAGCACGGCCCCTGGGAACGGCCCTTGGGAACGGTCCCTGCGATTTTCCCCGTGAACCGTTTCCTTCCGCGTGATGTCTGTTGCATCGCCCTCCCCGCCTCCGCATCAATGGCGCTCGTCGAACGGGGAGCGTGGCGGGCGGCATGGCGCGGTTTCTGCTGATCAATTACGAATTTCCGCCGCTGGGCGGCGGGGCGGCGAACGCCACCGACAACACCGCGCGCGAACTGGCCGCCCTCGGTGAGGAGGTTCTGGTGCTGACCTCCGCCTTCGGCGGCCTGCCGCGGGTTGAGCGCCGGGCCGACGGAGTGGAGATCCGCCGCATTCCCACCCTGCGGCGGCGGCGCGACCGCAGTTCGGTGATGGAGATGCTGGCCTTCCTTGCCAGTTCGCTGGTTATGGCGCCCTGGATCGCCGTCCGCTGGCGCGCGCATGCCACCATCGCCTATTTCGGCCTGCCCTGCGGCCCGGCGGCCTGGATGGTGAAGGCGCTGTCCGGCGTGCCCTATGTGGTCAGCCTGCGCGGCGGCGACGTGCCGGGTTTCCAGTATGACGGCATCTCGCTCTACCACCGGCTGGCCGGGCCGGCGATCGGCTGGCTGTGGCGCCGCTCCTCGGCGGTCGTCGCCAACAGCGAGGGGCTGGCCGATCTCGCCCGCCGCTTCGCCCCGGACCAGCCCATCGCCATCATCCCCAACGGTGTCGATGCCGCACGCTTCTCCCCCCCCGGCGGCATTCCCTCGCACGGTGATGCGGGGGAGGACGACGGCTGCCTGTCGCTGCTGTTCGTCGGCCGGGTGGTGCGGCAGAAGGGGCTGGACATGCTGTTCGAGGCGCTCGCATCGCTGCCCTCCGGGACGCGTGGCCGCATCGCCCTGACCATCGTCGGCGACGGCCCCGCCCGGCCGGAGCTGGAGGCGCAGGCTGCCCGGCTCGGCCTGTCGGAGCGGGTGGCGTTCCGCGGCTGGCTCGGGCGCGACGAGCTTCCCGCCGCGTATCGGGCCGCCGATGTCTTCGTCTTCCCGTCGCGCGACGAGGGCATGCCGAACGTGGTTCTGGAGGCGATGGCCGCCGGTCTGCCCGTGGTCGCCACCCGCATCGCCGGCAACCGCGATCTGGTGGTGGAGGAGGAGACCGGCCTGATGCTGGACGCCGACGATACGCCGGCGCTTGCCGCGGCATTGACGCGGTTGGCCGAAGACCCGGCCCTGCGCCGCCGCCTGGGCGAGGGCGGCCGCCGCCGGGTGGTCGCGCATTTTTCCTGGCGCGCCGTTGCCGCCGCCTACCGCGACCTTGCGCTTGCCGGCCGCGCCCCGAAGGGACGGGTCCGGTCGGCCCCAGTGGATTGAGAGGGGCGGATTGAGGAGGCATCGCTTGGCGTGCTGTTGACATCCGGCGGCTTTCGGGAGCGTATGGCGGCGCGGCAGAGCGGATCGGGCAGCAGGGGATCGGACAGCGTGGTGGAACCGGTGAAGACAGCGGATGGCGGGACCCCGGCCGGAACATCCGCCCTGGCCTTCGATTTCGGCGAGAACTGGGACCATTACTCGCGCACGGTGCTGGACGAGCCGCGGCTGGTGGCGGCCATCGACAGCCTGAAGGGGCTGGTCGGCACCGACCGCCTGAAGGACGCCAGCTTCTGTGACGTCGGCTCCGGCTCCGGCCTGTTCACCATCGCCGCCGGCAAGCTGGGCGTCGCCCGCGCGCTGGGGTTCGACGTCAACCCCACCGGGGTCGAGGTGGCACGCCGCAACCTGGGCCGCTTCGCGCCCGAGCTGGCCGACCGCATCGAGTTCCGCCGCGGCTCGGCGCTGGACAACGGCTTCGTCGGCTCGCTCGGCCGCTTCGACGTGGTCTATGCCTGGGGCTCGCTGCACCACACCGGCTCCATGTGGCCGGCGATCGAGACGGTGGCCCCGCTGGTGGCGCCCGGCGGCATCTTCGTGCTGGCGCTCTACAACCGCCACTGGACCTCGCCGGTCTGGACCCTGATCAAGATCGTCTACAACCTGTCGCCTGGCTTCCTGCGGAAGGTCTGGGACTGGACGCTGGGCTCGCTGATGTTCCTGGCGACCTGGGCGATCACCGGGGCCAACCCGCTGCGCAAGGAGCGCGGCATGGAATTCTGGGTGGACGTGACCGACTGGCTCGGCGGCTACCCCTATGAGTATGCCAGTGCCGACGAGGTAAGGGCGCGGATGGACGCGCTCGGCTTCGACATGCTGGAGGTCCGTCCGCCGCGCGTGCCGACGGGCTGCAACGAATTCATCCTGCGCCGGAGGCCCGCATGAGCGACGACGCATTCAAGTCCGCCCCCCTGGACACTCCCCTGGCGGCGGCGGCGGCCGACCATCCCGGCGGCGTCGATTACGATGACAGCTGGGAGCGGCGCTGGAACGACATGCGCAAATACGGCCCGACCGGCCGGCATCTGCGCCGCATCGTCACCGAGATGGTGCGCCCGCTGGACTACGACAGCCTGCTCGATGTCGGCTGTGGCCAGGGTTCGCTGCTCGCCACGCTGATGCCGCTGAAGCCGCAGGCCAGCTACACCGGCCTCGATTTCGCCGCCAAGGCCATCGACGTCGCCCGCCGCCGGGCGCCGAACGCCGAGTTCGGCCTGCTCGACGTCGCCGCCGGCCATCTCGACCGCCGCTTCGATCTGGTGGTCTGCACCGACGTGGTCGAGCATATCGAGGACGACGTGGCGGCGCTGCGCAACCTTGCCGCCATGACCGGCCGCTATCTGCTGGTCTCCACCCTGCAGGGGCGGATGCGCGATTTCGAGCGCACCGTCGGCCACCACCGCAACTATGCCCGCGGCGAGCTGCAGGCCAAGATCAGGTCGGTCGGTCTGGAGATCGAGCGGGTGGTGGAATGGGGCTTCCCCTTCTTCTCGCCGCTCTACCGCAACGTCCTGGGGGCTGCCAGCGGCCAGGGCACGGAAGGCGACTATGGCCCCGGCCGCCGGGTCATCGCCGAGGCGCTGTACCACCTGTTCCGCCTGAACTCCTGGTCGCATGGCGATTACATCTACGTGCTGGCGCGCCGGCCGGGATCGTGAGCGCAGGGGCGGCACTTCCCACCTTGCCCCTTTCCGCGGCGGCTGGGGACGGGGCGGGAAAAGGCGCCCGGCGACCTTCTCACCGATAGCCCATCACATCACTTCATGACTTCATGAAAAGGCATCTTTAAATGCGCCCCCGCCTGAAAGCCCTGGTCAGCGCGCTGCTGGTCGCCCTGCTGCTGTGGCGGGTCGATGTGGCGGAGGTCGGGCGGGTGCTGGCGGTGGCGTCGCCCGGGCTGATGGGGCTCGCCGGCCTGCTGTTCTTCCTGATGCATGGGCTGAACGCGCTGAAGCTGCGGGTGCTGCTGCCGGAGCTGCGGGCGGGCCGTCTGCTCGCCTACACGCTGGTGGCCCAGCTCTATGCGCTGGTGCTGCCGGGTCAGCTGGCGGGGGAGGCGGTGAAGGCCTACCGGCTCAGCCGGGATGAAGGGCACAGAAGGGGGATGGACGGGCGGCCGGGCCGGGAGGATGGCGGCCGCATCGTCTCGGCGGTGGCCTTCGACAAGGTCACGGGCATCGCCGGGCTGCTGCTGCTGACCGGTGGAGGGTTGGCGGTGCAGTCGGCACGCTTCGGCGACGGGTTGCTGGTGGCGGTGGGGCTGGTGCTGGCAGGGCTGGTCGCGGCGACCGCCTTGCTGGCCTGGGCGCCGGCGCGCGCGCTCCTTCTGGCCCTGCTGGGCTGGCGCGCCGGGCCGAAGCGCGAGGCCTGGCTCCTCGGCCCGTTGCGCCGCTTCCTGAAGGCTTGGCGCGATCAGACGCGCCGGCCGGGGCGGGCCTTGCTGTCGGTCGCCGTCGGCATCGCGGTGCAGGTGGCGGCGGTCGCCGGCAGCCAGTCCCTGGGGCTGGCTGTCGGCATCGACCAGCCCTTTTCGGTGTGGAGCGCTGTGATCGGGCTGATGTCGGTGATCGTGCTGATGCCGGTCACCGTCGCCGGCATCGGCCTGCGCGAGGCCTCGCTGGTCGGGCTGCTCGATCTGGTCGGGGTGCCGCACGCCCAGTCGCTGGCGCTGGGCTTCGGCATCCTCGCCTTCCAGGTGATGGTCGCCCTGCTGGGCGCCGTCATCGACCTGACGGTCCTGCGGGAGCAGCGGGCATAGATGTCAGGGCTATGCTTTGCTCACGCTGCCGAACTTGTAGAAATTATCGCTGTTCACCGTTTCCTCCGTCTTCCATGAGGCGTTTCCGATCATGGATTCAATGCGATTGAAGTATGCCGCATTGTCGAACCCGAAGAAGTTCTTCTGATACGCAATAAGGAAGTGATTGAAGCCCGGCAGGAGCGGCTCGAATTCCTCTCTTACGGTCAGGGGGGACTCGCTGAACGACCAGGTGGCGACAAAGGCGCTGCGCTCCGCGTTCCGGGCGATCTGCTCCGAAAGAAACGGCTTCAACGTCGGAAGATCGGAGCAGCACAGGGTGGTGTCGTCTTTGAGTTCATTCAGGTTGTCGGTCGCCTTGAGGCCGATGGACTGCAGGAAGAATTGCTGGAGCGCGCTGAACGCGGGCAGATCGAAGATGATGTAGCGCCCACGGAACCCGAGGTTGCGGGCGAGGCGGCAGAAGCTGCCGTATCCACCACCGAATTCAAAGATGATGTCCATTTCATCGAAGCGCTTTCCCGTGGCGGATTCGAATTTCGCCACATGATAGGCGTGATGGATCAGATTGTTGCTCGAAGATGGGTAGTAGGACGAAGGAATAGGCATGCCGAAAATATTTTCCCGCAGCGCCGGCACCCAGCGGCTTTCCCATTCCGGAATATTCTTCAGATAGTTGTATTCTTTCAGAATATAATCTGTTTCCCCAACGACCATCGATGCAGTGATCGGAGAAAAGTGGAGAAACTGCCGCATGTCGCGGGACTTCGACAATTCATGAAGATCTATGGAAAATTTCTCCCATAGAGGCATCTGGCTTTTGCTGTCGATCCGCTTCGAGACGGCATCGATCTTTTCCCGGAAATTTCTCAGGAAGTCATGATATTCGATCGATGCTGCTTGCGCGCTGTGGCCGTTTTCCATTGGAAGTCTCCTTTTCCCGAAATTTCAGGGTCTGACAGGCGATGCGGCGGTGGCTTGCCAGCGGGGTCAACAGCTTCCGGCGATGCTTCCGAAAAGCCCCCCGGGAAAGGCCCCCTGGAAAAAGCCCCCTGGAAAAAGCCGTTGTCTCAAGAGCCGGGAGCAGCCCTGTCCGTTTCCGCAAAACTCTTGCTGATGGGGCGAAGGTTCTGGACCTCCGCCGGAAGGACGCGCAGGCCTTGCGCGATCACGCCGTTCATTGCCGGGCAGACGAACAGCGCTCCGCGGTATGCAAGACTGTCCGCATGCTCCAGCGAATGGGCACAGGCGCGCAGGAAGACCGGGGAATCGCGGAACAGATAGCTCCCGGCCGAAGCGTGGGAGGAGATCACCTGCTTCTCGGCGGTCCGCACCACCGTTCCGTCCATGCCGATCTCGGCATAGCTGTAGCAGGCCTCATCCGACTGGAAGCAAGGCAGGATGCCGCCGATGGAAGCGTCGGCGAACAGCCCGGACAGGGGCGTTGCGCACTCATAAAGGATATCGACCAGATCGACACAGACCGGCGCCGATGGCCGGGACAGCAGGGCGGTTCCAGCCAGAGCCGACAGCAGCGCACCGCCGGTCAGGTCGGACAGCCGCGAGAAGCGCGCGCCGGGAAACCAGTCCCTCAGCCGTTCTTCGACCGTCCGGGCCTCCGGAAGGTCACGCATGACGAACACGAGATCCGATGGGCCGGCCGTACCGTCGATCCACCATGGCCGGCTGGTGATCGCCCGCCTGACCAAAGGTTCGTTTTCGACCTCGACCAGGGGGCGGATCCCGAAACGGGGATGAATGAAATCGGGGCCGGCCAGCGGCACGATGACATTCACGACGGAGCCATCCGGCCCAGATAGCGCTGCAGATCCTCCGGCGTGCCAAGACCATGCATGGTGCCGGCGGCGATTTCGTACACGCCGATCCTTGCGCCGTTGGCGATGGCGTAATTGTAAACCGGACAGGTATAGAACTCGCCATTGGTCCGGTCGTTGCGCGCAATCATGTCGATTGCCGAATCGATGAAGAGCCGTCCCTGCTTGAAATGGTAGATTCCCACGGTCGCCAGGTCCGAGATCGCCACCTTTTCCCGCACCTCCTCGACCAGACCGGCCCCGCCCAGCCGGGCAAAGGACCATTTCGGGTCGCGGTCCTTGTCCCGGAAGACCAGGATGGAGCCGTCCAGGTCACGGCGCTCGGCATCGGCGATGTAGGCCTGGCAATCGAAATCCACCAGCTGGTCGCAATTGGCGATCAGCAGCGGCTGGTCGGTGTCGATCAGTTTGCGGGCGAGCAGGACGGTGCAGGCCGTTCCTTCCGTCTCCCGGTCCACCGGGCACAGCACGACGTCGGGCCGCGATGCCAGCCGCGCGGCGATCTCCGGTTCCGCCTTGAAATGCTCCTGCCGCCCCAAAAGGATGTAGCGCGCATCGGGAAGCGCCAGATTGTCGAGCACCCGCTCGATCATCGTGCAGCCGTCGACGTCGATGAAGGGCTTGGGCTTGCCGTAACCGACATTGGCGAACCGGCTGCCGCGACCCGCCATCGGGATCAGCACATTGAGGCCCTTGGGGGATACCGACGCACTGGCAAGCCGCCGCCCCTGCAGCAACCGCTCATATTGGGGAATCAGCTTCGGGGCGTAGAAGCTGTGGTACTTGTCGGTGGAAATGGTGCAGTGCCCGACCTTCCGGCCGATCAGCACCAGTTCGTTCAGGGTGGGGGCGATGTAGAAAGCCCCATCGATCTGCGCATCGTGCCGGATCGACGCCATGGCCGCTTCGACGAACAGGCGGCCGCTGGAAAAATAATAGAATCCCGCGATGGCACAGCGGCTGATGACGCGCTTTTCCGCCGCTTCCACCACAAGCCCGTCCTCGTCCGTGCGGATGTAGGAATAGCGGGGATGGACGGAATCGAAGGAGATCACCGCGGCATCGAGATGCTGCCGGCGAAAGCGCTCCACGATGGCGGCCACATCGGATTCGATGACCTGGTCGCCATTGGCGATGATCAGCTCCTCATCGGTCTCGATGTGCTCGATCGCCATCAGGCAGGAGCAGGCGGCCCCCTGGGTCAGCGTCCGCAGCGGGATGACGATCGCCTGCGCTCCGGCGATTTGCCGCAGCACGTCGTTGAGGTTGAAATTCCGGCAATCCTCATCCTTGACGATGAAGATGAATCGGGCTTGCGGGAACCAGCTGCGATAGGGTTCCACCACCCGTTCGATCATCGGCCGGCCGTCGACCTCGATCAGCGGCTTGGGAAAATGGAACTCGTCAGCGGAAAAATAGCGATCGAGGGCCGCAAGCGGGATCAGGATGTTCACGGCGTCTCTCCCTGGGCACGGGCGATGTGCCGGCGGATGCGGTCGTAGGTGACGTCATGCACATCGCCGACCTCCATGACGTGGGCGCCGCTGGCCTTGGCCGCGCGGATGCCATGGTCGTTGTCCTCGATGATCAGGCATTCCTCGGGGCTGAGGCCAAGGCGCGTCATCGCGGTCAGGTAGATTTCCGGATCCGGCTTGGCGTGGGTGACGTCCTCGTTCGACAGGTAGAATTCAAAATAGGGCAGCAGCGCCGCCTGGCCGAGCATCACCGCAACCGTGTTCCTGATCGAGTTGGAACAGGCGGCCTGCCGGTATCCTTCGGATTGAAGGCGCGACAAGGCATATTGGTGATGGAAGATCGGGCGGCAGCGCGAATAGGCCAACTCGATGGTGCGCCGCTGTTTCAACTCATTGATGAAGCCATGAAGCCGCACCGGCAGTCGCCGGCTCGCGCTCAGCATTTCCAGCTTGCGCCGGGTCGGGAGGCCGTCATAGAGCACGAGATGCTCGTCGCGCGCGATTTCCATACCGAACAGCGCAAGCGCGGCATTCAACGCCTCGTAATGCCAATCCTTGGCGTCGATCAGCACGCCATCCATGTCATAAAGGATGGCCTTGATTTCACTCGGCATCGAAGAACTCACGCGCTTTGTCCGGAAAATCGGTGCAGAGGGCAAGAGAACCGGGGGCAGCCCCTGCGGCGACGGATTTCCAGCGTTCCCACACTTTTTCATGGGGACGCCCGTGCAGCTCTGGCGAGACCAGGGCGACCCGCTTGCCTGCCGCCAGATGCACCTGGACCGCAGCCCCGTCGATCCAGTCCTGTTCGAAGGCATCCAGCCAGATGCCGGCCGCCTTGTCATAGAAGGACGGATCGCGCTCATATTCGCTCTGCCGGGTGTATGACACCGCGCCGAGCCGCAAATAAAGAATGCCGTCCGGCACTGCCATGTCGAACACGAAATAGTCGCTCACCCCATGGCGGGACAATGCGTCGAGCAGGGCGGTCTGCAGGCCGTCGGCCTTGATGTTGAGGGCCAATGTCCCCGGCGCCCCGTGCCGGCGGTACAGGGCCAGCAACTCGTCCAGCGTCATCAGGTCCGGACCGACGGGCGGATCGTGGCTGACGACCAGGAGCCCGTCATGGTCGCGGATGTCGGTTTCGATTCCGAAGCCATTGGAAAAGGCTCTGGCCAAAGCCGTCCGGCTGTTCTTTTCCGCCGGCTCGATCCAGAAACCGCGATGCGCCAGGATAGCGATCATGACATCATTCCATTGAGCGCCCCATTCACCGGCAGGTGGCCCTTTACCTCAAGGGTGATGGTGGACGTTCCCCTGTTTGGCACAAACCCGGCGACCCCGACAAGCAGCGTTTGTGCCTGCGGAGGATCGTTCCGAACCGGCCTTCCGCACTGCACCGGAGGGCGCCTTGCTGGTCCCGGCATTCCTTTTTTAAAGGAGATAATCCTGCGGGATCAGGGAATTCCAGGGCATCATTTGTATTCTCTCGTCGGGACGTGGGAGGTTGTCTCGCGAAGCGTACAGGTTCAGCCAGTCATGGAACGAGAGGATGTGGGAATTTCTCTCCGCACCGTAATTCTTGTATCTGTTTTCAAGATGGAAGTCATATTTTCTCCAAAACGCATCGACCGAACTCGTGTCGACCACGATGAATCGCTCGGCAAGGAATTTCCAATACTGCGCTATGGAGAAATCCAGCTCATAGCCAATTTTCTCCATATAATAAGAGAAGAACCTTGCTTCCGCATAGCGAAACTGGCTCCAAAATTTTATTGGACAATCCTCTGGTATTATAGGATTTCCAGGCGCTTCCTCCGGTGGATTCCAATATTTTAGCATGTCATCGGTTGACCCGAATACGGTCAGATCGCTTGTGCTGTAGATTCTGTATTTTCTGGTGTTGGCACTGAGAAAAATGATTCTGTTTTTCTGGGAGGAATTGTCTCCAACAACCGGAAATACAGACAGAAGGTTGATAAAGTATGTCAACGCCTTGCTGTCGTATATCCTCATGTCGGTTCTGGTCTTCAAGCAGAAGGAACAGCCCTGGTCGGCCGCCCAGGTCAGGCCGCTCATCGTCGATACCAGCTGCATGTTGACGTTGGCAATGCCGGGATAGGCAGGCTTTCTATTGACGAGAACGACAACTCCAAGATCGGCAATCCTTACCAGATTGCTTCTGACCTCTCCCTCCCAAGTCGAGAGAACGATCTTGGCGTTTGGAAAGCTCTTCCTGTACAGCTTGATCGTTTCATAGGTAAAATCATCCTCATTTACCACCGGGCCTTGCATGACGATGGCAATGTCTTTTTCGAATGAGGGAGTGCAGAGAACATCATCCGAACGGATCGGGCGACTGTGATGCGTCAGGAAACTTCCCGTGGAATTGCCGTTGGATTCTGCTGGGTTTTCCATGATTTGGTCTCATAAGGATTTTCGGTATCGATGACGGATCAATACCTGACTTTTGTCCAATCGCCTGGGAGAAGGTCCTTGGTATCGATGGGGGCGGCAAGCCATTTCGCCGGCGCATAGACCAGCTTTTCCGGGCATTGGCCAAGCCAGGCTCCCCACCACGAAAAGCTGCTGTTGGCGATGATGAAATGCCGGCAGGCACTCATCAACCGCAGGTCCTGATGGCCCTGGTCGAGGGTGTTGTGGCCGACGAAGATGGTGGGCGCATCCAGTTTCAGGTTCGCCTGTGCCCAATAGATGTCGTCGGAGAAGACGAACAGAGTCACCGGGCCGACCCGGCTCTGCAGATGGTTGAACGCGCCCTCGTAATAGGCGAGCGGACAGACCCCGTGATGCTGCAGGGCGGACGGGTTGGAGACATAGTCGCTGCGCCGTATGTGCAGGCAGACCGCATTCGTGTCGGCAATCATCGAAAGCACCGTCTCATCCTGTCGCCCCGGCGCTGCGCGGACGGAGAAGTCGGAGCGGATGACGTCGGCGATTTCCTCGAAATAGCGGAAACTCTGAAAATAGCCGTGCAGGTACAGGGGCGGCGGCAGGGCGAGCATGGTCCTGTCGAAGCCATAGGGATTGCCATCCCGATAGATCCGGCCGGCGGCCAGAATCCGGGTCAGCTCCTCCACCGTGCAGAAATCCTCGCGCAAGTTCAGGTCCGACAGCGCGTACCGGCGCAAGCTCTGGCCGGCGAAGCCGGCGATGTTGAACTTCAGCGGCACATCATGGCGCAAGGCCGCGGCCCGGGCGGCGGCATAGATGAACATCTGGTTTCCCAGGCCGCCGATCAGATCCGCAATAATCATCGACTGTCCGCTTTTGCTTGGAAGGCGTGTGCATGGAAGGCTTTTGCCGGGAGGAGCGAAGGACAGTGTCAGCCGGGGGAGGAGGTCGGCTGGCCATCCGGGACCAGCCCCAGCATCTCCTCCATCGTCTCGCGGCCGGCGAAGGGGCTGTAGCGGATCAGCGGGATGTCGACGATCATCGATTTGCGCCAGACATAGACGCATTCCATGCTGAACTCGTAATCCTCGGCGATGCCGAAGGCCAGTTCGCCCCAATCCTTCCAGCGGACCTGTGTCAGAACCTCTTTCCGGATCACCGGCTGTCCGGCATGAACCGGGCGTTCGGTGAAGGCGCCGTACGATTGCTGCACCTGGACGCAGTCGCGCAGCCGGCCCTGTGGGAAGCAGCTGGCGGCGATGGCGTTCTGCTGCCAGATCGTGAACTGGAGGGCGCCGTGAACCTGCTGGAAGGCCGTCCCCGCCCGGCAGCAGGTGTGGTTCAGGTGCATGATGTCGTACTGCTGGAACAGGCGCTTGACGATCTGGATGCGCTGCGGGTGCGGGGTGTCGTCGGCATCCTGGTAGCAGATCAGCTCATGGATCGCCCGTTCCGAGGCCGCCTGGCGGTTCGGTCCGTGGAACATGCGCCTGTGGTGTTTGAGAATGAGCATCTCGGGGAAGCGGGTGACGCCGATGGCGGCGATCCGCGCCAGCACGGCCCCATCCGCCAGATGCGCGTTGCTGACCGAGACGATGACCTGATCCGGCAGTTCGGTGCCCTGCGCATAGGCCTCCAGCAGATCCGGAACCAGAACGATGTCCCGGTGGGTGCATGGGATGACGAGGGAGAGTTTCATCGGATGCGGGCCGGTTCCGGTCGGGGGAGGTATCGGGCTGAACGGCCGGCCGGCAGACGACCGCCGGCGGGCATCCGCCCGGCTGCTCGCATTGCCCCGCCTTTCGTCCGCACGTCATCCCACAGTGGCATGGACCTTGGCAAGACGCTGCAAGGGAGGCGGTGTCGCGGCAAGCCGTCGCCGCATGTCATCGCCCGGTCCTTGACCCGATCATGCGCCCAATTAGCCGTTGCGCTTGCCGGATCCAGCGGCCATACCATGGCCCGGCATCGCCCCCACTGATGACCAGCAGCCTCCGGACCCGTTCGATGACCCTCCTGCTTACCCCTGGATCCGCCACCACGGACATGGGCACGGTTTCCGTCTCGGTCCTGATCCCGGTCTACAACGAGGAGGACAACATCGCTCCCCTGTGCGGCCGGCTGATCCCGGCGCTCGACGGGCTGGGGCGGAGCTTCGAGGTCATCTTCGTCAATGACGGCTCCACCGATGGGACGGAGGCGGAGCTGCAGCGTGTGGCGTCCGACCCCCGCATCCGCGTCATCAATTTCCGCCGCAACGTCGGCCAGACCGCGGCGATGATGGCCGGCATCGACCATGCCCGCGGAGACGTCATCGTGCCGATGGACGGCGACCTGCAGAACGACCCGCAGGACATCGCCGGCCTGCTCGCCAAGCTGGACGAGGGCTACGACGTGGTGTCGGGCTGGCGCGCCGACCGGCAGGACGGCTTCCTGCTGCGCACGCTGCCGAGCCGGATGGCCAACAAGCTGATCTCCACCATCTCCGGTGTGAAGCTGAACGATTACGGCTGCACGCTGAAGGCCTACCGGCGGCAGATGCTGCAGGGCTACCGGCTCTATGGCGAGATGCACCGCTTTGTGCCGATCTACGCCCGCTGGCAGGGGGCGAGGCTGACCGAGATGCCGGTGCGCCACCACCCGCGCCGCCACGGCCAGTCGAAATACGGTCTGGAGCGGGTGCTGAAGGTCGTGCTCGATCTCGTCGTCGTGAAGTTCCTGACCCAGTACGAGACCAAGCCGATCTACATCTTCGGCTTCGCCGGCCTGATGTTCATGGGGCTGTCGGTGCTGGCCGGCATCTATGCCATCTACCTGAAGCTGGTCGACGGCATCTCCTTCATCCTGACGCCGCTGCCGCTCCTGGTGACGATGGGGCTGGTCACCGGCGTGATGTGCATCCTGATGGGACTGCTGGCCGAGCTGCTGGTCCGCATCTATTTCGAGAGCCAGGGCAAGAGCCACTATTCCATCAAGACCATGCTGAACTTCGACGAGCCGCCGCCGCCGGACCGCAGCCTCCGCGACTGATCGGCCCACTCAGCGAAAGGCCCCGCACCGTTCCCGGCGCGGGGCCTTTTCGCATCAGGGCGTCGCCGCCACCCCGCCGGGCGGCGTCAGTTCCTTCAGCCCGCCGTCGTGGCCCAGGACGAACAGCCGCACCCGCTGGCCGGCCAGCTCGGGTGGAACCGGCAGGGCGAAGCCGCTGTCGGCCATCCGCCCATCCTTCAGCACGGCGGCAACGTCGGGCCGCGCACCGCCGGTCGGGGCGGTCGCGACGATGCGGTCGCCCACCCCCAGCAGGACGAAGGCCGCCGGGGCCGGCACCGCCGCATCGACCGCCCAGCCGAGTGCCGCCAGCGAGCCGGAGGGAAGCTGCGTGAAGCGGTCGAGCGAGCCGAGCAGCCCGCCGTCGCGCGGCACCGCTTCCAGCCGCAGCCGGGCCGATGCCTCATCCAGCTTGCCCGCCTGCAGCAGCGTCGCCAGCGTCCCCCGCTCCGGCCGGTTCGCGGCGTCGGCCAGGATCGCCTGCACGAAGCCGGCCTTCAGATCGTAGGCGGCCTGGAGGAAGGGCGCGATGTCGCGTGGCGAGGCGGAGGGGCAGACCAGCGGCTGGCTCCAGTCCATCCCGTCCGGCTTGCGGATGGCGTGCAGATGGGTTGCGATGCAGCGTTCCGCCGCCGCGTCGCGCTCCGCCACCATGCGGTTGAGGCCGGCGACGCTCCAGTGCCGCCAGAAGGCGTCGGTGCCGGCGCCATGGCCGATGGCGAGCGCCCGGCCTGTTCGGCGATGCCGACACGGTTCAGCAGGTCCATCGCCCGGTCTTCCGCGGCCTTCGGCGCCAGCTTGCGCACCCGGATCGGCGCCAGCGCGACGTTGCGCAGCACGGTCATGTGGGGAAACAGGTTGAAGCTCTGGAACACCATTCCGACCTCGCTGCGGACGGCCGCCAGGTTGGGACCGGGCTGGACGGCGACATCGTCGACCCGCACGGTCCCGGATTCGTAGGTCTCCAGCAGGTTGATGCAGCGGATCAGGGTCGATTTGCCCGAACCCGACGGGCCGAGCAGCACGACCACCTCGCCTTCCGCGACATCGAGGTCGATGCCGGACAGGGCGCAGAAGCTGCCATACATCTTGCCCAGACCGCGGATGGAGATGATCGGCCGGGCGGCGGAACGGGCCGCGATGCCACGGCCCCCTGCCTGCACATC
>NZ_BADK01000185.1 GCF_000333595.1 Azospirillum sp. B506
GATGACGGCGGCCTCAGCGGCACCGTGCTGGCCCGCGTCTTCCAGGGCACGCAGTGGCTGTTCGAGATCGAGACCGCCGCCGGGCGCCTGATGGTGATCCGCCAGCATGACGGTTCGCCCCTGCCGGCGGAACGCGAGCGGGTGATGGTCGGCTGGCGGCCGGACGACATGGCGGTGATGCCCGCGGATCCGGATACCGCCTCCGGCGCGCGGGAGGCGGCATGAGCATGGCGGCCTCCACCGAAACCCACCTTTCCGGCACCAAGGCGTCTGCGGCCCCCCCGCCGCGCCGGCCGCGCCGCTGGCCCTGGGTCCCCTATCTGCTGAGCGCGCCGGGCCTGGCCCTGTTCGCGGTGCTGCTGCTGGTGCCGCTGGTCATGACCTTCCTGTTGTCGCTGAACAGCTTCAGCTTCTATGGCGGGATCGAAGATGTCTGGCAGCTCGGCAACTACACCGACATCATCGCCGACAGCTATTTCCATGAGGTGTTCCTGCGCACCTTCCGCATCGCCGCGCTGGTGACGCTGCTGTGCGCGGTGTTCGGCGCGCCGGAGGCCTACATCCTGCGCCGGATGAAATCGCCGTGGCGCGGGCTTTGCCTGCTGATCGTGCTGGGGCCGCTGCTGATCTCGGTGGTGTCGCGCACGCTGGGCTGGGCGCTGCTGTTCGGCTCGACCGGCCTGGTCAACCAGGGGCTGATGGCGCTGGGGCTGATCGCGACGCCCATCGAGTTCATGTACACCGAGACCGGCGTCGTCATCGCGCTGACCCATGTGCTGGTGCCCTTCATGGTGCTGTCGGTGTGGGCCTCGCTCCAGCGGCTCGACCCGCAGGTGGAGAATGCGGCGCTGTCGCTGGGTGCCGGGCCGCTGACGGTGATGCGCCGGGTGGTGCTGCCGCAGATCGTGCCGGGCATCCTGTCGGGGTCGATCATCGTCTTCGCGCTGGCGGCAAGCGCCTTCGCCACCCCGGCGATCATCGGCGGGCGGCGGCTGAAGGTGGCGGCGACGCTGGCCTATGACGAGTTCCTGAACACGCTGAACTGGCCCTTGGGCGCCACGGTGGCGGTGCTGCTGCTGATCGCCAACGTCGTCATCATCGTCGGCTGCAACCGGCTGGTCGAACGTCGCTACAAACAGGTGTTCGAATGAACCGCAACGGCCCGCTCGCGCTGATCTTCCACTGCCTGTTCCTGGGCTTCCTGCTGGCGCCGATCCTGATCGTCTGCGCGGTCGCCTTCACCTCGCAGGGCTATCTGTCCTTGCCGACCGAGGGGCTGTCGCTGCGCTGGTTCCGCGCCATCGGCGACAATCCGGAATTCATCCGCGCCTTCAAGGACAGCCTGCTGCTGGGGGCGGTGTCCTCCACGCTCGCGATCCTGGTGGCGGTGCCGGCCGCACTCGCCATCGCGCGGCACCAGTTCTTCGGGCGCGAGGCGATCCAGGCGCTGTTCCTGTCGCCGCTGATGGTGCCGCACATCGTTCTCGGCATCGCCTTCCTGCGCTTCTTCACCATGATCGGGCTGGGCGGCACCTTCGCCGGGCTGGTGCTGAGCCATGTCATCATCATCCTGCCCTTTGCGCTGCGGCTGATCCTGGCGGCGTCCACCGGGATGGACCGCGCGGTGGAGAACGCCGCCGCGTCGCTGGGGGCGTCGTCCTGGACCTGCTTCCGCCGGGTGACGCTGCCGCTGATCCTGCCGGGTGTCGCCAGCGGCTGGGTGCTGGCCTTCATCAACAGCTTCGACGAGGTGACGATGACCGTCTTCATCGCCTCGCCGGAGACCACCACCCTGCCCGTCCGCCTGTTCCTCTACATCCAGGACAACATCGATCCGCTGGTGGCGGCGGTGTCGGCGGTGCTGATCTTCCTGACGGTGGCCGCCATGCTGGTGCTCGACCGCGTCTATGGGCTGGAGCGGCTGCTGGTCGGCAAGGGCCGCGACTGACGCGGCGACGTTTCCACGGGTGTCCTCCTTGACCTGCCCCGCACCTCTCCGGTGCGGGGCATTTTTTTGCGCCGGGCACGCCGATGGTTAAGAAGGCGAATGATTCGCCAAGGCTATTTTCTGTGTTGACCGCAGGGGGCATGCGGACGTACTTTTAACCAGCCGGTTAAAACATCGCGACCGCCACACCGGTCGCCCGAGCCAACCGGCCGGAGGAGACGCATGGAACCCCGCTCTCACTCGGGCGCAGCGTTGCGCCTGCTCAATTCCGACTGGGTCCGCCCCATCCTGCTGATGGTCATCCTGCTGGTTCTGTGGGATCTGTCGGTCCGGCTGTTCGGCGTTCCCGCCTATCTGGTGCCGAAGCCCGGCGACGTCGTGCTGGCGATGATCGACGAATGGCCGCGCCTGCTGGCCGAATCCGTCCCGACCTTCACGGCCACGCTCGGCGGCTTCGCGCTGTCGGTGCTGTTCGGCATTCCCATCGCGATGCTGATCGCCGGATCGCGCGTGGTCGAGGCCTATGTCTACCCGCTGCTGGTCTTCTCGCAGTCGATCCCCAAGGTCGCCATCGCGCCGCTGTTCGTGGTGTGGTTCGGCTTCGGCCTGATGCCGAAGGTGATCGCCGCCTTCCTGCTGGGCTTCTTCCCGGTCGTCGTCTCGGCGGTGCAGGGCTTCAAGTCGGTCGACAACGAGATGATGGATCTCGCCCGCTCGATGAAGGCGTCGCGCCTCCAGACCTTCCAGATGGTCAGCCTGCCGCATGCGCTGCCGGCGATCTTCGCCGGGCTGAAGGTGTCGATCACGCTGGCCGTGGTCGGCGCGGTGGTCGGCGAATTCGTCGGCTCCAACTCCGGCATCGGCTTCGTCCTGCAACGCTCCATCGGCAATTTCGAGCTGCCCTTGATGTTCGCGGCGCTGACCGTGCTGGCGCTGATGGGCGTCCTGCTGTTCTGGGTCATCGACGTGGTCGAGCGCTTCTCCATCCCCTGGCACGCCAGCCAGCGCCACAAGGCCGGCCTCGGCGCCTGACACCCTCAAAAACGCAATTCGCCGACAAGAACCCCGACGCCGCGCCGGCGCGGCCGACGGGGCGATCCACCACCCATGGGAGGACCAACGGTCGTGATGAAGAAAACCATCGTCGCGGCGCTCTGCGCCTTTGCCGCCTCCACCTTGCCGGCACAGGCCGCCGACAAGGTGACGCTGATGCTGAACTGGTACGTCTACGGCGAGCACGCGCCCTTCTATTACGGCAAGGACAAGGGGCTGTACGAAGCCGAGGGCATCGACCTGGAAATCCAGGAGGGCCGCGGCTCGGCGGTGACGACGCAGCTGGTCGCCGCCAAGGGCGTCACCTTCGGCTATGTCGACGTGCCGACGATGATCAAGGCCGCCATGAAGGGCGCGCCGGTGACTTCGCCGGGCGTGCTTTTGCAGACCAGCCCGATGTCGGCGATGGGCTTCACCGAGAAGAACATCCGCAAGCCGGAGGACATCAAGAACCGCATCGTCGCCATGACGCCGGGCGACAGCATGTCCCAGATCTGGCCGCTGTTCCTGAAGAAGACCGGGCTGAAGGAACGTGACTTCGAGGTGGTGTCGGGCGACGCCCAGACCAAGCTGAACGCCGTCATCAATGGGCAGGCCGACCTGCTGCTGGGCTATGTCATGGACCAGAGCATGAAGATCAAGGACGCCACCGGCAAATCGGTGACGCCGATCCGCTTCGCCGATTACGGCGTCAACATGGTCTCCTCCGGCATCATCGCCAACACCGACACGCTGAAGAGCAACCCGGACCTCGTCCGCCGCTTCATGGCCGCGACCACCAAGGCGGTGGAGGAGGCGGAGAAGGCGCCGAAGGACGCGGCGGCCGCCATCCTGAAGGCCAACCCGAAGGGCGGCAAGCCGGACACGCTCCAGGAAGGCTTCGAGCTGACCATTCCGCTCTACCGCACCAAGGAGACGGAGAAGCTGCGGCCCTTCCAGGTCACCGACGCCAACATGAAGGAAACGGTCGATCTGCTGGTCGAGTATGGCGGGCTGGATGCGGCGGCCAAGGAGAATCCGAAGCGCTTCTACACCCGCGAATTCCTGCCGCCCGACCCGGCCGCCGCTGCGGTGAACGCAGCAGCGAAGTGACCGACCCAAAGTGACCGATCGGCCCACCGCCCGACCCACCGCAGGGAGCGACGAAGACGCCATGGCACAGCCTCAGTTGAAACTGGTCGGCGACGCGGAGACGCAGCGCCTGTCCGGCGAGCCGCTGATCCGCATCGACGGGGTGACCAAGACCTACCGCACCCGCGACGGGGAGGTGCCGTCGCTCCGCCCCATCACCTTCGACGTGCGGCCGGGCGAGTTCCTGGTGGTCGTCGGTCCGTCGGGCTGCGGCAAGTCCACCCTGCTGAAGATGCTGGCCGGCCTGCTGCCGGTCAGCAGCGGGACAATCAAGATCGAAGGCGACACGGTCACCGAGCCGCACGACGACACCGGCATCGTCTTCCAGAGCCCGACGCTGCTGGCCTGGCGCTCGGTCCTGCGCAACATCATGCTGCCGGTGGAAATCCGCCGGCTGCCGCGGGAACGCTATCTGGAGCGCGCCCACAGGCTGGTCGAGATGACCGGGCTGAAGGGGTTCGAGCACAAATACCCCTGGCAGCTGTCGGGCGGCATGCAGCAGCGCGCCGCCCTGTGCCGGGCGCTGGTGCACGACCCGAAGATCCTGCTGATGGACGAGCCGTTCGGCGCGCTCGACGCCATGACGCGGGAACGGATGAATGTCGAACTGCAACGCATCCAGCATGAGACCGGCAAGACGGTGATCCTGATCACCCACTCCATCCCCGAGGCGGTGTTCCTGGCCGACCGGGTGATGGTGATGTCGGAACGGCCCGGCACCATCGCCGCCACCTACGAAGTCCCG
Organism: Azospirillum sp. B506; assembly: GCF_000333595.1. Classification (GTDB taxonomy): domain Bacteria; phylum Pseudomonadota; class Alphaproteobacteria; order Azospirillales; family Azospirillaceae; genus Azospirillum. The sequence continues at coordinate 4,878 of NZ_BADK01000185.1, forward strand.
CTGCCGCGCCCGCGCACGCTGGACGTCATGGGCGACCCGGTCTTCATCCAGCTGACCCAGACCATCCGCAAGCATTTCGCGGCGCAGGGGCATCTGGACTAAACGCCGGACACCCACCGCAGAAACCGTGCGTCATCCCCGCGAAGGCGGGGATCCAGGCAACTTCGCAGCCAAACCGCTGCGCAGGCTGGAGTCCCGCATCCGCGGAACCGACGGCCGAAGACGTACTGAAAGACTCTCGCCATGTCCGCCCCCCGTCTCCGCATCCGCGCCATCGAGCTGTACGAGCGGCCCGTCCGTTTCGTGAAGCCGTTCCGCTTCGGCGCGGTGACGGTGGAGGCCGCGCCGCAATCCTTCGTCCGCGCCCTGGTCGCGGTGGAGGGACGGGGCGAAGCCTGGGGGGCGACGGCCGAGATGATGATGCCGAAATGGTTCGACAAGCGCCCGGACCGCAGCCCGGCCCAGACGGTGGACGGCCTGCGCCGCTCGCTGATCGAGGCGCGCGAGGCTTATCTGGCGGACGGCCGTCTCGACACCGCCTTCGGCCATCACGCCGCCTACAGCCCGGCGCTGGAGCCGAAGCTGGCCGCCGCCTTCGGGCCGGCGCAGATCGACAAGGCGGTGCTGGACGGACTGTTGCGGCTGCTGAAGCTCAATGCGTTCGAGGGCCTGGGCACCAATGTCGCCGGGCTGGACGCACGGCTGGCGCCCGACCTCGCCGGCTTCGATCTCGACGGGTTCCTGAGCGGGCTGTCCCCGTTGGCGGAGGTGGAGCTTCGCCACACCGTCGGGCTGCTCGACAAGGCGGAGGATCTCCGCGCCCTGCTGGAGCCGGCAACGCTGCGCTGGTTCAAGATCAAGCTGGGCGGTGACGCCACCGCCGACGCGGAGCGGCTGGCGGAGCTGGCCGCCGTGCTGGAGCGGAGCGCCCCCGGCTACCGCGCCACGCTGGACGGCAACGAGCAATATCGCGACGCCGCCCATGTCGCGGACCTGCTCGACCGGATCGACGCCTCCCCGGCGCTGGCCGGTTTCCGCCGGGCGCTCGCCTATCTGGAACA
>NZ_BADK01000184.1 GCF_000333595.1 Azospirillum sp. B506
CGACCTGGAGAAGGCGCCGGTTTACGACCAGCTCTACGATCTGGCGAAGATGCCGTCGGGCAAGGCGATCACTTTCGGCGCGGTCGGCACGGGCATCCTCTACAACAAGGCNTGGTTCGACGAGAACAAGATCCCGGCCCCGACCTCGTGGACGGACATCGAGGATCCGCGCTTCAAGAAGAAGCTGGCGATCCCGCCGATCAACAACAGCTACGGCCTGCACGCGCTGGTGATGATGGCCCGGCTGAACGGTGGCGGCGAGACCAACATCGAGCCGGGCTTCAAGGAGTTCAAGGACAAGATCAACCCGAACGTGCTCGCCTACGAGCCGTCGCCGGGCAAGATGACCGAGCTGTTCCAGAGCAACCAGGCCGTCATCGCCGTCTGGGGATCGGGCCGGGCCAAGGCGCTGGCCGACACCGGCTTCCCCGCCACCTTCGTCTATCCCAAGGAGGGCGGCGTCGTGCTGGGCTCCGCCGCCTGTCAGGTCGCCGGCAGCAAGAATGCCCCGGAGGCGCAGAAGTTCATCCAGCATTTGCTGGGCGTCGAGGCGCAGACCGCGCTGGCCGTCAGCGCCGGCTTCGGCCCGGTGAACAGGACGGTGGAGCTGCCCGCCGAGAAGCAGGCCGGCATCCCCTACGGTCCGGAGCAGGTCGGCAAGCTGCTGGTGGTGGATTGGAACACCATCAACAAGAACCGCGAAGTCTGGAACAAGCGCTGGACCCGCGAGATCGAGCGCTGAGGTAGGGGGTTTATCCCCTCTCCCCCCGGGGAGAGGGGATAGAGGGGAAAGGGAGACGACGGCATGGCTTATCTGGTTCTCGACCAACTGACCAAGCGCTTCGGAAACTGGACGGCGGTCGACAACGTCTCGCTGACCGTTGAGAAGGGCGAACTGATTTCATTGCTGGGGCCGTCGGGCTGCGGCAAGACCACCACCTTGCAGATGATCGCCGGCTTCCTCGACGCCGATGGCGGCCGGGTGATGCTGGACGGCCAGGATCTGCTGGCGAAGAAGCCGAACGAGCGCGGGCTGGGCATCGTCTTCCAGAGCTATGCCCTGTTCCCGCACATGACCGCGGCGGAAAACGTCGCCTTCGGGCTGGAGATGCGCAAGGTCAACCGCGCCGACCGCGACCGCATGGTCGCCGACGCGCTGAAGCTGGTCGGGCTGGAGCAGTATGGCGACCGCCACCCGCGCCGGATGTCGGGCGGCCAGCAGCAGCGCGTGGCGCTGGCGCGCGCCCTGGTGATCAGGCCGAGCCTGCTGCTGCTCGACGAGCCGCTGTCGAACCTGGACGCCAAGATGCGCGAGGAGATGCAGATCGAGCTGCGCCGCATCCAGCGCAGTGTCGGCACCACCATGATCCTGGTCACCCACGACCAGTCGGAGGCGATGGCGCTGTCCGACCGCGTGGTGGTGATGAACAAGGGCAGCATCCAGCAGGTCGCCCACCCGCAGGAGGGCTACGACCGCCCGGCCAACGCCTTCGTCGCCAACTTCCTCGGCCGCACCAACTGCTGCCGGGCATGGTCGGCAGCGGTTCGGCCGGGGACGTCATCACCGT
>NZ_BADK01000183.1 GCF_000333595.1 Azospirillum sp. B506
GTCGCGGCTGGCGGCATCGTCGGGCTGCTCGACCCGAAATGGAGTGCGCCCCAGACTGCCGCCGCCATCGAGACTTTCCGACCCGACCTGCATCTGACGACGGATGACGCCGCCGCCTGGATCGCCGCTCAGCCGGCGGACTGGCCCATCCCGGCGGTCCCCCCGCAGGCGCCCTTCCTCGTCGGCTTCACCTCCGGCACCACCGGGCGGCCGAAGGCCTTCATCCGCAACCAGGGTTCCTGGCTGGCGACGCTGGAGGCGAGCCGGGTGGAGTTCGGCATCGGGCCGGAGGACGTCGTTCTGGTGCCAGGGCCGCTGGTCCATGGCCTGGGCCTTTACGGCGCGGTGGAGGGGCTTTCGGCCGGCGCCACCGTCCGGGTGCAGCCGAAATTCGACGGGGTGGACGCGGCGGCCCAACTGGAGGCCTGCGGCGTCACCACGCTGGTGCTGGTGCCGACGATGCTGGTCGGCATCCTCGACGCGGCGGAGCGCGACGGCCGGCGCTTCCCGGCCCTGCGCCGGGTGGTCTGTTCCGGCGCCAAGCTGGCGCCCGCGGTGCATGACCGGCTGGCGGCGCTCTGCCCCGACGCCGCGGTGCTGGAATATTACGGCGCCTCGGAGCTGAGCTTCGTCAGCCTGCGCTCGTCCCGCGAAGGCGCTCCCGCCGACAGCGTCGGCCGGCCCTTCCACGGGGTGGAGCTGAGCCTGCGCGACGATGCCGGCAAGCCGGTGGAGCGCGGCCGTCCCGGCACCGTCTGGGTGCGCAGCGGCATGCTGAGCGACGGCTATCTCGGCACGACCGACAGTGCCGGCTACCGCGAACGCGACGGCTGGGGCACGGTCGGCGATTATGGCTGGATCGACGGCGAGGGCTGGCTGCGGCTGGTCGGGCGGGCCGGCGACATGGTCATCACCGGCGGCCTGAACGTCTATCCGGCGGAGGTCGAAGCGGTCCTGCGCGCCCACCCTGCGGTGGCAGAGGCGGTGGTGTTCGGCCTGCCAGACCCCTATTGGGGCGATGCCCTGTCCGCCGTCGTCTGGTGGCGCGGCACGGCACACACCTCGCTTGCCGAGCTGCGCGGCTGGTGCCAGGAGCGGCTGGAAGCCTACAAGGCACCAAGGCGGGTGTTTGCCGCCTCCGACATGCCCCTGACCGGCAGCGGCAAGATCGCCCGCGCCGATGTCCGCGAGCGGGCGCAAGCGGGCGGGTTGGAGATGGTGGAGTGAGCAACCGCCCGATCATCGTCGCCGCCCGGCGCGCCCCGGTCGGCCGCATCGGCGGAAGCCTGCGCGAGCTTCCCGTCGAGGATCTCGCCGCTCCGGTCATCCGCGCCGTGCTGGCCGATGCGGGCCTCGACCCGGCGGAGGTGGACGAGGTGATGCTGGGCAACGCGGTCGGTCCCGGCGGCAACGTCGCCCGGCTGTCGGCATTGGCCGCCGGCCTTCCGGTATCGGTGCCCGGCGTCACGGTGGACCGGCAATGCGGGTCGGGGCTGGAGGCGATCAATCTCGCCGCCCGGCTGGTCCAGTCGGGAGCCTGCGACGTCGTTCTGGCCGGCGGGGTGGAGAGCACCAGCACCGCCCCTTGGCGCGTCGCCAAACCGTCCAGCCTCTATCGCAGCCCGACCTTCTACGACCGCGCCCGCTTCGCCCCCGACGAGATCGGCGACCCGTCGATGATCGAGGCAGCGGAGACTGTCGCCACCGCCTGCGGCATCGACCGCGCCCGCCAGGACCGCTATGCCCTGGACAGCCACCGCAAGGCCCTGGCCTCGCAAGCCACCGGCCGGTTCGACCGCGAGATCGTACCCCTCACCCTGCGCGACGGCCGGATCGTCGACCGCGACGAATGCCCGCGCGCCGACACCAGCCTCGACCGGTTGGCGGCTCTTCGCCCCATCCTGCGCCCCGAGGGCACGGTGACCGCCGGCAACGCCTGCCCGGTCAATGACGGCGCCGCGGTGGTGGCGGTGGTGTCGGAGCGGAAGTTCCGCGCACTCGGCCTCTCCCGCGGATTGGCGGTGGTCGACAGCACGGCGGCGGGGGTGGACCCCAGGCTGCTCGGCACCGGCCCGATTCCGGCGGTGACCAAGCTGCTGGCCCGCAACCCCGGCCTGACCGTTGCCGACATCGACCTCGTCGAGTTCAACGAAGCCTTCGCCGCCCAGGTGCTGGCCAGTCT
>NZ_BADK01000182.1 GCF_000333595.1 Azospirillum sp. B506
GCCGCTGTCTGGGCGGCGTCATCCTGGCGAAAGACAGGAAGTACGCCTCGGAGGTCATCCACCCCTTCCTGCGCAACACCGGCCCGACCATCTCCCCCTTCAACTCCTGGCTTCTGCTGAAGGGCATGGAAACGCTGGAACTGCGGGTACAGGCCCAGTCGGCGGCCGGCTTCCAGGTCGCGGAATTCCTGGAAAACCACCCGAAGGTCGCCCAGGTGCTGTACCCGCTGCTGCCCAGCCACCCGCAATATGATCTGGTGCGCAAGCAGATGACCGGCGGCGGCAACATGCTGTCGATCTTCCTGAAGGGCGGCAAGACCGAGGCGTTCAACCTGTTGAACGGCCTGCGCATGGTGATGATCTCCAACAATCTCGGCGATTCGAAGAGCCTGATCACCCACCCCGCCACCACCACCCATTCCAAGCTGACGGACGAGGAGAAGGTCGCCGCCCGGATCGAGCCCGGTCTGCTGCGCCTGTCCGTTGGTCTGGAGGACCCCCAGGACATCATCGAAGATCTCGACCGCGCGCTCGCCGAGGCGTAAAGATCGTGCCGGAACTTATGCTGCAGTGCAGCGTTGACCCCGCAGTCAGGTTCCGGCAACGATTTTCTTGAGAGAGGCGACGTCCATGGCACCACAGAACGCCGGCAACGGCCACCCCACCGACAGGCTGATGGCGGTGGCGGGGCAGCTCACCAAGACCGGCCTTCGCAGCAGCGAAATGGGCGTCGCGGCGGCTCAGACCATCGGCTATCGCACCGCGATGATGACCGCGGCATTGTCGAATCCCATCGATTTCGCCAATCCGGAATTCATCCGCATGGGTGCCGAGAAGGTGGAGGCGGCGGTCGAGGCCTTCCATGCCGTCGCCACCGGCCTCGGCGAGTTCGGGCAGGCCTGGATCACCATGATCACCAAGCAGACCCAGGCGGCGGCGGCCACCGTCAGCGGTCTTGCCAGCGCCAAAAATCCGATGGAGATCATCGATGTCCAGCAGCGCCTGCTGGCCGATGCCGTCGATGCCGGCATCCACGCCAACCTGCGCCTGATCGAGGCGACGGCGGCGCTGGCCGCAGCCGGCATGAACCCAGCCTACCGCAAGGTGCGCGCCAACGCCCGCCGCCTCGCCCGCGAACAGGCCTGACGGGTCAAACCGGGTCAGACCACGTCGGCAGGAGCAAGGCGGCAGCAGCTGCCGTCCTGCTCCATCTGGATGGTGGCGTGACCGATGCGGAAGCGCTCCTTCAGCACCGTCGAGATGTCCTGCAGAAGGGCGTCGTCCTGGGCCATGCCGGGCCGGACGAGATGGACGGTCAGGGCGGTTTCGGTCGTGCTGATCGGCCAGATGTGCAGGTCATGCACGGCGACGACTCCGGACAGCCCGACCAGATAGCGCTCCACCCCCGCGCGGTCGACGCCGTCGGGCACCGCCCCCATCGCCAACCGTACCGACTGTTGCAGCAGGCCCCAGGTTCCGGCGACGATCACCAGCGCGATGACGATGCTGGTCGCCGGGTCCAGCCAAAGCCAACCGGTGAAGCGGATCGCCGATGCCGCCACCACGACACCCAGCGACACCGCCGCGTCAGCCGCCATGTGCAGATAAGCGCCACGCAGGTTGATATCGTGCTTTTGCCCGCCCATGAACAGCCAGGCGTCCAG
>NZ_BADK01000181.1 GCF_000333595.1 Azospirillum sp. B506
GGCCTCGCTGCTGCCGTCCGGTGCGGTGTCCTTCCTCTATTACGCCGACCGGTTGAACCAGATGCCGCTGGGGGTCATCGGCATTGCCATCGGCACCGCCCTTCTGCCGGTGCTTGCCCGCCATGTCGCGGCAGGGGACGAGCGGATGGTCCGCCATTACCTGAGCCGCGCGCTGGAGTTCAGCCTGCTGCTGGGCCTGCCGGCCGCGGTCGCGCTCGGCGTGGCGGGGGCGCCGATCGTCGCGGTGTTGTTCCAGCGCGGCGCCTTCGGCCCGGAGGAGGCGCACGCCACGGCGATGGCACTCGCCGCCTATGCGGTCGGCATCCCGGCCTATGTGATCGTGAAGTCGCTGAACGCCGCTTTCTTTGCCCGTCACGATACGGTGACTCCGGTACGGGTCGCCGTCATCGTGACGGTGGCGACCGCCCTGCTGGCGCTGTTGCTGATGCCCTGGCTGGGCCACGTTGGTATTGCGCTGTCCACCGGCCTGACGGCTTGGCTGGACGTTGGATTGCTGGTGGCGGCGATGCGCAGGCGCGGCCTGTTCGACCTGGACGACCGGTTGAAGCGCCGCGCGCCCCGCATCGCCGTCGCCGCGACCGGCATGGGAGCGGCGCTGCTGGCCGGCGGGAATGTGCTGGCCCCCTGGCTGGCGGCCCCCGCCACCGCCTTGCGGTTTACCGCACTGGCTTTGCTGGTGTCCGGCGGTGCCGCAGCCTTCGGAGCGCTGGCGATCCTGCTGGGCGGCGCAAAAATGGCGGATGTGAAAGGAATGCTGTCGAAAAAGATGCAGTCAGCCACAGAGGAGGTCGGGTGAGGTCACGGCTGACGGAAGCGGCGCCACTTCCGTTCCCCGCTGCCCGACGTCGGGCCTTTACTTCAGCGGCAGATAGACGTCGGTCAGCAGATCATGCTCCGGCGTTTCTCCAACGAAATTCAGGTAGTGGAAAAAGACAGGGAAATCCCGAGGCTCTTCGCGGCTTTCGGGAAGCCAGCGGCCATAGAGGAATCTCACGACTTCACCGATCTGTTCATGCGTTCCCCGGTGTCTGGCCACGGCGCAGCGGCCGCCGGGGATGAGCGTCTTCACCACTCCCTGCGGATTTTCCGGCACCTCGCCATCGATCTCCCCGCAGATGTCGAACCGGAACTCGGCCGGCGCGGTGGTTTCCGGATTGTCGAACGCAACGCCGAAGGTCCGGCACCGCTCCCGTGGCGACAGCCCGCTGGCCTTGCGCCAGTCGATGAAGAAGCGGACTGAGTCATTCACGCCTTCGATCGGTCCACGATGACGGTAGGCGGCCACATCGACGGGCGGGAACTCGACAATCGAGACATCCATGATCCTGATCCTTTTTCTTTTGATGGGACGATAGCGGTCGTGCCACTGCCGCCATTCAGGAGTTTTCCTGAACTCTGACGGCGTCTGGCCGAACGCATTCCTGAAGGCGCGGGAGAAGGCTTCCGGCGATTCGAACCCGGCGTCCAAGGCGATGTCGATGACCTTGTCGCTGGGATAGAAGGCCAGCCGGAACGACGCCCGCTTCAACCGTGCCAGCTGGATGTATTTCCCGACACTGACATCGAAATGAGCGGAGAAAAGACGATGGAAGTGAAACTTCGAGAGGCAGGCAACATCGCTCAACCTGTCGAGTGAGAGGTCGCCTTCCAGATTCTGGTCGATGTAGTCGAACAGCCGGGAAAACCTCTCGTCATACTCTTGCCTGCCCATCGTCGATCCAGTTTGCACAGGTGATGGAGGAAAGCATAAGCCGGGGCACCCGCAGCCGTCCTGGCACATCTTGCTGAATATCGACCGGCATTTCGGATCACCGGAGCGGTTGGGACCGCCCGAATCGATGGATTCGGATGAGGAGAATGCGGCGCTACCCTTCTTGACGGCGGTCATAGGCAGTCGTACAAGCGAACCTACGTGGTGATTTGGTCGACCGGCTTGCGGGCCACGTAAAACACCCGC
>NZ_BADK01000180.1 GCF_000333595.1 Azospirillum sp. B506
GTGAACGTGCGCTGGTCGAGGAGTTCATCCCCGGTCGCGAGCTGACCGTGGGCGTCATGGGCGACCGCGCTTTGGCGGTGACCGAGATCGTCTTTCAGGCTCAGGTCTACGACTACACCGCGAAATACAGCGCCGGCCATGCCGTCCACACCATCCCCGCCGCCATCCCCGAGGCGGTGGCGGAGGAGGCGAAGCGGCTGGCGGTGCTGGCGCACCACACCCTGGGCTGCCGGGGCGTGTCGCGCAGCGACTTCCGGCGCCGATCCGGGAGGATGCCTTGACCACCGCCACCCCTGCACCGGCGCCCTCCTGGAGGACGCCCGCACTCGTCGTGATCTGCGGTTGCCTGATCTCGATGCTGGCCTTCGGACCGCGGTCCAGCATGGGTCTGTTCATCGGCCCGCTTTCGGAAACCCGCGGCTGGGGCCGCGACGTCTTCGCCCTGGCCATGGCGATCCAGAACATCCTGTGGGGAGCCGGCGGCCCCTTCGCCGGGGCGCTGACCGACCGCTACGGCCCGGCCCCGGTGCTGGCCGGCGGCGGGCTGCTCTATGCCGCCGGGCTGGCGCTGATGCCCTATGCCACCACAAGTGTGGAGCTGTACCTGACAGCCGGCGTGCTGATCGGCCTTGGCCTGTCCGGCGCCTCCTTCGGCATCATCATCGCCGGCTTCACCCGGCTGCTGCCGCCGGAACAGCGCAGCTGGTCGGTCGGCATCGCCACCGCCGCCGGATCGATGGGCCAGTTCCTGTTCGCGCCGATGGGGCAGGCCTTCATCGCCGGCTTCGGCTGGCAGACCGCCCTGCTCCTGCTTGCCGCCTCGATGATCGCGGTGCCGCTGCTGGCCAGCGTCTTCCCCGGCCCGAAGGGCATGACGGCGAGCGGCACCCCGGCGGTGACCGGCGCCAACATCGGCTACGTCGCCGCGGTGCGTCAGGCCTTCCAGCACCGCAGCTACGTGCTTCTGGTCGCAGGCTTTTTCGTCTGCGGTTTCCAGCTGGCCTTCATCACCACCCACCTGCCGCCCTATCTGACCGCCGCCGGCATCAGCCCGACGCTGGCCGCCTGGGCGCTGGCGCTGATCGGCCTGTTCAACGTCATCGGCTCCTACGCCTCCGGCATCCTGGCCGGCAAGGTCAGCAAGCGCTACCTGCTGTGCGCCAACTATTTCTCGCGCGGCATCGCGACGGCCATCTTCATCCTGCTGCCGATCTCGTCGGTGACGGTGATCGCCTATGCCGCGGTGATGGGCCTGCTGTGGCTGTCCACCGTGCCGCCGACCTCCGGCCTCGTCGCGCTGATGTTCGGCACCCGCTACATGGGCACGCTCTACGGCTTCGCCTTCTTCAGCCATCAGGTCGGCGGCTTCCTCGGCGTCTGGCTCGGCGGCGTGCTGTATGAGCGGACGGGGTCCTACGACGTCGTCTGGTGGCTGGGCGTGGCGCTGGCCATGTTCGCGACCATCGTCCACTGGCCGATCGCCGAGAAGCCCGCCCCGTCGCTGGCAGCGGCCGAAGCGAAGGCGTAAGATCGCCTCCATGAGCGATAGTCCGGCCCCCTCCTCCCCTTCTGCACCTCCCATCGGCCATGGCCTCGCCGCGGCACTGCTGGGCGGCATCCTGCTGGTCTGGGCCGGGTTGATGGGGCTGTCGCTGCAGCGCGCCGCCCTGCCCGATGCGACCGACGGCATGATGCTGGCGGTCTTCTCCCCCGGCACCAGCGATGCCGAGGCGATGGCGGCGATGGTGCGGGCCGGGGGCGAGCCGGTGCGCTCCACCTGGCTCGGCTTCGCCTGGGTCGCCCGCGGGGTGGAACCCGGATTCGTCGGCCGGCTGAAGGCGGAGGGCGCGCTGGCCGCCTTTGGCGAGCTTCCGGTCGGCCCGACATTGGGCGGCTGCACCGCCACCCCGGTCGACGCGGCGAAGATCGCCGCCACCCGGCTGCAATAACCCCCGTTTCCACCCTGTGGATCCGCTTGGGCCTCACCAACGGTGGACGCGCGCGCCCTGCGGTGTCATAGTGCGGCCCGCATTCGACCAGCCCCGGTTCCCGGGGCCAGACTCCGGAATTCGTGAGCGACGATGAGCGAGCCGATCTCCCTGTTCACCAAACTGGCGAACATCCACATCCGTTACGTCACGTGGCGTCGGGGCGCCAAGGTCGGCAGCGACCGCTTCGGCAATGTCTATTACCGCAGCAAGGACACCCAGCCCGGCACGCGCGAGCGCCGCTGGGTCCTGTATGCCGGTGAGCCCGACGCCTCCAAGATCCCGCCGGAATGGCACGGGTGGCTGCATCACACCACCAAGGAGCCGCTGCCCGAGGGGTCGAGCGCCTTCCACAAGCCCGGCAGAAGGAACATCTGCCCAACATGTCCGGCTCGGTCCAGGCCTATCGTCCGCCCGGCCATGTGCTGGCCGGCGGGCAGCGTGTGCCGGCCACCGGCGATTACGAGCCCTGGACTCCGAGCTGATCCCTGCGGGGACTGACCATCGGGTCAGAATTGACAGCGGAACGGAAAGCCCGGCCCCCTTCGGGCCGGGTTTCGATTCGGGAACTCGCAGCAGGATAGCTCTATGCGCCGGAATGTGATCGAAACCGTGCTTGGCGGCGTCGTGCTCGCCGTGGCCGCCGTGTTCCTTGCCTTCGCCTACAAAAGTGCGGATCTGCGCAAGGTGCAGGGCTATGACGTCAGCGCCAACTTCAACAGCATCACCGGCCTGCAGAGCGGTGCCGACGTGCGGATCAGCGGCGTGAAGGTCGGCACCGTCACCGGGCTGACGCTCGATCCCACCACCTATCAGGCGGTGGTCCACCTGTCTGTCGACAATTCGGTGAAGCTGCCGAAGGACACCGCGGCGGTCATCGCCTCGGAAAGCCTGCTGGGTGGCAAGTTCCTGTCGCTGGAGCCGGGCGGTGACCCCGACGCCATCAAGCCGAACGGCAAGATCGAGTTCACCCAGAGCACACCGGGTCTGGAGCAGCTTCTGGGTCAGGTCATCTTCTCGCTGCAGAGCATGAGCAAGTCAGGCGATCAGGCCAGCGGCCAGCAGGGTCAGGCCCCCGGCCAGCCCCCAGCTCAACCGCCCAAGCTGTAACCCCCCTCTGAGCGTCAACCCTGGACGTGGCCGGAACAGTCGGCCACGCCCAAGCGTTCCTCCCGCCATCCGGACGGCGTTTGCCGCCGGATCATGGAGCAGGAGGAATGCAATGCGTCTTTCCCATTTGGCCGCCCTTTGTCTTGCCCTGGCCACCGCTGCCTGCGGTGCAAACATGGAAGAGAAATCGGCCTCCGGCGGACTTGGCGGTGCTGCGGCCGGTGCCGTGGTCGGCGGACCGGTGGGCGCCGTCGTCGGGGCCGCCGCAGGAGCCGGCGCCGGTGCGGCGACCCAGAAGATCGAAGACCGCAACGGGCCCCAGAGCGGGTCCGGTGCCACCTACAGCGCGCCGGCGTCGCGCAGCAGCGTAACGCGCTGACGCACATCATTCACACAACACTCCCCGGCGTCCCCGGCCACTGGACGCTGACCCTGCTTCCGGGATAGAAGGCGGAGCGCTCAGGCACAGTCACAGCCTTCAGGCTGTGCTCCTGCCTCGGGGCGCCGTCCGCAATTACGGAAGCGATCCGACGTGACGAGACTTTCAACTTTTCGCTGGCCGGCAGCCGGTCTGCTGGGGGCCGCCGCCCTGCTGGCAAGCGCGGCCACCCTCCAGGCCGCCCCGGTCCCCAGCCAGATGCTCGAACGGCCGGCGGCCAAGCTGCAATGGCTGGACAAGGTGACCGCCCGCACTTCCACCTTCACCATGAAGGTCGGGGAGACCAAGGCGATGAGCAGCCTGCGCATCACGCTGCGCGCCTGTCGCGAGAACCCGCCGATCGAAACGCCGGAATCCGCCGCCTTCCTGGAAGTGACCGAGATCAAGCCCGGCGAGCAGGCGGAGCAGGTCTTCAGCGGCTGGATGTTCGCCTCCAGCCCCGCCCTGTCGGCGATGGAGAACCCGATCTATGATGTCTGGGTTCTCGGCTGCGAACAATGAGATGACGGGGAGGGCAGGCCTGTTCGCCCCCTCCCCCGCTCTCCCTCAATCGGCCACGGCGGCGATGGGGTTGCCCAGCGCCTTGTCCAGATAATCGTCCACCTGCGTCGCCAGATCATCGGTACGGTTGACGAAGAAGTGGCTGGCGCCGGGGACGACCCGGTGGTCGATGCGGATGTCCTTCTGGTGCGACAGTTTGGTCACCAGCTTCGTGACCGCTGCCTGGGGCACCACCTCGTCCTTGTCGCCATGGATGATCAGGCCCGAGGACGGGCACGGCGCCAGGAACGAGAAGTCGAACAGGTTGGCCGGCGGCGAGACCGAGACGAAGCCGTCGATCTCCGGCCGGCGCATCAGCAGCTGCATGCCGATCCAGGCGCCGAACGACACCCCGCCGATCCAACAGAGCGGCGCGTTGGGGTTGTAGGTCTGCAGCCAGTCCAGCGCCGCCGCCGCGTCCGCCAGCTCGCCCTCCCCCTTGTCATAGGTGCCCTGGCTGCGCCCGACGCCCCGGAAGTTGAAGCGCAGGGCCGAATAGCCGCGCTTTGTGAAGGACTGGAACAGGGTGAAGACCACCTTGTTGTTCATCGTCCCATTGTGCTGCGGGTGCGGGTGCAACAGCAGCGCGACCGGGGCGTTCGGCTGCTTGCCGTGGGTGTAACGGCCTTCCAGGCGACCGGCGGGACCGTTGAAGAGCACTTCAGGCATGGGAACGACGTTCCTGACGCGGACAAAGGGTTGTTGGGACCACCATGGCGACCGGCCGGACATTCATCCGGCGAACCGCCCCGGCGCACGGGCCTTCAGGCCCGCAACGGATTTTCCCGTCTTGGAGTGGGGTTTTCTGCACACAATTCTTGACCGTTTTGCTTGGTCATCATATATGCGTCGTAACGTCCTCCGGGACAACCCGCCTGACCAGCCCGATCGGCCCCAGCGCTAGCGGGACCGGCCGATCAGTCCGGATCCCCGCCGGCCGGAGCCATTGAGGGTCCGAACCGGAAGGTCCTGAACCGCAAGGGTCCGACAGGCCGAAACCGGGCGCGGGCGGCCGATGAGAGCGGCGGACTATACCACGGCGGGTGATGGCGTGTTCAAGCATCTTCGCGAAGAGATCGATGGGATCATGGCGCGCGACCCCGCCGCACGGTCCCGGCTGGAAGTCGCGCTCTGTTACCCCGGCTTGCACGCGATCGTGCTTCACCGCATCGCCCGGCGTGCCCGCGACGCCGGCTGGCATACCACCGCCCGTCTCGTCTCCCAGGTCGCCCGCACGTTGACGGGCATCGAAATCCATCCAGGCGCCACCATCGGACGGCGTTTCTTCATCGATCACGGCATGGGCGTGGTGATCGGCGAGACGGCGGAGATCGGCGACGACGTCATGCTCTATCATGGCGTGACGCTGGGCGGCACCTCGCTGACCCCCGGCAAGCGTCACCCGACGCTGGGCGACGGCGTCATCGTCGGCGCCGGCGCCAAGATCCTGGGTGCCATCACCATCGGCCGCGGCGCTCGGATCGGCGCCAACGCCGTGGTGGTGGCCGACGTGCCTGCTGAAACCGCAATGGTCGGCATTCCGGCCAAGCCGGTGATCCCGCGCGAGCGCGGCGAGACCCAGAAATTCATGCCCTACGGCACCCCCTGCGGCGACATCCCCGACCCGGTGGCCCGCGCATTGACCGGCCTGCTCGATCAGGTGACCGCCCTGCAGGCCCGTGTCGGCGAGCTGGAGGCGGATCGCCGGCCTGCCGCCCTTCCCCGTTCAACACCCACACCGCTAGAGACGGTGGCGTCCCACCTCGGGATGCACGAAGCCCAAGGAGAATCGCGATGAGACTCAGCACCAAGGGACGCTATGCCGTGATGGCGATGGTCGATCTGGCCGCCACCAGCCAGGGCAGCCCGGTCGCGCTGGCCGACATCGCGGAACGGCAGGAGATTTCGCTGTCCTATCTGGAGCAGCTGTTCGCCAAGCTGCGCAAGGGCGGTCTGGTCAAGAGCGTGCGCGGTCCCGGCGGCGGCTATCTGCTGGCCCATCCGGCCGACGCCACCCGCGTGTCCGACATCATCCTGGCGGTGGACGAGCCGATCCGCACCACCCGCTGCGCCAACGGCACGCCGCAGGGCTGCCGCACCAACCGCTCGCGCTGCCTGACCCACGATCTCTGGGAGGAACTGGGCAACCAGATCCATATGTATCTCAGCTCGGTCACCGTGGCCGACGTGGTGGAGCGGCGGATCATCGGCACAAGCGGCCTGAACCTGCTGCGCCCGGCCCCCGCCGCCGACACCTCCGCCGTCGCCGCCGCCGAGTGATGCCGCGGCGTGAGATCGGTCTTCCATGGTGAGCGTGCCTGAAAAGTGACTTCCGCATTTGTCGCCCGCTGTTCGTCCCGGAAGCCTTCCAGGACCGGGCATGGGAGGATGTGGCCCTGCCCATCGACCTGGGCCAGACCATCAGCCAACCGCTGGTGGTCGGCCTGATGACGCAGGCGCTGGAGCTGACCCCGCGACATCTTGTCCTGGAGATCGGCACGGGTTCCGGCTATCANGGCGCGGTGCTGTCGCGGCTG
>NZ_BADK01000179.1 GCF_000333595.1 Azospirillum sp. B506
ATTTCCATTCCAATAAAGCTCCTCAATATCGGAAAATGACGATGCATTTTTGGAGACTCTAACTATAGAATTATTAACTCTCATGGACTTATCATCTGCATATATAGGCCACAGCGCAGTATTATATGCATATGGTATGGATATTGGCAGACATTTTCCAGAAATCATATTGAGCACGGAATCCGAAATACGTCTTTCCGTCGAAAGGACTCCGTATTTCGCCTTCAAAGGCTGATATATGAATACATCCGCCTGCTGGAGATCCTCCCTGAAATCTTCTGGAACCTCATTACCAGTATACCCGCTCTCTCTATACATCAGAACGGATTCATAACTGTTGCGATGCTTTATAGAGACATTATGGCTTTCTGAGATAATGGGAGAAATAAACTTGGCGACAGCCCCGCCCTGACAGTTTGCATAGATCAGAATATTCAGCATAACTTTTTCCGCTCATGGCAACAAACGCACAAAACAGCAGGAGAAGACCGAGAGCCTCAAGATTTCTGCCTCAGGGCGCCTGATCACGATATAAATCCGCCGCAGAGCAATCAATAGTTTCCGTGTCGTTGGCGATAATTGCGTCATGCGCTTTCAAAAATTAGCCCGGAAGGATCCAAGCAGAACCTCTTTGGACAAATTTCCAGCCGATGAGTCTGGTGGCGATATGATGGGGGCGTGCCGGCCTGCCGCTTGACCGACGGACGGCACGGCGGGTTGAACGCTGAACGGAGGGGGCAATTCCTGTTTCATGCTGTTCCAAACGCTCCATCCGCTGCAGTTCCCCAGGAAATCCGGTTGCGGACCTTGACGCGCCCGCCCGATTGCCGTAAGCACGCCGCGCATGCGTCGGCACCCCTGGAGGCCGGCGCCCTTTTCGTTTTGGAGTATCGTCATGACCAAGATCATTCCGCTCGGCGCTGAGACGCGCGAACGGGCCGGCAAGGGGACCGCCCGCCAGACCCGCCGCGACGGCCGTATTCCGGCCGTCATCTACGGTGGTAAGCAGGCTCCTGTCACCATTTCGCTCGAAAAGTTCGAGTTCACCCGCGTCCTGCATCAGCCGGGCTTCTTCACCCACCTGTTCGACGTCACCGTCGACGGCACTGCCCATCGCGTCCTGCCGCGCGACGTGCAGTTCCACCCGGTGACCGACGTCCCGCTGCATGTCGATTTCCTGCGCGTCTCCTCCGACACCCGCATCAACGTGCAGGTTCCGGTTGAGTTCGCCGACCAGGACAAGTCGGCCGGCCTGAAGCGCGGCGGTGTGCTGAACATCGTCCGCCACGAGCTGGAGCTGAGCTGCCCGGCGGACAACATCCCCGAGCACATCATCATCTCCTGCGAAGGCTTCGACGTGGGCGACTCGATCCACATCTCCGCCGTCAAGCTGCCGGAGGGTGTGACCTCGGCGATCACCGACCGCGATTTCACCATCGCGACCATCGTTGCGCCGTCGGGCCTGAAGTCGGAAGAGGGCGCCGCCGCCTGATCGGGCGCGTTCGACCTTTGAAGATGGGTACGGTGGGGGGCTTCGGCCCCCCGCTTCGTTTTGTGAAGTATGCTTGCGGGAGGGCTAGGGGACATGCTGCTTCTGGTCGGACTGGGCAACCCCGGCAACGAGTATGCCCGCAACCGCCACAACATCGGCTTCATGGCGGTGGAAACCATCGCCCAGCGCCACCGCTTCACCCCGTGGAAGAAGCGTTTCCAGGGCCAGACCGCCGAAGGCACCGTTGCCGGCGACAAGGTGCTGGCGCTGGAACCCGCCACCTTCATGAATCTCTCCGGCCAGTCGGTGGTGGCGGCCCTGCAGTTCTTCAAGCTGAAGCCCGAGAACGTCGTCGTCATCCATGACGAGCTGGACCTGCCCCCCGGCAAGATCCGGGTGAAGAAGGGCGGCGGCCACGGCGGCCACAACGGCCTGCGCTCCATCGACGCGCATATCGGCAAGGACTACTGGCGCATCCGGCTCGGCATCGGCCATCCCGGCAACAAGGATCTGGTCAGCGGCTATGTCCTGCACGACTTCGCCAAGGCCGACCAGGGCTGGATCGACCCGCTGCTCGACGCCGTCTCCGACAATCTGCCGCTGATCGTGGACGGCCAGCCGGAGCTGTTCATGAACAAGGTGACGGTGGCGACGCAAGGCAGATAGCCCTCAACCGATCCTGCCCCTCTCCCACTTCGCGTTTGCGCTTTGCCCCCCTTCGTAGGATAAAGCGGCTCAATTCCAGCATTTCCGACGGCGAGCACCCACCCATGGGCTTCAATTGCGGCATCGTCGGCCTGCCGAACGTCGGCAAGTCGACCCTGTTCAACGCGCTGACCGCCACCCAGGCGGCCGAGGCGGCGAATTTCCCCTTCTGCACCAAGGAGCCGAACGTCGGCCGCGTCGGCGTGCCCGACCCGCGGCAGGACAAGCTGGCGGAGATCGCCAAGTCGCAGAAGGTCGTCCCCACCCAGCTGGAGTTCGTGGACATTGCCGGCCTGATCCGCGGCGCGTCGAAGGGTGAAGGGCTGGGCAACCAGTTCCTCGCCAACATCCGCGAGGTCGATGCCATCGTCCATGTGCTGCGCTGCTTCGAGGACGACGACATCACCCATGTCGAGGGCAATGTCGACCCGCTGCGCGACGCCGAGGTGGTCGAGACCGAGCTGATGCTCGCCGACATGGAAAGCCTGGAACGCCAGCTCACCAGCCTGCAGAAGAAAGCCAAGGGTGGCGACAAGGACAGCAAGATCAAGGCCGACCTGATGGAGCGCGCCCTGAAGGTGCTGCAGGACGGCAAGCCGGCCCGCGTGGTCGAACTGTCGGACGACGAGAAGCCGGTGTTCAAGCAGTTCATGCTGCTGACCGACAAGCCGGTGCTCTATGTCTGCAACGTCGAAGAGGCGGCTGCCGCCACCGGCAACGCCTTCTCCGCCAAGGTCGCCGAGAAGGCCAAGGCCGAGAACGCCGAGGTCGTGGTGATCTCCGCCGCCATCGAGTCCGAGGTCGCCCAGCTGTCCGACCCGGCCGAGAAGGCCGAGTTCCTCGAATCGATGGGGCTGGAGGAGACCGGCCTGAACAAGCTGATCCGTGCCGGCTTCAAGCTGCTGGACCTGATCACCTTCTTCACCGTCGGCCCGAAGGAGACGCGGGCCTGGACCGTGCGCCGCAACGCCAAGGCCCCGGAGGCAGCCGGCGTCATCCACACCGATTTCGAACGCGGCTTCATCCGCGCCGAGACCATCGACTACACCAGCTTCGTCACGCTGGGTGGCGAGCAGGGGGCGAAGGACGCCGGCAAGATGCGCCAGGAAGGCAAGGAATACGTCGTCCAGGACGGCGACATCTTCCACTTCCGCTTCAACGTTTAAAGCCTCGGGGTCTGATGGAAGCGGGGCGGCGCCGTCGCCCCGCTTCCATCTCCGCCGTCACCCAACTGTCATATTGCCGTAACAATCCGCGCGCGCCATCCTTCGGTTAGAGGTGACGCCTGAACCCACCCCCAATCCGACCGAGGGGGTGCGATGCAGGCGACGCGGATTCTGCTGGAACTGGCCGGGAATGTCGTGTTGCTCCTATGGGGGCCGCACATGGTGCAGAGTGGGCTGACCCGCGCGCTGGGTGGCGATCTGCGCCGCGTTCTTGGGGCCGGGTGCGCAACCGCTGGACCGCCTTCCTCTCCGGCATGGGCATCGCCATGTTGCTGCAGAGCAGCACCGCAACCGGTTTGATGGCGACCGGCTTCACCGCCACCGGGCTGGTGTCGCTGATACGGGCTTTGGCGGTGATGCTGGGGGGGGGCCTGCTGTCCTGGCCGCCCATTCCAGTGTCGCCGCCTATCCGGTGCTCAATCAATCGAGTGAGCTGCTCCCCAGCCGTCTCAAGCGGGGAACGGCACGGGCGTAACCGATCATGCCCGATGGGAGACCTGCGCCGTCTTCGCTTCGACCTTTTCTTGTCACCGGCGCCGCAATGTTAACACTTTCGTAACCGTGTAAAATTCGCCAAGCTCTTTCGCGACATGGTTAACAAATCGTTACTATGGTTGTTATGGCAGCGAACACCTAGGAACGGTTGTCGAAAGGGAGCGGACGGTGGCGAACACGCACGCGACGTCGAACGGACCCGCGAACGGACCCGATGCACAGGGGATGTCCGACGCTGGATTCGCTGAACGGGTGCGCGATGCCATCGACCGCCGGGAGCTGTCGCTGGTCTTCCAACCGCAGGCCGACGTCGTCACCAACCGCCTCACCGGCTTCGAGGCGCTGTCGCGCTGGCGCCTGTCCGACGGCACCATGCTGCCGCCCGACGTGTTCGTGCCGATGGCCGAACAGGGGGAGGCAATCCATCTGCTGGGCGAATGGACCCTGCGGACGGCCTGTGCTGCGGCGGTCGGCTGGCTACAGGCCGGCTATCCCGACATTCCGGTGTCGGTGAACCTGTCGGCGCGGCAGCTCGACGACCCGGGGCTGGTGCTGAAGCTGCTGGGCATCCTGAGCGAAACCGGCCTGCCCGCCGCCAACCTGAAGCTGGAGCTGACCGAAACCAGCATGTTCAGCCAGAGCGCCGAAGCGCGCGAGGCGCTGCTTCAGCTGCGCGGCGCCGGAATCAGGCTGGTTCTGGACGATTTCGGCACCGGTTGGTCGTCGCTGTCGACCCTGCGCCGGGTTCCGGTCGAGGCGCTGAAGATCGACAAGCAGTTCGTCCAGGCGATGGTCGAGGATCGCGATGCCGCCGCCATCGTCCAGGCGGTGGTGGCGCTTGCCCATGCGCTGAATCTGGGCGTGGTGGCCGAAGGGGTGGAAACGCCGGAACAGCGGCTCTACCTGCAGGCCTACCGCTGCGACATGCTGCAGGGCTATTGGCTGTCGCGCCCGCTGACCGCCGACGGACTCAGCGACTTCCTGGCCGAACGAAGCGTCATCGGCACCCTGCTGACAATGTCGACCGGTTCTGCCGCTGGGCCGCAGACAGCAGGATGACCCGCCGGGTCTCGTCCCACTCCGTCAATTCGCCTGCCTCATCGGCGGTGGCCCAGCAGGCTTCCAGCGCATCGTCGGCACAGAGCGGCTCGCCCTCCGCGCTCTCCGCCGCCACTTCCACCAGCGTGTAATGGTAATGGACGCGCCCCTCGGCATCGGGGGTGATGGCGTCGACCACGGTGACGATCCCGGTCGGAATCACGTCCAGCCCGGTCTCCTCCCGCACCTCGCGCACCGCGGTTTCGAACACGGTCTCGCCGACCGACTGCGCCCCACCCGGCAGGCTCCACTGCCCCATCCGCGGCGCCTTGCCCCGTCGGATCAGCAGGACCTCGTCCCCGCGCCAGACGACGACCCCGACACCGACCCAGGGGCGGTCGGGATATTCGCGGCTGGAACGGTCGGGTGGGGTGGCGGGCATGAACGGCTCCCTATCGATGGCTTGACCCGAGGGTAGCGCGGTCCGACACTGGGACACCAGACGCGAAAGACGCAGTGCCGCATCCCGCCGGCGCCCCTCCCCGACTGCACGGCCGCCCCATGAAGCTCAACGAGATCCGCACCTTCATCGCCGTCGCCGATGCGCAGTCGGTGCAGGAGGCCGGCAACCGCCTGGGGCTGACGCAGTCCGCCGTGTCGCGGCTGATCCAGCGGCTGGAGGCGGAGCTTGGCGTCGTGCTGTTCGACCGGCAGACCAAGCCGCTGGCGCTGACCCGCGATGGCGAACTGGCGCTGGCCCATGCCCGGCGCATCCTGGCGGCGACCTGCGACTTCGCCGACGCCTTTGCCGGCTCGACCGAGCCTCGCGGGCTGCTGCGGCTGGGAACCGCGCATGTGCTGACCGCACTGACCACCGGTCGGCCACTGGACGAGTTGCGGGCCGGCTTTCCCGGCCTGACCCTGCGGCTGCATGCGGACTGGAGCAACCCGCTGATCGAACAGGTTCGCGCCGGCACGCTGGACGGTGCGGTGATCCTGCTGTGCCAGGAGCAGGCCCCGCCCGACGACCTGCCGGTCCGACGGATCGGAACCGAGCCCGTCAGCATCATCGCCGCACCCGGTGACGGCACGGCCGATCTGACCGCCATGAACCAGCGCGGCTGGGTGTTGCAACCGAACGGCTGCCGCTATCGCGAAGCGCTCCATCAGGCTTTGGCGCCCTTCGGCCTGCAGCCGAACGTGACGGTCGAGGCTTACGATCAGAGCCTGCTGGTGTCGCTGGTGTCCCGCGGTGTCGGCTATGGTCTGGCACCGATGGGATTGATCGCACCGATTGCAGAAGCGGCGACGGTGCGGCCCCTCGATCTTCCCAACTTCCGGATGTCGGTGACGATCTGGCTGATCCAGGCGCGCACCACCGGGCGCATCGCCGCGGTGTTCGACCGGCTGGAGGAGGCGCTTCGACGCGAACTGGCGGCAGGACGGCGGACGGATTGCATGGCTGGGCAAGCCGCATTCCTGCATTCCGCCGCGGAATGACCCGCTTGCCGATTATGAATTTGCCGAACTGTTGATGCCCGCCTATCGTCGGGCAGACGCAATTCCACTGCGAGCAGTTCCACAACATCGGTGCGCAGTGATGCGCCGATCCGGGAGGATGCCTTGACCACCGCCACCCCTGCACCGGCGCCCTCCTGGAGGACGCCCGCACTCGTCGTGATCTGCGGTTGCCTGATCTCGATGCTGGCCTTCGGACCGCGGTCCAGCATGGGTCTGTTCATCGGCCCGCTTTCGGAAACCCGCGGCTGGGGCCGCGACGTCTTCGCCCTGGCCATGGCGATCCAGAACATCCTGTGGGGAGCCGGCGGCCCCTTCGCCGGGGCGCTGACCGACCGCTACGGCCCGGCCCCGGTGCTGGCCGGCGGCGGGCTGCTCTATGCCGCCGGGCTGGCGCTGATGCCCTATGCCACCACAAGTGTGGAGCTGTACCTGACAGCCGGCGTGCTGATCGGCCTTGGGCTGTCG
>NZ_BADK01000178.1 GCF_000333595.1 Azospirillum sp. B506
AAAGCCAAGGTCGTACTGACCGATTACGTGTGGAAATCGCTGGACGTCGAGCATCACACGCTCGGCGGGATCGCCGATCTGGTCCCGTTCAAGGCGGCGGCTCCGGCCGAGTTTCTCGAGCAGGCCGCCGATTGCGATGCCCTTCTGAACACCTATGCCGGCCCGATCACGGCCGAGGTGATCGGGCGGATGCCCAAGTGCAAGGTCATCGCCCGCTATGGCATCGGTGTCGACACCATCGACTTGGCGGCGGCGACCGAAGCCGGCATCATCGTGACCAACAACCCGACCTATTGCGTCGACGAGGTTGCGGAACACGCGATGGCCCTGATGCTGGCGGCCGCCCGCAAGATCGCCTTCTACGACCGCCGCGTCCGCGCCGGCGAATGGGCAGTGCCCCCAGGCAAGCCGATGACCCGGCTCGCCGGGAAGACACTCGGCCTCGTCGGGTTCGGCAACATCGCGCGGAAGGTGGCCGCACGGGCTGCGGCCTTCGACATGCGCGTCGTGTTCAGCGACCCGTTCGTCGAGAACGGCCAGTTCGCCGTTCCCGGCGAGAAGCAGGAGTTGGACGCGGTTCTGGAGCAGGCGGATTTCCTTTCGGTGCACCCGCCCCTCACCACCGCGACGCGCGGACTGATCGGGGACGAGGCCTTCGCGCGCATGAAGCCGTCCTCCATCCTGATCAATGTCGCGCGCGGCCCGATTGTCGACACCGCCGCTCTGGTACGCGCCCTCGACGCCGGTCGCATCGCCGGCTGCGCGCTCGACACCACCGATCCTGAGCCGCTCCCCGATCCGCACCCGCTGCGCGGGCGCGAGAACGTCATCATCACGCCGCATGCGGCTTGGTACAGCGAAGAGGCGATGGTCGGGCTGCAGTCGGGGGCACCGTCGGAAGTCCGGCGCGTGCTGAGTGGCGAGTGGCCGATCAACGTGGTGAACCCGGCCGTGAAGGGCCGGAACCGCGCCGGCCTCTGACGCGGCCTCCAAGAGGACTGCGACCCCAGCCGGAAGCCGGGGACGCATCACGTATCACATCATGAAACACAACCGGGCCGCTGCGAACGCCTCGCCGACCGAAGGGCTTTGCCCGCCGGACGGACGGGCATTCGGCAGGCGGCCCCAGAAGGACGATGACCGATGAAACTGTGTCGCTATGGCCAGGATGGGGCGGAAAAGCCGGGTCTGCTCGATGGGGAGGGCCGGCTGAGGGATCTGTCGTCCCAGTGTTCCGACATCACGGCGGAGATGCTGTCGCCGGACGGGCTGCGCCGGCTGACGGCAATCGATCCCGCCAGCCTGCCCGTCGTCGACGGCAATCCCCGCTTCGGCATCCCGTTTACGGGCACGTCGAAATACGTCTGCATCGGTCTGAACTATTCCGACCACGCCGAGGAGGTCGGCCTGGCCGTGCCGAGCGAGCCGATCATCTTCCTCAAGGCGGTCAGCGCGATGTGCGGCCCGGACGAACCCACCATCCAGCCGCTGGGGTCGACCAAGCTCGACTGGGAGGTGGAACTCGGGGTCGTGATCGGCACCCAAGCGCATTGCGTTTCGGAAGCCGACGCCCTGTCGCATGTCGCCGGCTATTGCCTG
>NZ_BADK01000177.1 GCF_000333595.1 Azospirillum sp. B506
CGCTATACCCCTGTTGGAGGACAAAACGTGATTGGATACCAATCCGTCGGGTGCGGCCCGTCCAAAATCGTCATGCTGCACGACTGGCTGGGCGACCGAACCACCTACGAACCGATCCTGCCCTATCTCGACGAGGCCCGCTTCACCTGGGTGTTCCCGGACCTGCGCGGCTACGGCCTGTCGCGTCACCTTGAGGGATTTTCCCTCGACCAAGCCGTGGCTGACCTGACCGAACTGGCGGATCATCTGGGCTTCGGCAGTTTTGCCGTCGCCGGCCATTCGATGAGCGGGATGATCGCCCTGAAGCTCGCGCTCGCCCTGCCGGAGCGCGTGACGGCGGTGGTGCTGGCCGCGCCGGTGACCGCCGGCGGCCTCGACCTCGATGATGGCACGCGCGCCTTCTTCGAGAGCGTCGCCGTCGATCAGTCGGCCTGCCGCAACATCGTCGCCGCCGTGACCGGCAACCGGTACGGGGACGTCTGGCTCGACCACAAGGCGCGCCGGTCGCGGGAGACCGCGACGGATGCGGCGCGCAGCGGCTATCTGAAAAACATGCTGCTCGGCGGCGGCTTCGCAGACGAGTTGGCGGGCTACACCACGCCTACGCTGGTGGTGACCGGCGCGCATGACGCCGACGGTTTCCGTGAGGCCGATGTGCGGGACAAGCTGGGGCCCGCCGCCGGAAGCCGCTTCGAGACGATCCACGAGGCCGGCCACTACCCCATGCAGGAGACGCCGGTGCGCTACGCCGCGCTGCTCCACGACTTCCTGTCCTGATCCGTTCGGACAAGGCCCTTCCGGCCGCTCCGGCGGCCCAGCAACACCAGGAGCATCTTCGCTGATGTCCACGAAGCTATCATTGCCGCCCGATGCCGGGACCACGGCGCCCGAGCCGTCGCCCGAACTGATCGAGATCGCCCGGTCGCCGGACTTTCTCTGGAACGGCGCCGTGGCGACCGGCGGCCGCCTCTTCGCCTCCATGCCGGGGTGGCTCGGGCCGACGCCGGGCGTCGTCGAGGTGTTCCCCGACGGCTCCTTCAAACCCTTTCCCGGTGACCATTGGAACGAATGGGCCGAGGGCAAGGATCCGACGCAGCATTTCGTCGACGTGAACAGCATCATCCCGGACGGCAAGGGAAATCTCTGGGTACTCGACGCGGCGGCCCCCCACTTCGCGACCGCGATCGAGGGCGCCGTCAAGGTCGTGCAGATCAGCATCGAAACCGGGGAGACGAAGCGGGTCATCATCTTCGACCCGAAGACCGCCCATTCCGGAACGCGCCTGGCGCACATGCGCTTCCACGGCGATCACGCCTTCATGGCGGAT
>NZ_BADK01000176.1 GCF_000333595.1 Azospirillum sp. B506
CCGATGGTCATGGTCTGGCGGAAGCTGCGGGTGTCGAGCAGCGGGCGGATGCGGGCGAGGAGGCGATCAGCCAAGCGCATAGCCGATCGCCCGCACGGTGCGCAGCAGGGGCGGATCGAAATCCTTGTCGATCTTGCTGCGCAGTTTGAAGACATGCACCTCGACCAGATTGGTCGGCGGGTTGAAGCCGTAGCCCCAGGCCTTTTCCAGCAGCATGGTCCGGGTCACCGTCTGGCCCGGATTGCTCATCAGGATGTGCAGCAACCGGAACTCCTTGTCGGTCAGCTCGATCGGCATCCCTTGCCGGGTCACTCGCCGCTGGGCCACGTCCATCACCAGATCGCCGACCGTCAGCAGGTCGCCGGGGGCGGCCATCGCCTGCCCGTGGCGGTGGGAGAGATGCTCAAGCCGCACCAGCAGTTCGGCGAAGTCGAAGGGCTTGCCCAGGTAATCGTCTGCCCCGGCGCGCAGCCCGGCGACCCGGTCGGAGGTCTCGTCCAGCGCCGACAGCACCAGCACCGGCGGATGCCGTGTGCCGGCCAGCCGCTTCAGAACCTCCATGCCGTCGAGCTTCGGCAGCATGCGGTCGAGGACGACGACATCGAACGCCTCCTCCGCCAGCAGTCGCAAAGCCTCCTCGCCGTCGCCGGAGAAGCGGCAGGAATGGCCCGAGCCGTTGAGCCTGGCCCCGATCCAGTAGCTGACAGCCGCATCGTCCTCGACGACCAGAACGCGCAACGCCTCCTCCTTTTCCAAAAATGCAATTAATAATTATTCTCGATTGCATCGTCCAGCCCGGCCGGCAGCCGGGCGGCGGGAAATTGAGTTGTGGGTGGCTAAAGTGTGGGCGGCTGCCCGGTCGTGGCGAAGACGGCCCCCCGCCCGTCCGGCGCCGGCATGCGGACGAAGCGGGTGGCGAAGACCCGCTCCAGCACCGGCACCGGCAGGGCGGACATCGGGCCGCTCCAGGGTTCCCGCCCGTCGGCCAGCAGCAGCGCATCGTCGCAATAGCGGGCGGCCAGCGTCATGTCGTTGCAGCACCACGGCACAGGCACCGCGGGTCCGCTCCATCCAATCCCGCGCCGTCCGCAGCAGGTGGTGCT
>NZ_BADK01000175.1 GCF_000333595.1 Azospirillum sp. B506
CGCCTTCCCGTGCATCGCTTCCGTCTCGATTGCCTTGATGCGGAAGGTGATGGCGCTCCACTCCCCACCCCATAGGCTGTCGAATTTCGCGGTGACGACACGCTCGACGTCATGATCGTGGCGGCGGCGGAAGGCGATCAGGTCGCGGATCGTGCCGATCCTGAGCGCATGGCGCTGGGCGAAGGCGACGAGATCGTCGAGGCGGGCCATCGTCCCGTCCTCCTTCATGATCTCGCAGATCACGCCCGATGGATTGAGACCGGCCAGGCGCGCGACATCCACCGCTGCTTCGGTATGCCCTGCGCGGACCAGCACGCCGCCGGGCCGGGAGACCAGGGGAAATATGTGACCCGGAGAGACGATATGCTCCGGTCCCCTGGCCGCATCGATTGCCACCGCCACGGTCCGCGCACGGTCAGCCGCGGAAATGCCGGTGGAAACCCCGTCGCGCGCCTCGATGGACACGGTGAAGGCGGTCCCGTGGCGGGTGCCGTTCTGCGCGCTCATCAGTTTGAGGCCGAGCTGGTCGACCCGCTCCTTGCCGAGCGCCAGACAGATGAGACCCTTGCCATGCGACGCCATGAAGTTGATCGCCTCGGGCGTCGCCATCTGCGCCGGGATCACGAGATCGCCCTCGTTCTCCCGATCCTCGTCGTCGACGAGGATGAACATTCGGCCGTTGCGGGCCTCTTCGATGATTTCCATCGTCGAGGACAGACACGGGTGGCGTGGGGTGCAGGACAGCATCGTCATGACATTCCTTCGATCACCGCATCACATGTCCGACAGTGCCTGACGGATCAGCGAATCCTCGGAATCGTCGTAGAGTGAATCGATCAGCGCCGCGTAACGCTCGTTCAGCACCTTGCGCCGTTTTTTCCGGGTTGCCGTCATGACGCCATTTTCGGCCGAAAGTTCTTCGGGAAGGATCCGGAACGACTTTATCTGCTCGACCGGCGCCAGCCTCTGGTTCGCCTTGGCGACCTCCGCCTCGATCAGATGGATGACCGCCTCCGACATACAGAAATCCGAGTAGTCGTTGATCGTTTCATTCCGCCCCGTCAGCCAGTCCGTCATCGCGATGCGGTCGACCTCGATCAGCGCCACGAGATATTTGCGTCCGTCACCGCAAACCGCCGCTTCCGAGATGTAGGGGCTCCGGCGCAGCTCGTTCTCGATCTGGGCCGGGCTGATCGACTTGCCGCCGGAGGTGTTGATGATATCCTTTTTCCGGTCGATGATCGCCAGTTGGCCATCGGGCCGGACTTCGACGATGTCACCGGTGTGGAGCCATCCGTCGCGCAGGGCCTCCAGCGTGTCATCCGGCTTGTTCAGATAACCCGTGAACAGGCCGGGTCCTGTCACCAGCATTTCGCCGTCGCCGGCGACCCTGGTCTTCCAACGGGGATCGGCAATCGGAACGCCGATCGTGCCGGGCTTCGACCAGTCCCGCATCTGCCCGGTGTTCGCTCCGACCAGTTCGGTCTGTCCGTAGACCTCCTTGAGGTTCACCCCCCAGGTCTGCCACAGCTTCACGACGTCCGGCGGCATCGGCGCGGAAGCGGTGTAGGGGTATTTGAGTTGGTCCAGACCGATCTCCGCCAGGAGCGGCAGGAAGACCTGATCGCGGCAGGTCGCGAAAAGCGCCTGGAGAAACGGATCGTCCGGACCGTCCGCCTGCCGGTCCGCCAGCGCCTTCTGGGCAATGGACATTGCGAAGCGGTAGGATTTCTTGGCAACCGACGCCGACGCATTGATCCGGCTGACCAGTTCTGCGGCGTAGCGTTGATAGAAGCGCGGCGGCGCCATCCAATAGGTCGGCCTCACATCCCGGATGGTCGTGGCGAAGTCCGCTCCGGTCTCGCCGAAATAGGGCGTGACCTCGCTGATGAGAGGAAGAACGATCCCCTGCCCGAGCCCGACGACATGGGAGAGAGGGAGATGGACGACCACCCGCTGGGGTTCGCGGAAAAGCGCCGGACAAAAGCTTCCGGTGGTCAACAGGCCCTCGATCAGCGACCGATGGGTGAGGATGGCGCCTTTGGGATTGCCGGTTGTCCCGGATGTGTAGACGATGCTGGCATGGTCTTCCGCACGCACCAATCCGGCCTGCTCGTCGAGCAACGACGCGCAGTCGGACGACGAGGCGGAAAACCGCGGCAGCGAGACGATGGTCTTCGTTGACGGAACTGCCGGATCGAAGACCACGATCCTCTTCAGCGTCTCCGCCCGCCGGCTGCGGAGAAGGATGGCGAGTTCCTTCTCTCCGGCGACGAAGGCGAATTTGCTCCCGGAATCCTCCAGGAAATACTCCACCTCCTCGGTCGAAGAGGTGAAATAGATCCCGACCGCCACGCCGCCGGAACAGACCGTCGCCATATAGGCGACCACCCAGTCCTGCGAGATGTCCCCCATGATGGCGACATGGTCCCCTTTCTCCAGACCATGATCGAGGAGGGCACGCGAAAGCGCCGCGACGTCCCTGGCAAATTCTCCCCAGGTCGTGGCGTGCCACGTACCGGCACGCTTCTGGAAGAACGCCACGGCCTCGCCCCGGCTGTCACGGCGGCTGCGAAACAGCGATGGCAGCGTCCCGTCGTCATGTGCGGTCGGCAAGGGGTCGATTGGGGAT
>NZ_BADK01000174.1 GCF_000333595.1 Azospirillum sp. B506
CCGCCCGCTGATCGGATGGGAGAAGGCACCGACCGCCCCTCCCCCCGGCTGGGGAAAGGACCTGCGCTGGATCCAGTCTGCCTCCACCGGCATGGACGTCTACCCGTCCTGGCTGCTCGACGGTGCCCCGGTCGTCACCTGCGCCCGTGGCGTGTCGGCGGTCGCCATCGCCGAGTATGTGATGACGGCGATCCTGACCTTCGAGAAGCGGTGGGACGCCATCCGCATCGCTGGACCGGAGGACTGGCGGCAGAAGACGCTGGGCAGCCTGTCCGGCAAGCGTCTGGGGCTGGCCGGCTTCGGCTCCATCGGCCGGGCGGTGGCCGAGCGAGCGCTCGCTTTCGGAATGGCAGTCGGAGCGGTGCGCCGCTCCGGCTGGGCCGAGCCGGAAGCGGGGGTCGAGCCGTTCGACCGGCTGGAGGCTTTGGTGGCGGCCAGCGACCATCTGGTGCTGGCCCTGCCGCTGACGGGAGCCACGCGCGGACTGATCGGGGCCGACCTGCTGGCCCGGGCCAGGCCGGGTTTGCATCTGGTCAATGTCGCCCGTGGTGCCCTGGTCGATCAGCAGGCGTTGCTCGCCGTCATCGATGCCGGTCGGGTCGCCGCCGCCACGCTGGACGTCACCGACCCCGAACCTCTTCCCGCCGGCCATCCCTTCTATCGGCATCCCGCGATCCGCCTGACACCGCATGTCTCGTGGTCCGCCCCGGAGTCAGACCGGCGGCTGGCCGACCGAATTCTCGCCAACCTCGATGCCTACGCGCGCGGCGAACCGCTGCACGACGTGGTGGACGCCCGCAGTGGCTACTGACCCCTTTCCCGACGGAGCCTACGCCCGATGCCCCACATCCAACCCCGGCCGCGCAAATTCTGGCCGCCGGTCGATCCGGTCAACCACACCAGCGTCGAGGAGGAGCGGCAGCACCGCAAGCAGCGTCTTGCCGCCACCTTCCGCCTGTTCGGCCGCTATGGCTTCGACCAGGGACTGGCCGGCCACGTCACCGCGCGCGACCCGGAACATCCCGACCGTTTCTGGATCAACCCGCTGGGCCAGCATTTCCGCAGCATCCGGGTGTCGGATCTGCATCTGGTCGACGGCGACGGCACCATCCTGCACGGCGACCGCGCCATCAACCAGGCCGGCTTCACCATTCACTCGGCCATCCACCGGGCACTTCCCGAGGTGGTGTCCGCCGCCCACACCCATTCGACCTATGGCAAGGCATGGTCGGCGCTGGGTCGGCCGCTCGCCCCGCTGAGCCAGGATGCGGCCGCCTTCTATGAGGATCAGGTGATTTTCGACCCCTATTCCGGCGTCGTCCTGACCGAAGGGGAAGGCAGGCGGCTGGTTGGGGCGTTGGGCGACCGGAAGCTGGCGATCCTGAAGAACCACGGCCTGCTGACGGTCGGGCCGAGCGTCGAGGCCGCGGCCTGGTGGTTCATCAGCGCCGACAACGCTGCCCACACACAGCTGTTGGCCGAGGCCGCCGGCCGTCCCGAGCCCATCGACCATGAGACGGCGCTGCTGACCCGTTCCCAGGTCGGCACCCACCAGGCGGAGCCTACANTTTCCATCCACTGTGGGAATGGATCGTCGCGGCCGAACCCGACCTGCTCGACTGATCCTGGTCCTTTCACATTTCGCGAAGCCCAAGACCGATGACCGCGAATTCCGCCCTTTCCCTGTCCCGCCCTCTGTCTCGTCGGGGCCTGATCGCCGCCGGCGCCGTCACCGTCGCCGCCCCCTTCGTCCTGCGTCGCCGGGCGGTGGCGGCGGAGCCGCTGCGCCTGTCCTGGAACGCCGGCGCGGTCTGCTTTTCCGCTGTTCCGCTGGCCTTCCAGCTCGACCTGTTCAAGAAGCATGGGCTGGAGGTGGAGCTGGTCAACTTCACCGGCTCCACCGACCAGCTGCTGGAGGCCATCGCCACCGGCAAGGCCGATGCCGGCGTCGGCATGGCGCTGCGCTGGTTGAAGCCGCTGGAGCAAGGCTTCGACGTGAAGATCTCCGCCGGCCTGCATGGCGGCTGCATGCGGCTGTTCGGCGCGAAGGCGGCGGGGGTGAAGACGGTGCTCGACCTGCCGGGCAAGGTCATCGGCGTCAGCGACATGGCCAGCCCGTCGAAGAACTTCTTCTCGGTCGTGCTGACCAAATTCGGCCTCGACCCCAACAAGGATGTCGAATGGCGCCAGTACCCCGCCGACCTGCTGGGTCTGGCGGTGGAGAAGGGCGAGATCCACGCCATCGCCGACGGCGACCCGCTGGTGTGGAGCCAGACCAAGAATCCACAGATGGTGGAAATCACCAACAATGTTTGCGGCGAGTTCGCCACCCGCACCTGCTGCCTCGTCGGCGTGCGCGGCAGCCTGCTGCGCGACAACCGCCCGGCGGCCAAGGCGTTGACCGCGGCCCTGATCGAGGCCCAGCACGCCGCCTATGCCGACCTGCGCGCCGCCGCCGCGGCCTATGCGCCCTTCGCCCCCAAATTCCCGGTGGAGGAGCTTGAGGCGATGCTGCGCAGCCATGCCCACAACGTCACCCCCATAGGCGACGAGCTGCGCCAGCAGCTGGCGCTCTACACCGACGAGCTGAAGAGCGTGTCGGTCATCAAGCGCTCCACCGACAGCCAGCGCTTTGCCGGGCGCATCACGGTCGACCTCGCCTGACCCCCTTCACTACAGCGGAACCGCCTGCCATGCCCTTCGACGACCTGCCCCTTCCGGCCGCTCCCTTTGGTGACTCCGGAACCGCTCCGGCAATCGATCCGTCGCTGATCGCCACCCTGTCGGCGGAGTTCGCGCTGCGGGCGGCCGAGCATGACGCCGCCGCCAGCTTCCCCTTCGAGAATTTCGACCGGCTGGCCGCCGAGGGGATTCCGGGGCTGGTCACGCCGGAAGCGGCGGGCGGCAGGGGCGGCGGCCTGCGGGACGCGCTGGCGGTGGTGAACGGGATCGCCCGCGGCGAGCCGTCAACCGCTCTGGTCCTGGTGCTGCAATATGTCATCCACAACCAGCTCTGGCGCGGGTCGGCCTGGCCCGAGGCGTTGCGCGACCGCATCGCCCGCTCCGCCGCGACCGATGGCGCCCTGATCAACATCCTGCGGGTCGAGCCCGAACTGGGCACGCCGCACCGCGGCGGTCTGCCGGCGACGGTGGCGCGCAGGGTGCCGGGCGGTTGGCGCATCTCCGGGACCAAGCTCTACTCCACCGGCATTCCGGCGCTGTCCTGGCTCGGCGTCTGGGCGCGCTCCGACGATGCCGAACCGCTGGTCGGCACCTGGGTGGTCCCGCGCGGCAAGGGCCTGACCGAACAGGGGATCGATGTGCGGGAAACCTGGAACCACATCGGCATGCGCGCCAGCGGCAGCCACGAGGTGGTGTTCGACGAGGTCTTCGTCCCCGAGGACCATGCCGGAGAGCTTCGTCCGCCGGCCGGCTGGGCTGCCCCCGACGCCATCGCCACCGCCTGGATGGCCACCCTGTTCAGTGGCGTCTATGACGGCATCGCCCGGTCCGCCCGCGACTGGCTGGTCGGCTTCCTGCACGCGCGCAAGCCCACCGCGCTGAATGGAGCGTCGCTCGCCACGATTCCGCGCCTGCAGGAGGCTCTGGGCGGAATCGAGGCGATGCTGCTGACCAACCGCGTCCTCCTGCGGTCCCTGTCGGCAGCGGTGGACGGCGGCACGCCCCCCTCCTCCAGCGACAGCCTGCTGGTGAAATACACGGTGACCAACAACGCCATCGATGCGGTGGCGCGGGCACTGGAGATCACCGGCAATCCCGGTCTGTCGCGCGACAACCCGCTGGAACGCCATCACCGCGACGTGCTGTGTGCCCGCGTCCACGCCCCGCAGAACGACATGATTCTGGCCGGGGCGGGACGCGCCGCCCTGTCCCGGTGATCGGACGTGCCAGTATCCAGTCCCGCAGCGGACGCTTGCGGGCATGAGGCTCGCCAGCCCCCGCGATGCGCTCCCGGAATGAGTACCCATTCGGGATCCGATAATGCTGACGGATCATTGGGATTGATGGCTATCTAAATTCAATCGGATATGCTGCTATAGGAGAATAACGATCCAATCTCATCCTTGACGATGAGGATTTCGGCGGCGGCGACGCCGATGCAAAGTGCGCGTGCCGATGCTTTTCCGTGCCCGTCCGGCTCCCGGTCGGCACCGGCTTTTTTTACGGAAGGTCTTTATGCGCATACGCCTGGGCTACCAGTTGACCTTCAGCTTTCCTGCTCCGACGCCAATGATCGTCATGCTGAACGTGCATTACTCCCGGGTCGGTGACCTGGAGCAGCCCGATCACCTCGTCACCAGCGTACCGGCACCGATCCAGGGTTACCGTGACAGCTTCGGCAACTGGTGCAGCCGGCTGGTGGCACCCGCCGGCTCCTTCACCATCACCGCCGACAGCATCATCCGCGACAGCGGCTCGCCCGACCCGACGGAGCCCGGCGCCCTGCAGCACCGTGTGGACGAACTGCCGGCCGAGACCCTGCTGTTCCTGCTGGGCAGCCGCTATTGCGAGACCGACGTCCTGTCGGACGAGGCGTGGCGGCTGTTCTCGGGCACTCCGCCGGGGTGGGCGCGGGTCCAGGCGATTTGCGACTTCGTCAACGGCCATGTGACCTTCGGCTACGAGCATTCGCGCCCGACCCGGACCGCGGCCCAGACTTATGCCGAAAAGCGGGGCGTCTGCCGCGACTACGCCCATCTCGCCATCGCCTTTTGCCGCGCCATGAACATTCCCGCGCGCTACTGCACCGGCTATATCAGCGACATCGGCGAGCCGCCGCCTTATGCGCCGATGGATTTCGCGGCCTGGATGGAGGTCTATCTCGGCGGCCGCTGGCATGTTTTCGATCCGCGGAACAACGCCCGCCGGATCGGACGGGTTCTGATCGCGCAGGGGCGTGACGCGGCCGACGTACCGCTGACCCACACCTTTGGCCCCAACACGCTGACGGGCTTCCGGATCTGGACGGACGAGGTGGTCGCCTGAATTGCCCGGTCGGCCGGACCGGCCCCGACGGAATCCTGCTGCGGTCGGCGGAAGAGAACGGCAAAGCCGAGGCGGCTGAAACGCCGGATGGTTGCCGGTTCCTGAGAGTGCCTCCGCAGACCCGTTCAGGGCGAATCAGGGCGTAGACGAGGTACGGCAGAAGCCCGGCCGGTCACCGGACTGGCCAATGCATAATCGACGATCCTCCGGCAGTCCTCCTTGTAGCCGGTCGCAGGCATGGACATAGGCGACCGAAGCGGCGAAGAAGCGCGACGGTGAGCGCCAGAAGCAGGATGTCGAGCATGGTGTCGTCTACGCGACGCGCACCCTTGACCGTACTCATCGCGCCGGCTCATCGTCGGCGGGATGGCATGGGGCAAGGGAAACAGGGTTGGTCCCCCCATCAGCCATCAGTCCGGCGGGTGGGAGGTCCGATCCTGCAAGGGTGCGCCGAAGTCGCGTATTCATTCGATGTGGGGCGGAGGGCGCGGGATACATAGATCCCATATATGCCGCCAGTCCGCACAGCACGCTGGCGGATTTCAGGAGGCGCCTGGACGATGGATGCCCGCTTGGTCATTGAGAAGCGCTCGACCCGCAACTCAGTCGCTCAAGACGGCCAGGCCGGCTCAAGGGTCGGCAGCAGCCGGACGGCAATCAACCGGTAAAGCACCGTCGCAGTGTCTCCTATCAGGTCCACCTTGCCCTTTTCCCCAGCTAGGCTGTCCCACTCGACCGGCGGACGCGGCTTGAGGCCACCTGCCGCCGGGCAGCTCAAATCTGCAGGCCCTTTTGATATCCGCTCGGTGAATGACGCCGGGATTCCCTGATTGCCTCATATTGTCTTATATGTATTATATTGTATTAATTTGTTGGGTTGGTTGACGTCAGGAATACAAGACAATGGACAGTGAAATCGTCACCGTTCACCCCACCCCTGATTGCAACCCATCAGAACGGGACGGGCGTCACACTCTCTGTGTCGCCTCACACTGGCACCCTGCCCAACCCTGAAAACCATAAAGCCGGAGGAAGAGCCGCGATGTCCGAAACCCAGCAGCCTGTTCGCCACATCGCCCCCGTCGGGCTGTACGAACGCAACAAGGACCGCCCCTTCCTGGGGGCGACCAGCTGTTCGCACCGCCGGCTGGTTGCTGGCGAGTGGACCGAGCTGCAGCTGGTCTACGAGGTCGGTGCCTCCGGCCTCGCCGATGGCGCCGGCATCAAGCTGGCGATGAAGTTCTATTCCGACTGGGCGCTGTTCCAGACCAGCGACCCGCAGGCCGCCAACTACGTCTCGGCGGAGTATGAGGCCGGACCGCTGGTGCCGGGACAAAGCCCGGCGACGATCCAGGCGCTGAAGGTGCGCTTCGACCAGAAGGGCCACGAGCGCCCCTACCAGAAGGCCATCGTCATCGACGTGATCGACGGCTACCTCAATCCCGGCGACCGGATCGTCATCCGGCTGGGCGACCGGCGGCGCGGCGGGCCGGGCACGCGGGTGCAGAGCTTCGTTGAGCAGGGCTTCCGCTTCCGCGTCTTCATCGACCCGCTCGGCAGCCAGAAATACGCCGAGGTGCCGGGCGACTGCATGCTCGACATCGTTCCCGGCGCTCCTGCCGCCCTGCGTCTTGTGGCGCCGCGCCTGACCGCACCCGGTCCGGCCAGCCTGCTGCTGCGTGCCGAGGACGTCTGGGGCAATTGCTGCACCGGCGGCACCATCGACGCTGCCCTGACCCTGGCGGGACCGCAGGGGAAAACCACACAGCAACTGACGCTCTCGCCCCATCCCGATGCTTATGGCTGGCTGGTTCATCGCCAGGAAGCGGCCTTGTCGCAGGGCGAATGGCGCATCGCCGCCACCGCCGACGGGCTGGTCCCGGCAGAAGCCTTCGTCACCGTTGAGGAGAACGCGCCGCGTGCCTATTACGCCGATCTGCATGTCCATTCCAACGACACGGTCGGCACCAACGACACCGCCTACAACCTGTCCTATGGCCGCGACGTCGCCGGGCTGGACGTGCTGGGCTACACCGCCAACGACTTCAACGTCACCGAAAAGGCCTGGAGCGAGGCGGTCGGGCTGATCGACCGCTTCAACGAGGCCGGCCGCTTCGTCTGCTACCCCGGCACCGAATGGTGCGGCAACTCGGCGGCCGGCGGCGACCACAATGTCGTGTTCCTGCGCGACGGCGTGCCGCAATTCCCCACCGACAGCCGAGGGCAGCCGGTCCGCTCCTTCGAGTGGAACGAGTCGACCCGCGGCAAGCTGCGCCCCGGTGCCTGGCCGCTCGACGATCTCTATGCCGCCTATCAGGACGACCCGGAAGGTCATCTTCTGATCCCGCATGTCGGCGGCCGACGCTGCAATCTCGACTGGCACCATCCCGAGCTGGAGCGGCTGATCGAGATCGGCTCCGCCTGGGGCCAGTTCCATTGGGTCTATGCCGAGGCGCTGGCCCGCGGCTACCGGCTCGGCGCCTCGGCCAGCAGCGACGAGCATCAGGGCCGATGCGGCGGCGGCGCGCCGGCCACGGCGGTGTTCGGCGCGCGCGGCGGGCTGACCGGGGTGTTGGCCGACCGGCTCGACCGCGCCACTGTCGGCCGGGCGCTGCGGTCACGCCGCACCTTCGCCACCACCGGGGAGCGCAGCTTCGCCGGCCTGCGGCTGGGCGACCGCTGGATGGGCGAGGTGGTGCAAGCGTCGGCGACGGAGGCGCTCGACTACCGGCTGCTCGGCGACCGCGGCTGGGAAAGCCTGCGGCTTTATGACGGCGAGACCCTGCTGTGGGAGCGCGACCTGCACCGCGAACTGGGATTGTCGGAGCGGCGGATTCGGCTGAGGCTGGGCGGTGCACGCATCAAGGACCGCTACCGCGGCGCCTATTGGAGCGGCGGCATCACCGTCACCGGCGCGGCGGTGCAACGGGTCGATCCCTTCGGCTTCGACCATCCCGAACAGGGCTGCTGGCGCCAGGACGCCACCACCGTGGCCCTGCGTACCGTCACCCATGGCGATACCGACGGGATCGAACTGACGCTGTCACGGCTGGCCGGCACGCGCATCCGCGCGCATCTCGACATCGGCACCTATGTGAAGGTCGGCAACCCGCTGACTCCGCCGCCCAACCCGCATGCGCCCGAAGCGGTGCTGGAGATCGACGGCGACGCGCTGCTGGATGCCGCCCGCTCCCCCACCGGAGCCATCACCCGCACGCTGCCCGGCACCGAATTGACGGTGACGGTGGAGCGTGTCACCGAGGCGCCGCTGCCGCGCGACCTCGCCGGCCGCATTCCGTTGGCCGGGCTGGGTCTGGAGGACGGCCGCGAGCATCCGCTGTTCCTCACCGGCCGTCAGCGCGACCAGTCCCGGGTCTGGACCTCGGCGCTGTTCCTGACGCTCTGAAGGCGACAGCCCTGGCGATGCGGTCACGCCGCATCGCCAGGGCCGATCAGGAACAGAAGCCCGGCTCGGGCGGCATGATGCAGGTTGCTTTGGAAGGCCCGCTACTTCGACGAGTATGACACAGATACGGTTGTCGAAATTTCGGTCACTGGGATAGCCCGCATGTCAATAGCGGATGACTATTGCCTGGGATGTACTGATAGGCAATTCAGTTTTGTAGGTTATCTGTTTTAGAACAAGGTTTGATCGGATCGTCGCGACAAACTCTATTTTTGATAGCTTCCTTGCTATAAGTTGTTCTAGTTCATCTACGTCTCGGACAATCACGCGCAGCAGGAAATCGCAGTCACCGGTCATCCAATTGCATTCCATCACTTCGGGAATCCTCTCGACGGCATCCCGGAAACTCTCCAGCGCCGATTGCGGCTGTTTGTCGAGCTTGACTTGGATATAAGCATTGATTTCCAATCCCATTGCCTTCGGATTCAGAAGGGTGACCCGTCGATCGATGATGCCGGTCTGTTCCAGCTTCTTCACCCGCGTGAGACAGGGCGAGGGAGACAGGTTGATTCGGCCGGCCAGCTCTACGTTCGTCAGATTTGCATCCTTCTGCAGCTCGTTGAGGATCTTGATGTCCGTTCGGTCGAGCGTCAGCGTGTTCATCATGATGACTCCCTGTTGTAGTCTTGACGGCTTGGCTTGGAACCGAAGCGAAGAGCGGCAGGAAATTTCGCGGAACAAACCTGTTTGAGTGCAGCGCGCAATCCCTTCCGCCATTCGAATGTACACACGGCAGAGTGTATCCGAGCCCAATCAGTGGCAGAATCTATGGGATTGCCAATTTATGTCGCGAAACTGTCAAATTCGGACCCGGGTCCGCATCGAGATGCACGGAGGGCGCAACATTGCCGAAGAGTGTGCGGGTTGGTGCAGAGTGGCAGAATCCCCCGGTGACCGTCGGGACTCTCGCAATGCCGTGGGATCCCACCGGCCTGCGCGTCAGCTTCGCCGCTTTGGATCCCGACGAGCTTGCCCGCCCCGTGGTCTCATTCCTTGTCCGGCGGAATGTGGATGACGACGAACTGCCGATCCACCGGCACCGGAAAGGCCAGCTGGTGGTGGCAGCGGAAGGCTCGGTCATGTGCCGGACGCTCGACGGGCTTCGGATCGTCCCATCCAACGGAGCGGTTTGGATTCCGGGGGAGGTTCCCCACAGCGTTTCCCTGTCGGACAAGGGCCGGTCATACTGCGTGTTCATCAATCCGGAAATTTCACCTCTGCCGAATTCATGCGCGACATTTTCGATCAGCCCGATGCTGCGGGAGATGATCTTTCACCTGGCCAACCTGCCGCCGCTCTACCCTCCGGAGGGGCCGACCAGCCGTCTGGTCCAGGTCATTCTGGACGAACTTGCGCAGATGAAGGCGGAGCCGCTCCACTTCCCGGTTTCCAATCACCCCAGGA
This sequence comes from Azospirillum sp. B506, assembly GCF_000333595.1. Classification (GTDB taxonomy): domain Bacteria; phylum Pseudomonadota; class Alphaproteobacteria; order Azospirillales; family Azospirillaceae; genus Azospirillum. The sequence goes on from NZ_BADK01000174.1 coordinate 9,878, forward strand.
TCCAGCGCATCGCCGCCCAATTGCTGGACGCACCGGACGACCGCAAGACCCTCCGGGAGTGGGCGGCCGCCGTCGCCATGAGCGAGCGGACTTTGGCCCGGCTTATTCTGAAGCAGACGGGGATGTCGTTCGGCCGGTGGCGCCAGCAGCTCCACATCGTGATCGCCGTTCAACGGCTGTCGATGGGCGCCACGGTTCAGGCGATCTCCCAGGAACTGGGATACGACTCTCCGAGCGCCTTCACCGCCATGTTCAGAAAACACATGGGACAGCCTCCACGCCGGTATCTGCAGGATCGCGCCGAAGGCACGGCAAACTGACGCTGCATCGGGCTTGTCATGCCGAAGGCCCTCGATCCGGGCTACCGGGATCAAGGGCCTTCGGTGGGTACGGGGACCGCCATCGCGATCACAGCATCGATGCCTGACGCTGCTTACCCTATCAGCTGACGATATCCTGCCTGATGCTCTTTCGCGCCACCATGAAGGCTGCCGCCGCCAGGATATAGGCGAGCGACGTGCTGAGCAGCGCCCAGCGGATGCCGTCACCGGCGCCTATCGATGGGGCGAGAAAATCGCTGATCAGGCCGACGGACAGCGGGCCGAGGCCAAGCCCGATCAGATTGGCGAAGAACAGGAAGATGGCGGTGGCCGTTGCCCTGGTGCGCGGATGCACCAGGCTTTGCACCGCCGCGAAGATGGGGCCGTAATAGATGGACTGCAGCATCATCGGCAATCCCATCAGGCAAAGCGCCGCCACGGTGTTCGAGGCGGTGTAGGTCGCGAAAAGCGCGAACGGCATGCACAGGGCCGCTGCGGCCGGGATGGTGGCATAGGCGGTCAGACTGCTTCGTACGCCGCGATCCGTCGCCCAGCCGCCCAGCCAGGTGCCGACGGCTCCGCAGAGGCCGACGATCAGGCCCAGCACCGTACCGAGAAAGCCGGTGGCGCCCAGTCGGATTCCGGTGAGATCGTTCAGCCTGACCGCCAGCGCGCCCAACCCTTCCGCGTGATTGCGCAGAAAGTGGGAGCTTTGAAAGGCGAGATTGCTGTAAATTCCGAAACTCATGGTCGCCATCGCGACCGTGAGCCAGATATAGGTCGGCTTGTTGTTGAGTTCGGCCAGTGCCTCCCTCAGGCCGGGCGCGGCTTGAACCCCGCTGGCCGCGAAGGACTTTCGCGGCTCGGGCAGCGTGAAATAGGCCAGAAGCCCAAGGATGATGCCGGGCACCCCGACCAGCGCGAAGGACGCGCGCCAGCCGAGACTGTCCGCGATCAGGCCACCGACAACCATCCCGACCAGGGTACCGGCCGGAATGCCCATCGAGAAGAACGCCAACGCCGAGGCCCGCTTCTCTCTCGTCGTGTAATCGCTGATCAGGGATTGGGATGCCGGCGTGCAGCCGGCTTCGCCGACCCCCACCCCGACCCTGGCGAGGAACAGTTGGGCAAAGGTCTGGGCCACGCCGCAGATCGTCGTGAACAGGCTCCAGGTGATCGCCGACAGCGCGACGATCCTGACCCGGTTTGAACGTTCCGCCCACCGCGCGATCGGAAGGGCCAGGGATGCGTAGAAAATGGCGAAGGACAGTCCGGTCAACGACCCCAATTGCCAGTCGGCGAGACCGAGCTCGCGTTTGATCGGCTCCGCCAGGATATTGACGATCTGGCGGTCGACGAAGTTCAGCATGTAGACAAGGAACAGCAGGGTCAGGGCATAGCGCCGATAATGGATCGACATGCCCATCGGCTGCGGCTGCGGCTGCGGCACCGACACCGTGGTCGTTGCGTCTTCGATCATACGGCAGTCTCCAAAAGGACCGGGCACAGGGCAGCCGGGTCGGTTTCGGTCGGAACGCGGTGTCGGTAGGCGCGGGGAAAGCATGCAGCCGGCCTGCGGCTCGGGATACGCCGTCAGTGCCTGACGCCTGTGCCGATGAGAAACACGTCGCGGTCGGCACACGGGTCATAAGGGTCGGCGAGGGTCGCCTGGCAGGTCAGCTTGAAGCGATAGCGGTCCCAGACCATGCCATCGAGGCGAGCCGGAGGAGCCGGCGCCCCTAATTGAAGGCGCCGTCATAGGCCGTGCCGTTGACATCGCCGGCGAAGACGACGGACGGTTTGAAGCCTCCCTTGCGGTGGATAGGCCTCGTTACCCAATAAAATCGGATACGATAAGGCAAATTTTGGATATAGTTATCACCTATCGGAATCAAAATACTCCATTCTTCCAAATTTTCCCAAAGAGTAAATCAGTGGAACCTTGTCTTTATTGTGAATTTGACCGACAACGACGCCGATCATGATCGTATGGGTAGCGGCTTCCACACTGTCCTGTAGTCTGCAATCGAAGCTGCAAACGGATTGGCGAAGGACCGGAACCCCGGTGACCCTCTCATCCCATTCGTCGGCGGCGAAACGGGCGGCTCCCTTGCTGCCGTCCATCGCTGCGAAGCGTTCCGCCAACTGGACCTGATCGGCGGAAAGGACGTTCCAGGAAAAGGCGCCAGTCGCGAGAATGACGTCGTGAGCCTCGGCACCACGGTTGATGCAGGCGAGAACCATCGGCGGATCGGCACAGAGGGAAACCGCGGCGGTGACGGTCAGGCCACGCCTGTCGGTACCCTGGCCTGATGCCACAATCGAAACCGACCCCACGACGGCCCGCAATGCGGTTTTGAAAGCTGCCGTCTCCACATGGTTTGGAACCGGAAAAACTTGTCCTGACATGGTGACCTCATGCAAGGGAGTGGAATGGCATGCCGTCGGCCGAAATTGACGCCGTGGGGCCGGCCGTAAAGACCCTGTGTCGGCAACGGTGTTATGGGGGAGAGGCGACCGGCAGCGCCCGGTGCTCGACGATGTTCAGCCCATAGCCCCGGAGCGCCACCGGGACATGCCGCGAGTTGGACAGGAGGATCATGTCGTGAATGCCGAGATCCGCCAGAACCTGGGCGCCGACGCCATAGTTGCGCAGTTCGGCCTTGTCGACGAGCGGCTCGCCCGACTTCACGCGGAGAAGCTGGGAAATCGGCATATCGCGGTTGAACAGCACGATCACACCCCTCCCTTCGGCGGCGATCTCCTGCATGGAGCGGGCGAACATATCGGCGCGCCCCCCAACCTGGCCGAACAAGTCCGACAGGATGTCAGCGCGTGCATGCCCCCCAGGGTC
>NZ_BADK01000173.1 GCF_000333595.1 Azospirillum sp. B506
AAAGCATAAGGCCGGCTGCCCTCCCCCCAGATCCCGCGGCAACGCTTCCGGCAGCACATAGCCGAGCGTGGCGAGGGTCGCGGTCAGGCCGTCGAGCAGTTCCGCCCCGGCGATCAGGTCGGTGACCGGGCGCAGGTCGACGGCATCGGATGCTCTGGATGGAGCGCTGGGACACCGGGTCGTACAGGCGCATGTCACGCAGGATGCCGTCGACGATGTCGCAGCGGACCGGCCGGTCGCAGTCGCCGGGAAACACCTCCACCACTGCGCCGCGGATCGCCACCTCGCCGGGTTCGTCGACCCGGTCGTCCAGCACATAGCCGGTGCGTGCGAGCCAGCCGCGCCACGCCGCCTCATCATAGGCCATGCCGCGGGTCAGACGGAACTGCCCGCCCGTCCATGCCTGCGGTGGCGGCAGCCTTTGCAAAGCCAGATCGGCCGAGGCCACAACCAGCCTGCCTCCCGCCGGCTCGCGGCCGTCGGCCAGCCGCATCAGTCCGGCGGCGCGGCGGCCCAGCACGGCCCGCGACGGAGCGACACGCGCGCCGGCCGCCGTCTCGTCGATGGGCAACAGGACGACATCGAGGTCGGGGCACAGGTCGCCGGCCAGCCGCGCCAGCCGGGTGGCGCGGGCGTCGCTGCGGGCGAGCAGCAGGACGCCGCCGGGGCGCCGGGCAAGCGCCGCCAGCCGGACGGCAAGCTCGCCCTCGCTCTGGACGGACAGGATAGACGGGGACGATTCCGGGGCTGGAGGCGGAATGTCGGGGACGGGATCGGCGACGGGAACTCCGTCAAGCATGATGGACGCACATAGGGAGAGGCTCCGCGCAATCGCACCGCGCGCCCCTAGGGAGAAGGGACGGCGGGGCCGCAGAGGGTGAACACCGCCGGGCCGCCGACGGTTGCTTACCCTTCAGTCTAGCGGAACCATCCCGGTCAGTGCAGCACCAGCCAGCCGACCAGCACCGCTGGGAGGCGCCGGCCGTCGCCCCAGCAGGGTCTAAAGCGGTTACAGCCCGCGCCGCCGGATTTTCGGCGAAGCACCGTCCAGGCCAGCAAACTCTGGTCCTTCCCCT
>NZ_BADK01000172.1 GCF_000333595.1 Azospirillum sp. B506
CGACCATCACCGTGCTGCTGTGGATATCGGCGGGATAGACCGTCAGGCGCGGCGCCGCCTCCGTCGTGAAGCCGGCCAGATGCACGGCGGCGAGCGCCGCCTGGTCGAGAAACCAGACCGGCAGGCCTCGATCCAGGTGATGGCGGATGTAGCGCCGGGTCAGGTCTAGGAAACGCAGCGCCCCCATGGTCGGCCGGATGTGCAGCACGTCGGCGTAGAGCAGGCTCCAGATGTCCAGCCGCTTCAATGCGTGGCTCATCATCCCCAGGTCCGAATGGGCGGAGGCCGCCAGCAGCGGGGTCAGGTCACGGATCCGCACCGTCGGGTCCAGCCCGGCGGCCGGGGCGTCGGCCAGCAGCACCGCCGGCCCCACCGCCGCCGCCATCGCGAACAGGCAGGCCCAGCGCAGCGAGTCCGGCAGCTGTTCGGGCGGCAGGTCGAAGCGGCGGGCGGCGGGCGGCACGCCCATGCGGTCCAGCCCGTCGGCCGTCCGGCGCAGCGCCGAGCGCAGGTCGAGCCCCAGATGGTGGCCGACCACCTCCGCCACCTGCAGGGCCAGCGGCCGGCGCGGCGCCAGCCGGCCGCCCTGGGCGATCAGCAGATGCCCGTCGACGCGGGCGCTGCCGGCCACATGCAGCTCGGCGGACCCGCCGGTCGGCAGTTGCCCGGCGAGCACCGCCAGCAGGGCGGTCTTGCCGCTGCCGGCCCCGCCGGTGACGGCCAGCACCTGCCCGCGCTCCACCCGCAGGGTGGCACGGTCGAGCAGGACGCGGTCGCCCAGCATCAGGGTCAGCGCCTCGGTCTCCACCGGAGCGGGCTTTGCGGCGGCAGCGGGTGACATATGGTTCATGACT
>NZ_BADK01000171.1 GCF_000333595.1 Azospirillum sp. B506
GGGTCGATTCATGGACGTCGGTGATGACCGGGCAGCCGAAACGCTCGCGGATTTCCGCGAAGATCGGCAGCGCCTTGTTCATGCCCAGACCGCGCGCCGTGGTGATCGAGGTACGGTTGGCCTGTCGAAAGCTCGACTTGTAGATCAGCCCCATGCCCAGCGCGCGGGTCATCTCCACCAGCGCGGCCGCGGTCTCCATCGCGTGGTCGCGGCTTTCCATCTGGCAGGGGCCGGCGATCAGGACGAAGGGACGGTCGTTGGCAATGGTCAGGTCGCCGACCTGAACGGCGCGCGGCGTGGTCATCGGAGTGCTCCAAACATATGCGGGCGAGAGGGCGTCGCCCTCCCGCACTCACCCGGCATGGATAGCCGGCTGGGGTCGGAAGCCCCTTGCATCCCACTATTCAGGAAATCGGTCAACGGCGCTGGCGTCAGGCCAGATGCGTCCGGAAGAACTCCACCGTCAGCCGGTTCGCCTCATCGGCCGCATCCCGGTCGTAATGCTCCCCACCCGGCCGGGCGAAGGCATGGTCCATGCCGGGATAGACCTTGGCGGTCACCCATTCGTTGTCCTTCACCCCGGCCACCACCGCGTCGCGCTTGTCGGGGCTGGAGAACTTGTCGTTCTCCGCGATGTGCAGCAGCAGCGGCTTGGCGATCTTGTCGGCCTCGCCCAGCAGCCCTTCCAGTCCGACACCGTAATAGCCGACATTGGCTTCGGCATCCGAGCGCGTCGCCATCATGAAGGCGAGCCGGCCGCCCAGGCAGTAACCGACGGTGCCGGCCTTGCCGGTGCTGCCGTCCTGCCCGCGCACCCAGGCGAGCGCCGCCTTCAGATCCTCGACCGCCTTGTCCTGATCCATGCCGTTCAACAGGGCGAATGCCTGGTTCCATTCCGCTTCGGTCTTGTCACTCAGTTGCACGCCGGGCTGCTGGCGCCAGAACAGGTCGGGGCATACAACCAGGAAGCCCTGCGCGGCGTACCAGTCGCACTGCTCGCGCATCACGGCATTGACGCCGAAGATCTCCTGGATCACCACCAATCCACCCGCCGGGGTCACCGTGGGCTTGGCGACATAGGCGGAAAAGCGGCCGCCGTCGGCGGCGTCAATCATCACCTCGGTCATTGTGCTCTTACCTCCCGTTGGCAAATCCGCCCCTGATATGGAGCGGACTCGGCCCCGGTCACCCCGCCCTTCGTCAGAATCCGACGCTGACGCCGACAAAGCCGCCGTAATCGCGGCGATTCTCCTCGCCCAGCCGGGCATTCAGGCCGAGCGTGCCGGTCACCGACTCCGCCAGCTTGACGGAGGCGCCGGCGGTCAGGTCGACATAGCTGCGGTCCGGCTTCGCCACCGCCACATCGTAGGCCAGCGTGGATATGCTGCGGCTTTCCACCGTGATGGTGCGCTGGTCGTCCTTGAACTCCCGGTTCAGCGTCACCTTGGCATAGGGCAGAACGCTGCCGAAATCG
>NZ_BADK01000170.1 GCF_000333595.1 Azospirillum sp. B506
AGCGTCCCAGCACGATGTCGATGCGGATATGCTCGTTGCGCAGAAAAGTGTAGCCGGCGCACAGCAGGAACACCGCCGCGAAACAGGTACCATTGCAGCTCCAGCCAGGCGTTGGAACTGATGTTCGCCGCGTAGCGGATGACTGCGTTGACCGAACTGACCACCACGGCGACCAGCACGAGCCAGTAGGCGAGCTTGCCGATGCCTTCGTTCACGGCATCGATCAGCCCGCTTAGTCTGAGCAGACCTCTCAAAGGAGAAACCTCCCTGTTGCGGGGGCGCGGCCTTGGCCGTCCCCTTTTGCTTTTGTTGCAGCCGCACGGGCGCGGCAGGTCGCAACCCTCTCTCGGTTCGAGGGTATATCAAAAGATTGGATTTGAAGGGACTATTCCTTTCACGCCCCCTCGACGGCAAGGGCTACGTTGGAGCTACGTAGAATCCCGTAGATGCATACCGCGGAATGCATCGCAAATCGCATCGCAGGCGGCGATGCGGCCCGCCGCTTCAGTTCATGAACGAGGCTCGCCGACGCTTTGCCCCCCGCGCCGGAATCGGCGGATGCTTGATTTCCTTGATTTCAGCTTCCTGAATAATGTTGGCCCATCATTTGCTCATAGACGTCGCAATGGTGTCCGTCTTCCCGAACACACTCGACCGCGACTGACAGCGGGGCGGCAAGGGATCGATCTTGGCACAGGCGTCATTCGCAAATGGAGGATTTAGATGGCATGGCTGGCAAATATGACCGTTCGGACCAAGACAATCCTGTCGTTCACGGTCGTTGTTGCAATGATGATCGGATTTGGACTCTTCTCGATCCTGCAAATGTCAGCCTTGAACGAAAAGTCCATCGAGATCAGAAACAACTGGCTTCCCTCAGTCAAAGCGGCTGCGAATATGTATACGCTATTCGACTTCTATAGAATCGTTGAAGGAGTCCATATCCTCGCAAATTCGGAAACCGACAGAGCAACGGAAGAAAAAACAATGGCGGATATCCTCGCGTCCTTTGATAAGGCCGATCAGGAATACGCCTCGATGCTGACTTTTGGATTTGAGACTGAAACTTACAACACCTTCAAATCAGCGTGGAACAATTATCTGAATATCAGCAAGAGCACTGTGATTCCGTTGTCTCGCGCCAACAAGGATAGCGAGGCGGGCGCGATTTTCCGCGGTGACGAGCGAAAGGAATACCGCAGGGCGAAGGATCTTCTGCAACAGCTGATCGACTTCAACACCCGCGAGGGCGCCAAGGCGGCCGATGAGGGACAGGACCGCTTTGAGACCAGCATTACTCTGACGATCGGCGCCTCCGTGCTGGTAACGGTGATCTGCATCGGCTTGGCGGCATCGCTGCTGTCCAGTGTGGTCCGGCCGATCCTGACGCTGACCGGCACCATGGGCCGTCTGGCGAACCGTGAACTGTCCGCGCCCGTCGATGGAACCGCCCGCAGCGACGAGCTGGGCGCGATGGCCCGCGCGGTGCAGGTGTTCAAGGACGGCCTGATCGAGGCCGACCGGCTCGCCGCCGCCGAGGCCGCTGAACAGCAGGCCAAGCTGCGTCGGGCACAGACCATCGAGCGGCTGCTCACCGGCTTTGAAAGCTCCTCCAACGCTGCCCTGCGCACGGTTGCCGCCGCTGCGTCGGAACTGGACGCCACCGCACACAGCATGTCGGCGATGGCCCAGCAGACCAGCAGCCAGGCCACCGTCGTGGCGTCGGCCGCCGAGCAGACCAGCGCCAACGTCCAGACCGTCGCCACCGCCACCGAGGAAATGGCCAGTTCCATCCGCGAGATCGGCACCCAGATCGCCCGCTCCGCCGACATCGCCGGCAAGGCCGTCAACGAAGCGGCGCAGACCAGCAACGCGGTGCGCAGCCTTGCCGAGGCCGCTCAAAAGATCGGCGAGGTCGTCGGCCTGATCACCGACATCGCCAGCCAGACCAACCTGCTGGCGCTGAACGCCACCATCGAGGCGGCCCGCGCCGGCGAGGCCGGCAAGGGCTTCGCGGTGGTCGCCAGCGAGGTCAAGAGCCTTGCCGGCCAGACCGCCAAGGCGACCGACGAGATCGCCAGCCAGATCGGCGCCATCCAGCAGACGACCCAGAGCGTGGTGTCGGCGATCACCGGCATCGGCGGCACCATCGGCAGCATCAACGACATCACCACCGCCATTGCCGCGGCCATCGAAGAGCAGAGTGCGGCGACCAACGAGATTTCCCGCAACGTCCAGCAAGCCGCCGCCGGCACGCAGGAGGTGATTGAGCAGCATCGTGCAGGTTAATGCAGGATGCAGGCGAGGCCGGTAACGCTGCCGGTCAGGTGTTGACCGCGGCGGTCGAGCTGTCCCGGCAGGCCGAGATGATGCGCCCGACGTCGAGCGGTTCCTCAGCGATATCAAGGCTGCTTGACCAGCCACCGACCGTTGCCGGCAAGCAAAAGAAAAGCCCTGCCGAAGCAGGGCTTTTTTGTTCTGCAGCACATATCGCGGTGGCGACCCCAGCTGGATTCGAACCAGCGACCTGCCGCTTAGAAGGCGGCTGCTCTATCCAACTGAGCTATGGGGCCTTATTCCAAACGCGGTGTCTCGAACCCGGGCGATGCCCGCGATCAGACGCGCGGGCGGTCGGTGCGGAAATTATCCGCGTAGTTGCGCGGACGGATGCGACGGATCGGAGCATCCTGAACGGTGTAGTTCCAGCCCTCGCGCTCCGCAAAGGCGATCGCCTCCTCCTTCGTCTCGAAGGACAGGCGCACCTGGTTCAGCGTGTCGCCGGAACTGGTCCAGCCCATCAGCGGTTCCGGACGGCGGGGCGTCTCGATCTCATAGTCGAGCATCCAGCGGTGAGTCTTGGCCCGGCCGGATTGCATGGCCGTCTTGCTCGGCTGATAGATCCGGACGTTCATGGCTTGCTCGTCTCCCCAAATGCCTGCGGTTGCGTCCCCATGCCAATGGCTTGGACGCGGAATTACCCTCTGGCGATGGTCGGGGCGCCCGGATTCGAACCGGGGGCCTCCAGTACCCAAAACTGGCGCGCTGACCAGACTGCGCTACGCCCCGTCGCCGCGTTGTGAGATACACGAACGCCACGCGGACGGCAAGCGAAGGGCGCACTGTTTTCGCGGACTTTCGCCATCGCGCCTGCCGCGCTGGTCGATTCTGCGGCGTTCGGTCGCTCAACAGCCTGTCGCCACCACCGTTCCGGATCCGTTTCATTGCCATCGCTCACGCCCGCGCCCCTCGCCATTGCCCTTTTCCTGCCCGACCTTGCCGACCGGCCGGACCGCCGCTCAGCCGTCGATCTCGCACACCAATTGCTGCACGCTGGTGCGGCGGTGGACGTGGTGGCGCCGATGGGAGGAGGGCCGTTGCGCGCAGCGCTCGCTCCATCGGTCGGTCAGATCGACCTTGCCAAGCGACATGCGGCGACCTCCGCCCTGGCGCTCGCCCGCGTGGTGTCCGAACGGCAGCCAGCGCTGCTCGCCATTCCGCAGCATGTGGTTTGGGTCGGGAGGCTGGCGCTGATGTTGGCGCGCAGCGACGCGCGCTTGGTCGCGCTGACGGACGATGTGGAAATCGACTTTGCCGCTATTCGTGCCGCAACGCCTCGATGGGATTGAGGCGAGCAGCACGACGCGCGGGATAGAGACCGAAGAACACGCCGATCAGGCCGCTGACCGCCACAGCCAGAACCACGGAATCGAGCTGGATCAGCGTCGGCCAGCCCGCCAGCGCAGCGACTCCAACCGCGGTGCCGATGCCCAAAGCGACACCGATGGAGGCGCCGATGAGCGACAGCGTGGTCGATTCGATCAGGAACTGCACCAGAATGTCGCGCCGGCGCGCACCGATGGCGAGCCGCAGCCCGATCTCCCGCGTGCGCTCGGTCACCGACACCAGCATGATGTTCATGATGCCGATGCCGCCGACCAGCAGCGAGACCGCCGCCACCGCCGCCAGCAGAAAGGACAGGGCGCGGGACGACGCATCGCGGGTCGCCGACACCTCCGACAGATCGCGCATCCAAAAATCGTCGTCCTGACCGGGGATCAGCCTGTGGCGCTGGCGCAACAGATCGCGGATCTGCGCCTGGGCTTCGGTCATGTCGGAGCCGTCGCGCATCTTCACCACCATGGTATGGATGAAGCGCGGGTTGCTCTTCGCCATGCCCGGAATGTTGCGCTTTGCCATGGACAGCGGCACGAAGATGACGTCGTCCTGGTCCTGGCCCTGGGTATTCTGCCCCTTCTCCGCCAGCACACCGACGACAGTCAGCGGGGTGGAGAACAGCCGCACCGGCTCACCGATGGGATCGCCGCCGCCGAACAGGTTGCGCACCACCGTCTGGCCCAGCACCACCACCTTGTTGGCCTGCGCCACATCCTCGTCCGACAGGCCGCGCCCTGCCGCGATGCTCCAGTCGCGGGCGTCCATATAGTCCGGCGTGATACCGAACAGCACGGTTCCCCAATTCTGGTTGCCGGCGACGATCTGCAATCCCCAGCGCACCGACGGCGCGGTCACCACCACACTGGGGATCTCCGCCAGCACCGACAGAGCATCATCCTCCGTCAGGGAGGAGGCGGTGCCGGCGCCGAGCTTCACTCCGCTGCGGACGATGCTGCCCTGCCCCACCATGATCAGGTTGGTGCCCAGGCTGGCGATCTGACGCAGCACCTGATCCCGCGCGCCGGCCCCAACGGCAACCATGGCGATGACGGCGGCAACGCCGATGACGATGCCCAGCATGGTCAGCGCGCTGCGCAGCATGTTCGCCCGCAGCGACTCGAGCGCGGCGCGGAGCGCGTCCCAGGCGGTCACGCCGCGACCTCCGCATCCTGCCGCAAATCGTCGATCAGGCGCCCGTCGCGGAAATGCAGGACACGGCCGGCAAAGCGCGCCACCTCCGGCTCATGCGTCACCAGCACGATGGTGATGCCGCGACGGTTCAGCCGCTGGAACAGACCGATGATCTCCAGGCTGGTGGCGGTGTCGAGCGCACCGGTCGGCTCGTCGGCCAGCAGCAGCAGCGGATCGTTGACCAGGGCGCGGGCAATGGCGACGCGCTGCTGCTGCCCGCCCGAAAGTTGGGTCGGCCGGTGACCCGCCCGCTCGCGCAGCCCCACCGCATCGAGCGCGGCCAGCGCCCGCTCCACCCGCCGGGCACTGGCAACGCCGGCATAGACCATGGGCAGCATCACATTGCCGAGCGCGCTCTGGCGCGGCAGCAGGTTGAAGGACTGGAAGACGAAGCCGATGCTGCGGTTGCGCACCGCCGCCAGCGCGTCGGACGAAAAGCCGGCGACCTCCTGCCCGTCCAGCCGATAGTGGCCGGAATCGGGGCGGTCCAGGCAGCCGAGCAGGTTCATGAAGGTGGATTTGCCGGAGCCGGACGGCCCCATCACCGCGACGAACTCGCCACGATTGACGGTGACGGAAACGTCATCGAGCGCATGGACGATCTGCGGCCCCATGCGGTAATGGCGGGTGAGCCGATCGACCGCGATCAAGGGCTTGGCGGTGTCAGAAGCCAAGGCGTGGTCCCCGGCGGCTGTCACGGTCGGCGGCAAGAATGCCGGTGATGACCTCCTGTCCGGCCCGGAGTTCCCCCGCCACCACCTCGGTGAAGCTGCCGTCGCCGATGCCGAGCCGCACCGGCACGCCGACAGGACTCCCATTGCCGGGGCCGGGCACCCAGACGGTGCGCGTCGCGTTGGCTGCCCGGCCGGGATCGAGCAGCGACTCGAAGCGGTCGCGCTGCGCCGGGTCGAGAAGTCCGGCGATCCGCTCCAGCGTGGCGGTGCGGATGGCGTTGGCCTCCACCCTTCGGCGCTCAGGGTCGCCGCCCTCGGCATCCAGAGCAGTGAAACGTTCGCGCGCCTCGCCGACCAGGGCGACGATGTCCCGCCGTCTCGCCTCGTCCAGCGTCAACCCGTCCATCACCCGCTTGGCCACGGCCTCCAGCGCGGCGGCGCCCCGGCCACCGTTCAGGCCGCCAGTGGTCGGGGGTGGGGCATCGGCAGCCCCCCCGTCCACACCGGGCGGACGGAAACGCAGGGCGGCATTGGGCAGCTTTACCGCCGCCGGCCGCTCGTCCACCGTGATCCGCAGGTTGGCGGTCATACCGGGCAGCAGCCGCAGTTCCGGATTCTCCACCGTGATGACCACGATGTAGGTGACGACCGTCTGGTCCTCCTTCGGCGCCAGACGCACCTGCGCCACCCGGCCAGTGAAGCTGTCACCGGGAAAAGCATTCACACTGAAGCGCACCGGCATGCCTTCGCGTACCCGGCCGATATCGGCCTCGTCGATGCTGGCCAGCACCTCCATCTGCCGCAGATCCTGGGCGATGGTGAACAGGGTGGGCGCCGACAGGCTTGCCGCCACCGTCTGGCCGGTGCTGACCGCCCGATTCACCACCACCCCGTCGATGGGCGAGCGGATGACGGAACGGTTCAGGTCGACGCGGACCAACTGCAAGGCGGCCTCCCGCTGGGCCACCTGGGCGCGGGCGACCTCGACCTGGGCGGCGGCGACCGCCAGCGAGGCATCTGCGGACGCCTCCGCCGCTTCCGCCTGACGCTTCTGGGCGCGGGAGGCAATCAGCTGGGCCTGGGCGCTGTGGGCTGCGGTCTCCGCCTTCTCAAGATCGGCGGCGGCGACCACACCGCGGCCCTGCAGATCGCGCCGCCGCCGCAGGTCGCGCTCGGCATCGCGCTGGGCGAGGTCGGCGCGGACGATCTGGGCGTCGGCATTGGCGACGCTGGCCTTGGCATTGGCAAGATCGGCCCGCGCCTTGTCGAGCAGGGCCTGCTGCTGGATCAGGGACGCCTTGGCGGAATCGACATCGGCACCGGCCTGGGCCAGCCGCGCGGCAAGCTGGTCGCCATTCAGCCGCGCCAGGATCTGCCCGCTGGTGACCCGGTTGTTGAAATCGGCATAAAGCTCGGCGATCTGGCCGGAGAGTTGGGAACTGACCTCGACCGTCACCAGGGCACTCATGGTGCCGGTGGCTGTGATGGCGCTGACCAGCGCACCCTGCTCCACCCGCGCCAGCCGATAGGCCGGTCCCGGCTCCGCCCGCGCCAGCACGACATAGGCGGACAGCCCGGCTGCGGCGCAGAGCGCAAGTCCGAGATAGATCGCCGCCCGCCTGCCCATTGCGCCCCTCCGCACCGCGCCACCCGCGCGATGAATCTGGGGGAGTTTACGCGAAAGTCATGGGCCAGGGGCCGTCTTTTGGCCTCAGGGCTTGGCGATGTCCGGCGAGACCACACGGTCGCCGGGACGGATGCCTAGCCGCGAGGCCATGCCGCCGTTCAGTTCCAGGATCGCCTTCACCGGTCCGTCGGAATTGACCGAATCCAGCGATTCCGGCACGGCACGCTCGTGAATGTTCACGATGCGGCCATCGGCGGCGATGAACAGCATGTCCAGCGGGATCAGCGTGTTCTTCATCCAGAAGCTGGCCGGCTGCACCCGGTCATAGACGAACAGCATCCCGGCATCGGCCGCCATCGACTGGCGGAACATCAGCCCCTGGGCCTGCTGGCCGGGCGTCAGCGCCAGTTCGACGTCGAAGCGGAACTTGCCGCCACCCGTCGTCTCGATGGTCAGCTTGGATTTCTGGAAGCTCTCCAGCGCCAGCGCCCGGAAAGCGACCACCAGAAGCAGGAGCGCTGCGACGACACTCCGAAAACTCCGACCGACCATCATGCTTGTCCCCGAAAGCTGACTTGACC
>NZ_BADK01000169.1 GCF_000333595.1 Azospirillum sp. B506
TGATCCCATTCGGGATAGCAATGGATGGGGTTCGCCGCCTCGCAATAGGCATCCAGAGCCAGCGGGCTTGGGCCAAGCGGATTGTGGGTCAGCGACAGGTCGATCCACCGGCGACCGTCGCGTGGAGGGCGAGCGGGACGGTACGGCTTGATCTGGCCAACGCTGGGACGGGGGCTGAGCAGGTCCATAACCTCGGTCTCCGGTAGCGGATCGGTCGAACAGCACGTCAGGCGACCGATTGAACCGCAAACCGGTGCGCGACGCCACAGGACATTGCGCCGCGCACCCTAAATCGAGGTGTTTTGTTTCCGGATGGCAGGCCGGTTGGAAGCGCCGGCCTACCGCCCGGATCAGTGGTTTAGAATTTGGCTGAGGAAGAGGCGCGTGCGGTCCGACTTCGGATTCGAGAAGAAGGCATCCGGCGTGTCCTGCTCGACGATCTCGCCGCGGTCCATGAAGATGACGCGGTCGGCGACCGACTTGGCGAAACCCATCTCGTGCGTGACGCACAGCATGGTCATGCCGTCCTCGGCCAATCCGATCATGACGTCCAGCACCTCCTTGACCATTTCGGGGTCGAGCGCCGAGGTCGGCTCATCAAACAGCATCACCTTCGGGCTCATGCACAGCGACCGCGCGATGGCGACGCGCTGCTGCTGGCCGCCCGACAGCTGGCCGGGATACTTCTTGGCCTGTTCGGCGATTCGCACCCGCTTCAGGTAGCTCATCGCCCGCTCTTCCGCTTCCGCCTTCGGCATCTTGCGGACCCAGATGGGAGCGAGCGTGCAGTTCTCCAGAACGGTCAGGTGCGGGAACAGGTTGAAGTGCTGGAACACCATGCCGACTTCGCGGCGGACCAGTTCGATGTTCTTCAGGTTGTTGGTCAGCTCGATCCCGTCGATGACGATCGTGCCCTTCTGATGCTCCTCAAGCCGGTTCAGGCAGCGGATCATCGTCGACTTGCCCGACCCCGACGGGCCGCAGACGACGATGCGTTCGCCCTTCTGGACGCTGAGGTTGACGTTCTTCAGGACGTGGAACTCGCCGTACCACTTGTTGACGCCCGCGCAGCGGATGATCTCCTCGCCGCTGAGGGTGTGCTTCGGCTTGGTGCCCTGGGACATGGCCTGGGACATGGGTCTCGTGTCTCCCTTGACGGCGAGGATCTAGCGGCGGTGGCCGCGATTGAGATCGCGTTCGAGCTTCTGGCTGTATTTCGACATGCTGAAGCAGAAGATCCAGTAGATCACGCCGATGAACAGATAGGCCTCGCGGTAGAAACCGCGCCAGGACGGATCGGACAGCGCGGCCTTTGCAGTGCCGAGCAGATCGTACAGGCCGATGATGATGACGAGCGAGGTGTCCTTGAAGAAGCTGATGAAGGTGTTCACTAGCGGGGGGATGGCGATGGCCAGCGCCTGCGGCAGGATGATCTTGCGCATCTTCTGCCAATAGCTGAGCCCCAGCCCGTCCGCCGCCTCATACTGCCCCTTCGGGATCGCCTGCAGGCCGCCACGGATCGCCTCGGCCATATAGGCGGCGGCGAACATGATGAAGGCGATCTGCGCCCGCAGAAGCTTGTCGATCGACACCCCGTTGGGCAGGAACAGCGGCAGCATCACCGACGCCATGAACAGGAGACTGATCAGCGGCACGCCACGGATCAGCTCGATGTAGGTGACGCACAGCACCTTCACCGCCGGCATGTTCGAGCGCCGGCCCAATGCCAGCAGGATCGACAGCGGGAAGGCCACGGCAAGGCCGATCACCGACAGGATGATGGTCAGCGGCAGGCCGCCCCACAGCGTGTTCTCGACATAGGTCAGTCCGAGGACGCCGCCCCACATCAGGATCGCCACCAGCGCCAACCCGACGGCCCACACCAGCCCGAACCACGGCTTCCAGAACCGGCGGTCGCAGCTGGCGACCAGCAGGGCGATGAAGATGCCGATGGTTACCAGCGGCCGCCACTGCTGTTCCCACGGGAACATGCCGAACATGATGAAGCGCAGCTTTTCGCTGATGAAGCCCCAGCAGGCCCCGCTGGCATCCTGCCGGCAGACCGTGGAGGTCGCATCGAATCCGTGGGCGCGGATCAGCAGCCAATTGGCGAAGGGCGGAATCGCCGTGGCCAGCAAGCCCAGGACCAGAATGGTCAGGATGGCGTTGTACCAGCTGTTGAACAGATTGTTCCGCAGCCACGCGATCGGGCCGACGGTGTTGGCCGGCGGACGCTCGTCCGGCAGGCCGACGCTTTGCACGTTGTCGGTCATGGCCGTTACCGCTCCACCAGCGCGATGCGCTTGTTGTACCAGTTCATGAAGATCGAGATGCTGAGGCTGATGACCAGATAGGTGCCCATGATCATCGTCACGCCTTCGATTGCCTGACCGGTCTGGTTCAGCGTCGTGTTGGCGATCGACACCAGATCGGGATAGCCGATGGCCAGCGCCAGCGAGCTGTTCTTGGTCAGGTTCAGATACTGGCTGGTCAAAGGCGGGACGATGACGCGCAGCGCCTGCGGCAGGATCACCAGGCGCAGCGTCGGGCCGCTCGGCAATCCCAGCGCGCGGGCCGCCTCGGTCTGGCCCCAGTTGACCGCTTTGATGCCGCTGCGCACCACCTCGGCGATGAAAGCCGCGGTGTAGAGCGTCAGGCCGGTCAGGATGGCGAAGAATTCCGGCGAGATGGCGACACCGCCGGTGAAGTTGAAGCCGGCCAGCTTCGGCACGTCCAGCGCCATCGGTGCACCGCCGGCGATCCAGGTCAGGATCGGCAGGCCGACGATGATGCCGAGCCCGGCCCAGCCCATGGGGAACGGCTGCCCGGTCCGCGCCTGCCGGGCCCGGGCCCAGCGCGACACGCCCCAAGCGGCGGCGATTGCGACCAGCAGGGCGATGCCCATGTTGGCCCAGACCGGGTTCGGTTCCGGCACCGGCACGCGCAGGCCGCGTTGCGACAGGAACACGCCCGGAATCGGGTTCAGCGCCTGCCGCACCGGCGGCAGGCCGTCCGACACCAGCGCGTACCAGAAGAACAGCTGCAGCAGCGGCGGAATGTTGCGGATGATTTCGACATAGGTCGAGGCCAGCCTGGCGATCAGCCAGTTGCTGGACAGGCGGGCGACGCCGATGATCGTGCCGATGATCGTCGCCAGGATGACGCCGATGACCGAAACCTTCAGCGTGTTCAGCACGCCGACCAGGAAGGCCCGGCCATAGGTGTCCTTCGGCGAATAGTCGATCAGCGACTCGCCGATGCCGAAGGCTGCTTCACGCTCCAGGAAATGGTACCCGGTCGCGATCGAGCGCCGCGCGAGGTTGTCGAGCGTGTTTGAAATCAGGAACCAGCCGACCAGGACGACCGCGCCGACCACCAGGATCTGGTAGACGATGGCACGGAACGTCGGGTCGCTGAGGGAAAACGATACGCCACCCGGCGGCGGAGCGCCTTGGGTGGTCCGGGTCTCGGTCGCCACGGACTACTCTCCCCCAACCATCGCTCCCCCACGGTGCCCACGCGGTCCCGGACGTTCTTCCGGGCATTTCCCACACCGTAGGGAATGCGACATGTCTCCCAATGCGGTCCCCTGCGCGGGCGCTTCACTGGCACCCTTCGCGACCGCTCCTCGAAAAAACCGGAAGGCCGCCCCTGGCAACAGGCCTGCAGGCGGCGCTTCAAACGGTGCCGTGCCTTACCGGAACGGCTGGGCGTACATCAGGCCGCCCTTGGTCCACAGGGCGTTCAGGCCGCGTTCCAGCTTCAACGGGGTGCCCGGACCGACGTTGCGGTCGAAGATCTCGCCGTAGTTGCCGACCTTCTTAACGATGTTGTAGGCCCACTTCTCGTCGAGGCCCAGAGCCTTGCCCATGCCCGGCGAGGTGCCGAGGAAGCGCTGGATGTCCGGGTTCTTCGAGCTGTTGAACTCGTCGGCGTTCTTGGAGGTGATGCCGAACTCCTCCGCCTGGATGGTCGCATAGACCGTCCACTTGACGATGTCGAACCACTGGTCGTCGCCATGGCGCACGGCGGGGGCCAGCGGCTCCTTGGAGATGACTTCCGGCAGGATGACGTGGTCGTCCGGAATCGGGGCGACACCGGCGCGGGTGCCGGCCAGACCGGACACGTCGGTGGTCAGCACGTCGCAGCGGCCGGCGAAGTAGGCGGCGTTCACCTCGTCGTTCGACTCGATGACGACCGGGTTGTAGGTCATGTTGTTGGCGCGGAAATAATCCGCGAGGTTCAGTTCGGTCGTGGTGCCGGACTGGACGCAGACGGTGGCGCCGTTCAGCTCCTTGGCGCTCTTCACGCCCAGCTTCTTCGGAACCATGAAGCCCTGACCGTCATAATAGGTGACGGGGGCGAAGTTCAGGCCGACCGAGGTGTCGCGGGTCAGCGTGGCGGTGGTGTTGCGCGACAGCAGGTCGACCTCGCCCGACTGGATGGCCGGGAAGCGCTGCTGGGCGGACAGCGGGGTGAACTTGACCTTGTTCGGGTCGTTGAAGATCGCGACCGCGACGGCACGGCAGTAATCGACATCCAGGCCGGTCCAGTTGCCGGCGCTGTCGGGGTTGCCGAAACCGGGAAGGCCGGCGTTCACGCCGCACTGCACGAAGCCGCGCTGCTTGACGGTGTCGAGCGTGGCGGCACCGGCAACGGCACTGGCGGAAACGACCACGGCCGCTGCGGCGGCGGCCAGGAACCCTGACTTCATATTATGAACTCCACCCTGTTCTTGCGTTCTTCGCATTTGAGCGGTCTGATGACGCGCCTGGCCACGCCGGCCTTCTGATCCACCTTGCGATCCGATGGGACAATCCCCGCCGGACCGGTCCTGTGAGGATCGCGACGCAGCCATGCGCGTGGGACAAGAGTGTATCAACTTGATCCGACTTGTCGAATCCTCTGTGCATTGGTGGTGTTACCAGAACATCCCAACCATTCACGCTGGTTGCACGCAATCCGCGATGGCGGCAAGCCGCCCGGGATGACACAATGTTCGGCCGTGCCCGCCCCGCCCGCCCGGGAGTTCTCTTTGCAGCGGTCGAATCGGACGGGCCGGATTGCCGCTCCAGCCAAACGGACAGTCGATGAAGGACGTCACGAAGGACACGATTCTGGTTCATGCCGGCCGCGATCCGCGGAACAACCACGGCATTGTCAATCCGCCGGTCTATCATTGTTCGACCGTGCTGTTCCCGACCCTGGACGCGCTGGAGGAAAGCGACCGGAACACGCTGGAAGGCGTGCATTACGGACGCATGGGGACGCCCACCACCTTCGCCTTCGAGCAGGCGGCAGCGGACTTGGAAGGTGGATACAAGGCGGTGAACACCGGCTCCGGCCTCGCCGCCATCGCTGTTGCGTTGTCGTCCTTCACCAAGGCCGGCGACCATGTGCTGATCACCGACAGCGCCTATGGCCCGACCCGCCGCTTCGCCAAGGAGACCCTGGCCCCTTACGGCGTCGAGGTGGAGTTCTACGATCCCTGCATCGGCGCCGGCATCTCGGCCCTGCTGCGGCCCAACACGAGCGTGGTCTTCCTCGAATCGCCGGGTTCCCTGACCTTCGAGGTGCAGGACGTTCCGGCCATCGCCACCGCGGCCAAGAAGGTCGGCGCCACGGTGATGATCGACAACACCTGGGCGACTCCGCTGTTCTTCCGCCCCTTCGACCACGGCGTCGATCTGTCGATCCATGCCGCGACCAAATACATGGTCGGCCATGCCGACGCGATGCTCGGCATCGTCACCTGCCGCGACGAGGAGAGCTGGACCGCGGTGAAGAAGACGGCCACCCGCTTCGGCATCTGCGGCGGGCCGGACGATCTCTATCTCGGCCTGCGCGGCCTGCGCACCCTGTCCGTGCGCATGCGCCAGCATCAGGAAAGCGCGCTGGCGCTCGCCGACTGGCTGGCCGCGCGGCCGGAGGTGACGCGGGTGCTGCATCCCGCCCGCCCCGACTTCCCCGGCCACGAGTTGTGGAAGCGCGACTTCACCGGCTCCAGCGGCCTGTTCTCCATCGTCATAAATCAGGTACCGCGCAAGGCGCTGGCGGCGATGCTGGACGGGATGGAGCTGTTCGGCATGGGCTACAGCTGGGGCGGCTTCGAAAGCCTGATCCTGCCGACCCGGCCGGCGGCGGTGCGTTCCGCCACCCGCTGGACCGATCCGGGGCAGGTGTTGCGCCTGCATGCCGGGCTGGAAAGCCCCGACGACCTGATCCGCGATCTTGAAGCCGGCTTCCGCCGGATGGCGGCCGCCCTGTGACCGGCGGTTCTGCAAGGAGTGATTTGCCATGACGGATGCTCCGTCGATCGAGTCCGCCACCTTTGAAGAGGTGCTGGCTTCCATCCGCTTCACCGCCGACGGGCTGGTGCCCGCCATCGCCCAGGCCGAGGGCACCGGCGAGATCCTGATGATGGCCTGGATGAACCGCGACGCGGTGGTGGAGACGCTGTCCACCGGCCGGGTCTGCTACTGGTCGCGGTCGCGCGGCGGTCTGTGGCGCAAGGGCGAGACCTCCGGCCCAGGTTCAGCGTCTGAAGGACTTCCGGGTGGACTGCGACGGCGACACCCTTCTGCTGATTGTCGAGCAGGACGGCGTCGCCTGCCACACCGGCCGGCGCAGCTGCTTCTATCGCGCCTGGCGCAATGGGCGGCTGGAGACGATCCAGGAGGTCGAGACCGATCCCGCCGTCCTCTACGGCGGCCATGGACACAGCCACGGCTGACCGAGCGACTGGCAAAAGGTGATTTGCCATCGCAGGGCTGTTCGTTGATCCACATCAACGCAACACCCCCGCCAAAGGGTATAAACACCTTCTTGTCTCTAACCCTCCCTGTATATGACTGCACCGGGCGATCCTTTGGACGCCCGGTTATTTTTTGCGCCGGGCCTGCGCTCAGCGATTTTGGAGAGCGCCAGGCGCGTTCGCGCCGCCGATCCTCTTTCGGATGATCCGCTCCGACCGACCCTTTGGCTGGTGGTCTACTGCCCTGACCGCCTCCTCATCGCCTTCGTCAGTCGGCATTGCCCCCTTCCGCCAGCAAAAACCTGTCCATATGGGAGAGAAAATCTTCATTCCATCACAGAAAAATGCCGCTTTCGGCCACAAAAACGACGAATGAAGAAACAGTTCAGATCATTAATTCAATCAAGTTTCAGTTATCTGTGTCATGTGGACCGGTTCCCTTTGTATTGCCTCTTTATCGCTTTTCGACCGCCCGGGACCCATGGTTAACATCTGGTTAATCGTTAACAGCACGTTAACGTGCACTGATGGAGAGACGCCATGCGCCAGTTTTGGGGGACTTCGAGCAACGACGCCATGACCGGCACGGCCTTTGACGACCGTCTCGACGGTCTCGATGGCGACGACCGCATCGACGGTGGCGGCGGCAACGATCAGCTGTTTGGCGAACGGGGGAACGATTCGCTGATCGGCGGGCTGGGCAACGACCAGCTGCATGGCGGGGACGGCAACGACTGGCTCGGCGATCCCTATGGCGGCAACGAGGCCGGCAATGACTCGATGTGGGGCGACGCCGGCAACGACCAGCTGTTCGGCGGCGATGGCAACGACTGGCTGGACGGCGGCACCGGCGACGACATCCTGAAAGGAATGCGCGGCGACGACACCATGATCGGCGGTGCCGGCAACGACACGCTGTACGACAGCTATCGCGATGGCGGAGCCGACCTGTTCCGGCCCGGCACCGGCGACGATGCGATGGTCAGCTACACCGACGGCCAGATCGACCGCTTCCTGATGGAGCAGGCCACGGGCGGCTTCGGCCACGACACCATCAATTACTTCGAGAGGGGGATCGACCAGATCGAGTTCCATGGCTACACCGCGGCCCAGATGTCGCTGACCACCAGCGGCTTCTCGTCGGGCTTCACCTTCGCTGACGGCTCGTTGCTGACGTTGATCAGGTCGGGCTGACAGCGGGCCACGACTACATCTTCCCCTGATCTGCCTCACCTGTCCGAAGGAGGTCTCCCGAGGGCGATGGGGTCACCCCGTCGGCGCAGGGGACATTCGGCCACGCTCGTGCTGTTGTGGAAGCGGATATTTCCGCGCCGTCAGCAAAAGGGCCAAGACCGATGGACAATCGCCGCTTTTCCCCGCGCACGCTCCTCCCCGCCCTGCCGGCCCTGGCTCTCCTGCCGGTTCTGGCGCTGGGTGCCTGCGCCAGCTCCGATATGGGCGGTGTCCCGTCGGCGGAGGTGGCGACCGAGCCTCCGGTAGAACTGGTCGGGCTGACCGTCCAGACCCCGGACGGCCGCCGTATCCTCGGCAATGTCACCGATCTCGTGATCGGGCCGTCCAACCGGGTGGAACAGGCGATCGTCACTGTCGGAGCTCCCCGCTTCCCGACCGAGCACAAGGTGACGGTCGCCAGCGACAATCTCCGCTATGCCCGTAACCGTCAGGCCGTGATCCTCACCGGCATGACGGCGGAGCAGTTCGCCGAACTGCCACCCGTTGCCGGCAGCGACCGCATGGTATCGCTCGGCAACGGCGGGGCGGTTTTGCCTGCAGGTGCCGCCCCGACCAACTGGGCCGGAGCAACGAAGCCGACACGCTGACCCTTTCCCGACCGGAAACGCACCAACAAGAAAGGGGGCCGGACGAACCGGCCCCCCTTTGCTGTCCAGGCTCAGCGACGGTTCCGTCACTTGCCCTGAAGCTGCTTCATGATGTCGTCCGCCGGGTTCTGTTCCGGCTGGCCCGGAGCGCCGAAGGGCGGGGCCACATCCTGGTTGTCGAAGGCCGGGATCTCGATCTTCACGTCGTTCAGGTTGATCGCCGGCCCCTTGTCGCGGCCGGCATCGACCAGCTGCGGGAAGCCGATGACGAGACCGACCATGATGATCTGGATGATCACGAAGGGCACGGCACCCCAATAGATCTGACCGGTGGTGATCTTCCCGATCTTCTTGCCGGTAACCTTGTCGAGATAGTCCGTCTTCGGCGCCACCGACCGCAGGAAGAACAGCGCGAAGCCGAAGGGCGGGTGCATGAAGCTGGTCTGCATGTTGACGCCCAGCAGCACGCCGAACCAGATCAGGTCGATGCCCAGCTTGTCCGCCACCGGCCCCAGCAGAGGGACGATGATGAAGGCCAGCTCGAAGAAATCGAGGAAGAAGGCCAGGACGAAGACCAGGATGTTGCAGACAATCAGGAAGCCCAGCTCGCCGCCCGGCAGGCCGATCAGCAGATGCTCCACCCACAGGTCGCCGTTCACGGCGCGGAACACCAGACCGAACACGGTCGAGCCGATCAGGATGAAGACCACGAAGGACGACAGCTTGGCGGTCGAGTCCATCGCCTGGCGCATCAGGTTCCAGCTCAGCTGGCGCTTGGCCAGCGCCAGCAGGATGGCGCCGGCGGCACCCATGGCGCCGCCCTCCGTCGGGGTGGCGATGCCGATGAAGATCGTGCCCAGCACCAGGAAGATCAGCACCAGCGGCGGCACCAGCGAGGTGATCACGCGCAGCAGCAGCTTGCCGCCACGCAACGTGCGGGCTTCCGGCGGCAGGGCCGGCACCATCTCCGGCTTGACGATGCTGGTCAGCAGGATATAGCCGGCATAGAGCGCGGTCAGCACCAGACCGGGGATCAGCGCGCCGGCATACATGTCGCCGACCGACCGGCCGAGCTGGTCAGCCAGGACGATCAGCACCAGCGACGGCGGGATGATCTGGGCCAGCGTGCCCGATGCCGCGATGACGCCCGAGGCGACCCGGCGGTCATAGCCGTAGCGCAGCATGATCGGCAGCGAGATCAGGCCCATGGAGATCACCGAAGCCGCGACCACGCCGGTAGTCGCCGCCAGCAGCGCGCCGACGAAGATCACCGCATAGGCCAGACCGCCACGAATCGGACCGAACAGCTGCCCGATGGTGTCGAGCAGATCCTCGGCCATACCGGACCGTTCCAGGATCAGGCCCATGAAGGTGAAGAACGGAAATCGCAGCAGCGTGTCGTTGCGCATGATGCCGAACACGCGCTCCGGCAGCGCCTGCAGCAATGCCGGAGTCAGCAGCCCCA
>NZ_BADK01000168.1 GCF_000333595.1 Azospirillum sp. B506
TGATCTGCCATTTCAGATCCCCGATCCACAGGACAAGGTCTGCGATGGTCGCCGCGCGAGGGTTAAGTTCAAGGCCATAGAACTGGTGGGGATCGACGGTGAAGACCCCGTCCGCCTTCAACAGGACGCGGGAGGTACGGTCCTTAACTTCTTCGGGATACTCGGTGTAGCGGTTGGGCCTCCCCCCAAGGCTGGCGATGGTCTCCAAGACCTCGCCCTCCAGACGCTTCATCAATTCCAGTGAAACATAGAGGAAGTTACCAGTGCCGCACGCTGGATCAAGGACGCGCACGGAACAGAGTTGCCTGTGGAACGCCGTGGCGGCACGAAGCGCCTCGACCTTCTTGCCCTCTTCCAATAGGTCATTAATAAGGGCCGAAACCGCGTTCCAATCGGCACGCAGAGGTTCGATGATGGTGGGGATCACCAGTTGTTCGACATAATTGCGCGGGGTGAAATGTGCGCCAAGTTGCGACCGCTCGCGGCTGTCCAGCGCCTGTTCGACAAGGGTGCCGAAAATGGACGGTTCCACATCCTGCCAATCGCGCTTGGCAGCAATCCAGATCTCGTTGATATCGTCAGCATCTAAAGGTAGGGCCTTGGCATTCTTGAAGAGAGAACCGTTGAACCGCTTGATGGTGGCTCCAAGGCCCCGGTCATACCCGCCCCTGTCCATGCGGTCCCAAAGATCTTCGAGCGCTGGCACGAAGTCCTTGGGCCGCTTTACCATGTTGCCCAGAAGGTTCTTGAACGAGTCCTCGGGCAAGAGCCGAACATCCTCGGCGAACATGGTGAAGACGCAGCGCATCAAGAACTCGGCCACATCCTGCGGCTTATAGCGGCCCTCAAGACGGCGAGTGATCTTGGCCAACCGGTCTGCGATGTCGCGAGTCACCGCGGCCGACTTGCGAGTGGGGTCAAGGCTCTGGGGGTCGTTCCAGATGGCTCGCAGCCGCTCTTGGATGTGATGCTCCAAGAGGTCGTCCATAGTGAGCCGGTAGGACTGCCGGTCAGGGAAATGTGCGTAATTCTTCCCCTGCCCGGAGAAGTCGGCATAGACCTCCAACACATTCCCGATGTCGAGGACGAGGATAAACGGCGGATAGCCGTGATCTACAGGAAGGGCACGGGCGTAGTCCTCGGCCTGCTTCTTGGCAGCGATCATTACCTTGTCCCAAGTACGAGTGCCGCGCTTGGCTTGGCCCGTCTTGGTCTGGATCATGTCCTCAGGGAACAGGCCAGGCTGGTCAGCGGCGGCGGACTTGGCGCGCTTGGCCGACTGCTTGGCTTCAAGGATGAAATGCCCACGCTTGTAAAGGTCTATGCGCCCCGGCGACGTGCTACCGTCGGGGTGTTTGAACTCGATCCGGCGCTCATAAACATAGTCGTTCTGGTGGTTGTGTTCGACAGCAAGGTCAGGCTCGGGCAGCGACAGGAAGCGGCACAGCCGTTCGATGAACGGCTGGCAGTTGGCCATCTCTGCTCCACCACTGGCCTTGGCCTTTTCGATGAAGGCGCGGAAGTCACCCGAAGTAATCATTAGATACCTACCCTGCCTGGAATACCCCACCTTGGGTCAAAATAGACGATCGGAGATTTTCTCGCATAATGCATGGACTTGCGCGTGAAGCAACCACTGCGGGAGGCTTGGTGCTCCGCGACGTGGCAGAAAAGTACAAACGCACCAATTGCCTCCCTTCTGCAACACCCCCTTCAATCCTGCCCGCGTGAGACGCGAAACCAGTGCTCAGCATACTGCCGGCACAGCTCAGCCTCCACGCCGTCACCAGCGCATTCGGCATCGACGGCGCGGGCTAGCCACTGCGTCTCCTTTTGAAGCGTTGATCCGTTCACACGGGCCGGTGCTGGTCGAACTCCGGTCGAAGCGGCAGTGGCTGAACGGGGCTTACTAAAATTCGGTCGCACTGGTACGCGGGGCCTGGAGGGTGGCATTGGGCCTACCGATTTCCTTGGATAGAGTGAAAGGTCATTTAACCCGGCAGAGTCTACGCTTGGCATGGCCACGATGCGCGGAAATTTTCCGGCGCCGCAGTGGCTCCAACGTCTGCCGGCGTGCTGACTGACGATGACGGCGCAATTCAGGTGCTGCTGGGGTGCGGAACCAGAACCTCGGTCAGATCGATCCGGCCCTCGATATAGTCCGCGGCTGGTGACGGAAAGCCGGCTAATACCAGAGCCTCCACCTGTATGACCGGACACGGCCGGGCGATCACCGGCAAAGGCCACAGCATAGTCCCCTCCTCCCCTTCTGATGGGTGGAGTCAGAAGGGAGCGTGAGGAGAAATTTTCAAGAACAAATAGGCGTTGAAGAGCGGATATCCTATACCTTTGATTACTAATATGAACTGCTCATGACCCTGGTTCGACCGTCTGCATCCTACGTGATGTGACGGCGCAAATGGTCAAATGCCCGATTATGTGGGGGTGCATCTACAAAATGCCCATTTGCACTCTTGCGCAAAAGCTCATAATTTGCGGGAGCCGCGAAGCCGGCGTCCGTCTTCCTGGAAATCTGTATCCTCGACCGGGTAGCCGGCATCCCGGAGCGCCGACAGGATCAAGTACCGCTTTGTGACCTTCTGCCTTGCGGCGGCGACGGTCAGCGCTTCGAAAAGCGGGTCGGACACCTCGATCTTGATCGGCCGGCGAGTCCCGGCAGAGGCAGGAGCAGGGGAGGGCGGCGGCGTTGGTGTCAGCGAGGGAATGCCGCGCTGGGTCGCCGCTTCAGCGATCCGTTGCGCCAGCACGTCGTCATCGTCGTCGTCCAGAGGCAGGGGCATCTTCTTGCTCATGCTGCGCGCTCCACTTTGGCGCCGAGCAGCGCCAGCACTTCCTGACAGATGGACGAGACGTTGGCGGCGGCATTGCCATCCGGGTCGCTCAGCCTGGGCGGTGCGCCATTGAAGGTCATCTCCTTCAACGCCGTACGATCCATCAGGGGCGTTTGCAGGACAGGCACATCGGGAGCCTTGGTCGTGAGACGCTTGCGCGTCTCCTTGGCGGCCCGACTCTCGATCGTCACGGGCCAGCGAGACAGGAGGAAGCAGGCAGCAATGGTGCGGTCGGCAGCCTCAGCGGCTTGCTTTACGTTCTCAACGGTCTGCAAGGCGTCGTGAATGTCCATCTCTGAGGCCTGCACCGGAATGATGACCAGATCAGAGCGGGCGAGGCCGAGGAGGGTCAGCTTGCTCGACACACCAGGCAGATCGACGAGAACATAGTCCACCTCTGTCCTGGCTTGCTTGATGGTGGCGAGGATGTTCGCTTCGGTGACGCCGCCGGTCGCCGAGAAGGGCGAACCATTCAACCGCTTTCCCATTTTGGCACCGATGCGGCTGGCATGACCGTTCGGATCCGCGTCGAGCACGGACACACTGCTGCCGGACAGGGCGAGGTCGGATGCCAGCGAGAGCAGGGCTGAGGTCTTGCCCACTCCTCCCTTCACACTGGCCAGAGCGATGACTGGCATGATGCCCCCTATGAAGCCCCTATCATTCAACCAAAGCGCCCGCTATCGGTCAAGCGTCCAAGCGATTAAAAGACCAAGAGATCATTTGGCCGTTTACTCAAACGGGAAGTTTGGCAACTCTATGCGCTTCGCGGGTACAGCGTGAAGTGCGTCCAAATTCGCAACGTGTGAATCAGCATGGAGTTTCGACGCCGAGCAACACAGTAGCCTACCGAAAGTATGAGGTGCATTGGGGTCCTACCTGCGCGCTACTTCGCAGTCAAAAGGTCAATAGAGCAAAAGAGCATTTGCCCAGATGAGTGTTTCCACATGAGGGCATCGCGACATTTGTTCGGCTCGGCTTTGCGCGATCTGGGATGTGAAGCAGCACGCAGGTGGGACCCCAAGAGTTCTCATGCTCTCAGCAGGTTACTATGCCGATCGGCGTCGACCCCCCCTGCCGGTTTACATTCACCGGCATTTGAGGAGAGCGCGATGGTTGTTCGCCAAACAACGCCAAGATGAAACAGACGAAGAACACCAGCGCGGAACCTGCTGTCCGTTATCCCGTCCGGCATTCAAGATGTCCGAAAATCCATCGGAATTGGGCATTTCTGGACAGTTTTCGATCCAGCCGCCAAAGGTCGGTTTTCCGGACGGTCGCGGGGGAGTCCAGCAGACAAGCCGCTGTTCCGGTTCAGTTCACCCTTCCCGTTGTTTACCTAACACCTATCGCGCTCCCCTCCCCTACGCTCCGGCTTCCTCACCACCGGCGGGCGCGACGGCATCCCGCTCGACCTGCTGATGCAGTTCTCCGGCCACAAGAGCCACCGCATCGCCGCCCGCTACCTCCAGACCGGCGCCGTGCACCAGAACCCGGCCGCCGACCTGCTGTAGGTGAGAGGGAATGCGACGACGGTACGGCAGATGTCCAGAATTACCGTCAAGAAAAAGGCCGCACCAAAGCAGGTGCGGCCTTCAGATTTCGGTTCTGGGAGGATGAGAACCTGAAGTCACCATAGGGCTCTCCACGTTAAGGACCTGTGAACAGCGCCACAGATCTGTCCATCTACTCCCTTTTTGCAAAAAACACCCTGTATTCTATCAGAACAGCGGGAGTTGGATGCGCCCGCCATCGTCCGTGTGGGCTTTGGCGGCGCGCACGGCGGCGTCCTGAGCGCCGGTCATCGTCCGGGCACTTCCGGAGCGGACCTGCTCCCCAGCAACGGTGACGGTCCAGCTCCACAGATCCGGCCCGCGCCAGACCACTGCCAGATCGCACCCAGACATCCGGGTCACCGCATGCCGTGTCGCCCAGGTGATCCTGCTGTTCCACCGGCTCGACCGCCGGCATATGGGCGGCATCGTCAAGATCCAGCTCGGCCGCCTGACCAAGATGCTCGCCGACCGTGAGATCACGCTGACGGTGGACGAGGCAGCGACCGAATGGCTGGCCGAGGCCGGCTACGACCCGGTGTACGGTGCCCGTCCGCTGAAGCGGGTGATCCAGCGCGAGTTGCAGAACCCGCTGGCGACCCTGATCCTCGAAGGCCGCATCAAGGACGGCCAGACGGTGGCGGTCGGGGCCGAAGGCGGATCCCTGACCATCGACGGCCAACCGGTCGGCGGGCTGGTTCGCAAAGGGTGATGTCTCAGGGGCTGACATCTGTGTCTGCCGCATTGCACCGATGACCGCGTTGCGGGTTTGTCGGGTGGCTGAACTGTGCGTATGATCGGCGGAACTGTTTAACATATCGAACAGTTTCCGCCGATCCTTCGCGGACGGCGGGGCAACGCACCCGAACGCCCGAACAGGAAGTCCCCTTCCATGACCGCTCCCGTCAGCACCGCCGGCAATTCCGCGGCCAGCCGCGACAAGGCCTTCGTCCTCCATCCCTACACCAACCTGCACGCCCACGAGACGCAGGGGCCGATGATCATCGAGCGCGGCGAAGGCATCCGCGTCTTCGACGATGGCGGCAAGGATTACATCGAGGGCATGGCCAGCCTGTGGTGTGTCTCGCTCGGCTGGGGCGAGGAGCGTCTGGTCCAGGCGGCGACCAGGCAGATGCGGCAGCTGTCGACCTATCACATCTTCGGCCACAAGTCGCACGAGCCCGGCATCGATCTGGCGGAAAAGCTGATCGGGCTGGCGCCGGTGCCGATGTCCAAGGTCTTCTTCGCCAATTCGGGCTCGGAGGCCAACGACACCGCGATCAAGCTGATCTGGTACTACAACAACGCGCTTGGCCGGCCGGAGAAGAAGAAGATCCTGTCGCGCCAGCGTGCCTATCACGGCGTGACGGTGGCGACCGCCAGCCTGACCGGGCTGCCCAACAACCACCGCGACTTCGACCTGCCCATCGCCCGCATCCTGCATGGCGACTGCCCCCACCAGTACCGCAATGGGCTTGCGGGCGAGAGCGAGGAGGCCTTCGCCACCCGTCTGGCCCAACAGCTGGAGGCGTTGATCCTGGCCGAGGGGCCGGAGACCATCGCCGCCATGTTCGCCGAGCCGATCATGGGCGCCGGCGGCGTCGTGGTGCCGCCGGCGACCTATTTCGCCAAGATCCAGCCGGTGTTGAAGAAATACGACATCCTGCTGGTCGCCGACGAGGTGATCTGCGGCTTCGGCCGCACCGGCAATTTCTGGGGCAGCCAGACCATGGGCATGCAGCCGGACATCCTGACCTGCGCCAAGCAGCTGTCGTCCGGCTATCTGCCGATCTCCGCCGTCATGGTGACCGACGCGATCTATCGCGCCTGCGTCGAGGAGAGCCGGAAGATCGGCACCTTCGGCCATGGCTACACCTACTCCGCCCATCCGGTGGCGGCGGCGGTGGCGCTGGAAACGCTGAGCATCTACGAGGAGCGTGACATCGTCGGCCATGTCCGCTCGGTCGCCCCGGCCTTCCAGTCACGGCTGAAGGCGCTGGCGGAGCATCCGCTGGTCGGCGAGGCCCGCGGCATCGGCCTGATCGGCGCGCTGGAGCTGGTGGCGGACAAAGCGACCAAGCTCCCCTTCGACCCGCCCGGCCGCGCCGGCGCCCTGGTCAACGGTCTGGCCCAGGACAACGGCCTGATCGTCCGCGCCATGGGCGATTCCATCGCGCTGTGCCCGCCGCTGGTGATCTCCGAGGCGGAAATCCACGAGACCTTCGACCGGCTGACCAAGGCGCTCGACGCCGCGGTGCCGGTTCTGCGGGGGTAAGGATCGGCTGGGGGTGGGGCTTCCGTCCTATCCCCGCCGCAGATGCATCTTGCCCAGCCCGCCGAGCGCGTCGAACAGCTGGCGGAACTGGGTGAGGAACTGGTCCCAGGTCACCTTCGTGGTCGGCTCGATGGCGGCGTGCAGGGCGCCCAGGCTGGTCCTGCCGTCGACCCTGGACAGGATCGGGCCGGCCAGCCGCGGCAGGGGGAGCGCCACCACGCTTCCCATCAGATCGAATTCGAGGCTGCCGCCGGGGGGAACCGCCTTCGCCACGGCCGGGCCGTCGATGTCGCGCAGGACCGGAATCACGTCAGGGCCGTCCGGCAGGATGCGGGCAGCCTCCAGATCGGCCGGGCGCAGCAGATAGGCGATGTGCTTGGTGAAGGCGCCGGTGATGCGCTCGGTCCAGGCGGCGCGCTCCAGCATGCCGAGCCCCGCCAGCGGCTTCAGGACGCGGGCGTCCTTGATCCACAGCGACGGCTCGTAGCGCAGCGGGTCGATCAGCGTCGCGATGGCGAGGCCGGCGCTCTCCGCCAGCTCCGCCAGCTGCGGCACGCTGTAGGGGCGGTCGCAGCTGTGCAGCAGCAGGTCGTACAGGTTGGCGTCGGCCAGCCGGTGGTCGCTGATGTGCGGGTTGTTCAGCAGCCAGTTGGTCGGCGGCAGCGCCTGGATCAGCCGGCGGGCCAGCGCCACCTTCTCCGCCGGCTGTAGTCCCTCGGTCATGCCGCGCAGCGCCTCCTGCATCGGGTAGACGCCGGTGCGGCCGTAAGGAGCGTAGACCATGATGCCGATGCCGCCGCCGGGCGCCAGCGCGCCGGCCAGCGAGCGCAGGCCGGCCGCCGGGTCGTCCAGATGGTGCAGCACGCCGCAGCAGTCGATGTAGTCGAACGGCCCGGCTTCCGACACGAGCCCATCGAGTTCCAGCAGCGAGCCGCGGCGAAAGTCGATGTTGGTCAGGCCGCGCGCCTTGGCCCGCGCCTCGGCGACGGCGCGGCTGGCGTCGGACAGGTCGATGTAGGCGATGCGGCCGGGATTGCCGGCGTCGGCCATCTGCTGCGCCAGCATGATGGTGCCGTCCCCCGTGCCGCCGCCGGCCACCAGCACCCGCAACGGCTTGCTATGGTCGATCCGGCCGCCGAAGACATGCTGCGCCAACTCGTCCAGGTGGCTGGGCGAGCCGGTGATCAGGCGCTTGGTTTCTTCGGCCGGATTGCGCGCCGGATAGGGAAAGGCTTCGTACTGGGCGCGCAGGTCGTCGATGCTCATGGGAACCGCTCAACGGGGGAAATGGGCGCGGCGACCATAGCACCGCATTCGCACCCGCTGCACCCGTGGGATGCTGGCCCGTTCGCGCCTCAGCCCGGCCACCCCGCCGCCGGCCGTACCTCGCCCACCCGTGTGCCGGCGCGGTTCAGCATCGAGGCGGTCAGCAGTTGCGGCACGCGCGCCCATTGCGCCTCGGTCAGTGCCTGGGTCGAGCGGATCAAGGCGGCCAGCGCCACCTCGCGGGCACGGGCGGCGCCATCCTCGATCTTCAGCGCGATGCCGATGCCCTGCTCCGGGATCACGGCGCAGCCGACGCCCTCGGCTCCGCCCTTGACCAGCACGGCGCCACCGGCCGCCTCCATCAGTGCGGTGTCGAAGGTTCCGGTGCCGCCGATCAGGAAGGGGTGCTTGCCCCAGGCGGCGGCGATGCGGGTGACGGCCTCGGCCCGCGCGTCGGGCAGGTCGACCGGGTCGGCGATGCGTGCCATGGCATAGGCGATGGCGCCCAGCGGGATGCCGATGGTGGGGATGGAGCAGCCGTCCACGCCCCAGGGCGCGCCGAACAGATCCTGGCCGGTCATCTGTTCCATCACGCCGAGGATGCGCTGCTGCACCGGGTGTTCGTAGCGGACATAACCCTTCAACCGTTCGCCCTTGTGCCTGGCGGTGGTCAGGAAGCCGCTGTGCTTGCCGGAGCAGTTGTTGTGGAAGGCGGTCGGCGCCTCGCCGCGGCGGACCAGATCCTCGGCGGTGGCGGGATCGTAGGGGATCTGCGCGCCGCATTCGTAATCGTCGAGCGTCAGCCCGACCCGCCCGGCCCAGGACCGTACCAGTTCGGTGTGGCGCGCCTCGCCATTGTGGGAGGAGCAGGCGAGCGCCAGCTCCTCGTCCCCCAGCCCGAAGGCGTCGAGCGCGCCGCTTTCCACCAGCGGGATCGCCTGCAGCGACTTGATGGCGGAGCGCGGGTAGACCGGCGCGTCGATGTCGCCCCAGCGCGCCAGCACATGGCCGCCGGCATCGACGATGCAGGCGCGGGCGCGGTGGACCGACTCCACCAGGCTGCCGCGCGTCACCTCGACGGTGATCGGGCTTTCCGCCGGGCCGGACAGGTCGGCGCGGCCTTGCGCGCTTTCGCCATGATGGTGGCCGTGATGGTGGGAATGGCCGTGGTGGTGATCCCCGCCGCAGCAGGAGGAATGGTCGTGAGTGTGGTTCGGGCTCATGCCGGCAAGCTTGCCTCGGGCGGGCGGCGGCGGCAAGCTCCCGCCCGGTCATCTCCCTTCTTCGATGTACGGGTTCGTCATGCGTGGTTATTTCGGGATCGGGGTGGAGCGGATCAGCAAGCCGGGCAATGTCGGCAACCTGATGCGCACCGCCCATGCCTTCGGCGCCTCCTTCTTCTTCGCCATCGATCCGGAACCGGATTTGCGCGAGACGAAGCTGGTCGATACCTCGGGCGCCACGCTGCACCTGCCGCTTTACATCCATGAGCGGGTCGCCGACTTCACCCTCCCGAAAGATTGCATGCTGGTCGGGGTGGAGCTGACCGACGACGCGGTGGAGTTGCCCAGCTTCCGCCACCCGTCGCGCGCCGCCTATGTGCTGGGGCCGGAGCGCGACAGCCTGTCGCCCGCCCTGCTGGCGCGCTGTGACCATGTCGTGAAGATCCCGATGTCCTTCTGCATCAATGTCGGCGTCGCCGGGGCGCTGGTGATGTATGACCGCATGATCTCGCTCGGCCGCTTCGCCGAGCGTCCGGTCCGCCCCGGCGGCCCGCTGGAGCCGCCGGCCCTGCACAAGCATGGCAAGCAGATCATGCGCAAGGAGGACCGCCGTCGCCGCATCCGGGGAGAACAGAAACCGGTCCCCGACGACAGCGACGAGTAAGGAGGACTCAGAGCGGCAGCGGATCGTCCCCGGCGACGGCGCAGATCCGCTGGACCACCGCGGGCTTGGGCACGGAGATCTCCCCCTGTTCGAAGGCCACGACCTGAAGCGTGCCGCGCACCGCCTCCAGCAGCTCGCCCCGGCGCAGCAGGAAGTCGGGGGAGGAGGGGCGGCCGAACCGGGCGTTGCCGTCGGCGAAGGTCTCGTAGATCAGCACGCCGCCCGGCTCCAGCGCCGCCAGGATGGCGGGGAAAAGCGGGCGGTGCAGGTAGTTGGTGACGACGATCCCGGCAAAGCGGCCGTCAACCGGCAGGGATTCGGGCGAGAACCCCGAGTCGCCGCTTTCCAGATCGGCCTGAACGAGGGTGATGTCCGCGCCACCGTCCAGGTCGGCGACTCCGCCGAGGTCGCAGTCCAGCCCCACCACCGGATGGCCGCGCCGTTGGAACAGCCGCAGATGCCTCCCGCCACCACAGGCGAGGTCGAGCACCCGCCCGCCCGCGCGCACCAGCGGAGCGAATCGCTCGACCCAGGAGGAAGGGGGCGACAGGGGATGCGGTGTCGGCATGGCGGAATTTTCCTTATCAAAACGTCTCTTCGATGGCGGCGGGAACGATATCACAGGAGGTACGGGCGTATGGTCCGTGCGGCGTTTGACGGCGCGGCCCGGCCGTGCTGAATTAGGGGAAATCCCGAGTCGCGCCGCAACCCGGTCCGGTGCGACTCGGCCTGTCCGTCCTGCTGCGGGTTAGTTTGGGGCTTGTGGGGATATGATCCTCTTCGCATTGAGATGCTCGGCCGACCACCAGTTCGAGGCGTGGTTTCGCAACGGTGCCGCCTATGACGAACAGGCAGCGGCGCACCAGATCGCCTGCCCGATCTGTGGCGACACCGTCGTCGGCAAGGCGCCGATGGCCCCACGCATCGCCAAGGGCGTCGCCAAGGCCGCCGACCGCGCCCGCGAACAGGCCGAAGCCGTTGCGGCGAACGCCCCTCCGGCCGCTGCTCCCGGTGCCGTGCCTGCCGCCCTTCCGGTGCCGGTCCCCGCCCCCGTACCGCTGCCGACGGCCGCCGACATGGTGGCGGCCCTGCCGCCCAGCCTGAACGACGCCCAGCGCGAGGCGGTGGCGGAGGTGATGCGCCAATTGACCGAGGTGCGGCGCAGCGTCGAGAAGAACTGCGACTATGTCGGCGACAATTTCGCCGAGGAGGCGCGGCGCATCCATTACGGCGAGACCGATCCGCGCGGCATCTATGGCGAGGCCTCGGACGAGGAAGTCGCCGAACTGCACGAGGAGGGTGTGACATTTCACCGCATCCCCTGGATTCCCCGCACCGACTCCTGACGGGCGGATCGATGCGACGGGACGATGCCATCAAGCGGCCCCGTCACGATCCCAACGAAA
>NZ_BADK01000167.1 GCF_000333595.1 Azospirillum sp. B506
GGCTTCGTCCCGTCCGTCCGTCGCCCGCGAGGTCCGCGATCCGCGTCTGGACGGCGCACTCCCGCGCAGCGCCGGCGCGCATATCCCACTCGCGGGATGAGTCGGGGGCTGCCGATTGGCCCCTTGACCAACCCGACCACCCCGCCCCATCTAGCGCGGAATGCCGAACCCCGCTCATGGGCCGGCACGTTCCTTCAGACAGGCGGAAACTCCGCCACGACGAGCGCGAGGTGGGGCCTTGGTGAACTGGATCATTCGGACGCTGGTGTTGTGCTTTGTCGTCGGCTTCCTTCTGTCGTTCCTGCACATCGATCCAGCCAGCATCCTGACGAACAGTTGGCAGACGGTGCAGGACATTGCCGCCCTGTTGATCGATGCCGGCCGATGGGCGCTGCCCTACATCCTGATCGGAGCCGTGGTGGTGGTGCCGTTGTCGCTGATCGGCCTGGTCCTGCGCTGGAACCGCTCGCGCCCGCCAACGTAAATTCAGGCAAAAGCCGGACAAAAAAACAGGAGGCACCGGAACCGGAGCCTCCTGTGAAACAGGGAGGGTTAGAGACAGTCATAGGTCTACGCCTGCCCACCGCCTTCCGCGTTGATGCATGTCAACTGTCCCGCTGTTTTCCGAACCGGTCTGGCCCCTCCCCAGCCGAAAAGAAAAAGCCGGAGCCATCCATACGGATGCTCCGGCTCAGTGATATAGGGAGGGTTAGAGACGAAACGGACCTTATCCGAAAAGGCATAGACTGTTCGTTGATCTGCATCAAAATGGATGAGATTCCCGGCAAGTTGCTCGCGTCGTTCCGCCGCACCGCGCCCTGAATGCCTCAACCGAGGATTTCGGCAAGCGCCACCACAAGCGCCTTGTTCTCCTCCTCGCGGCCGACGGTGATGCGCAGGCAGTCGGACAGCCCATAGTCGGTCACCGCCTTCACCAGGATGCCGCGGCGGGCGAGATGGTCGATGACCGCCTGGGTGCCCAAAGACGGATCGGTCGGCACACGGGCCAGCACGAAGTTGCAGACGCTGGGATAGACGCGCAGTCCCACCCGCTCCAGCTCGCGCGACAGCCAGGGCAGCCATTGCGCATTGTGGGCGAAGGTGGCTTCCTCGTGCCCGGCGTCACTCAACGCGGCGGCGGCGGTCAGTTGGGCCGGCAGAGAGACATTGAAGGCCCCCCGGATGGCATTCACCGCCTCGATCACCGTTGCCGGACCATAGCCCCAGCCAACCCGCAGGCCGGCCAGCCCGTGCATCTTGGAGAAAGGTGCGGATCAGCATGACGTTGTCGGAGTTCTCGACGATTTCCGTCCCATCGCTGTAGTCCGGCAGCCGGCAGTAATCGGCATAGGCCGAATCCAGCACCAGCAGCGTGTGCGGCGGCAAGCCGGCGCGCAGCCGCTGCACCGCGTCGGCCGGGATGTAGGTGCCCGGTCGGGTTGTTGGGATTGGCAAAGA
>NZ_BADK01000166.1 GCF_000333595.1 Azospirillum sp. B506
CTGGTTCTGCCGATGGAGGAGGTGGAGGGAGTGTGAGAAGGGGCGCCTTGCACCCCGATCACCGCCCCCGTTTCGCCAGGAAGGCCAGCCGCTCCAGCGTGTGCACGTCATGCTCGTTCTTCAGCAGCGCGCCGCACAGCGGCGGGATCAGGGTGCGGGCGTCCTTGGCGCGCAGGGTCTCGGGATCGACGTCCTCGACCATCAGCAGCTTGATCCAATCCAGCAGTTCGGAGGTGGAAGGCTTCTTCTTCAGACCGGGAACCTCGCGCAGGTCGTAGAACAGGTTCAGCGCCTCGCGCAGCAGCGCGGCTTTCAGGCCGGGATAATGGACCTCGACGATGCGCTCCATCGTCTCGCGCTCGGGGAAGCGGATGTAGTGGAAGAAGCAGCGGCGCAGGAAGGCGTCCGGCAGCTCCTTCTCGTTGTTGGAGGTGATGATGACGATGGGGCGCTTGGCCGCCTTGATCGTCTGACGGGTCTCGTAGACGTGGAACTCCATGCGGTCGAGTTCCAGCAGCAGGTCGTTGGGGAACTCGATGTCGGCCTTGTCGATCTCGTCGATCAGCAGGACCGGGGCTTCCGGAGCCTCGAAGGCTTCCCACAGCTTGCCGCGGACGATGTAGTTGGCGATGTCGTGGACCTTCGCCTCGCCCAGCTGGCTGTCGCGCAGACGGCTGACCGCGTCGTATTCGTACAGGCCCTGCTGTGCCTTGGTGGTGGACTTCACATGCCAGGACAGCAGCGGCTTGTTCAACGCCCGGGCGATCTCCACCGCAAGCACCGTCTTGCCGGTTCCGGGTTCCCCCTTCACCAGGAGCGGCCGCTCCAGCGTGATGGCGGCATTGACCGCCACCATCAGGTCGTCGGTGGCGACATAACGGTCGGTTCCGGTGAAACGCATGGGCGGGCTCCCTCAAACGAGAAGGTTTCAGTCCACGATGAACAGGGTGGCGCCGATTTCGGTCGAGGACCGGTGCGGATGGTCGCCGAAATCGGACACCTGATAACTCATGCCGGCGGTCAGGACGAAGCGGCGGCCGTCCTTCAGCTCTGTGATCAGCTCGCCGCTGACCACGAACAGCACATGGCCACGGTCGCACCAGTGGTCGGCAAGATAGCCCGGCGTGTATTCGACCAGTCGCACCCGCAGCTCCCCGGCGTGAAAGCTGCGCCAGCGGGCGAGACCGGTTTCACCCGGATGTTCGGTGACGGGAACGGCGGACCAGTCGGTCACGGTGAAGGGAAGTGTCGGGAGTTCCATCGCCGGACCTTACGCAAAAGAGCACGAACAGAAAAACGGCCCCCGGAGCGAACCGGGGGCCGTCATTCATTGGACTCAGGAGGCCTTCTTGGCCGCAATCGCCTTTTCCATGGCCTCGATCGCACCATGGGCCAGCGAGGCATCGGGGCCGCCGGCCTGGGCCATGTCCGGCCGGCCGCCGCCGCCCTTGGCCGCCAGGGCCTCGG
>NZ_BADK01000165.1 GCF_000333595.1 Azospirillum sp. B506
GAACAGCGGATTGTGGTCAGGCTGCGTTCCGGCTGAAGCGCCTCGACCAGTTGCTCGAAGGGGAGATCCTGGTGGGCCTGCGCCTCCAGCGCGGTGTCGCGCAGCCGGGCCAGCAGGGAGCCGAAGCTCTCGCGGCTGTCCAGCCGGCTGCGCAGCACCAGCGTGTTGACGAAGAAGCCGACCACCCCCTCGGTCTCGACCCGGTTGCGGTTGGCGAAGGGCACGCCGACCCGCAGGTCGGTCTCGCCGCTGTGCTTCAGCAGCAGCAGCTTGAAGGCTGCCAGGAGAAGCACGAAGGGCGTGACGCCGCGAGCCTGGGCCAGCGCCTTCAGCGCCCGGCTGCGCTGTGCGCCGAGCCGGAAGCCCACCGTGCCGCCATGGGCGCCCAGCACCGCCGGACGGGGGCGGTCGAGCGGCAGCGACAGGACGGGATGGTCGGTGCCGAGCCGGTCGCGCCAATAGGCGAGCTGGCGGTCGCGCTCCCCGGCCTCCAGCCAGTCGCGCTGCCACTGGGCGTAATCGGCATACTGGATCGGCAGAGCCGGCAGAGCCGGCAGATGCCCGGCCCGCAAGGCGTCGTAGCTGCGGGCGAATTCCGCCAGGAAGCGCTCCACCGACCAGCCGTCGGCGACGATGTGGTGCAGGGTGATCAGCAGCAGATGATCCTCATCCGCCAGCCGGATCAGCGTCAGCCGCAGCAGCGGCCCCGCGCCGAGGTCGAAGGGGGCCAATGCTTCGGCGCGCGCGAGATCCCGCGCGCGGGATTCGCGTTCGGCGGGGGCAAGGTCCGACAGATCGATGCGGACGGGCACCGGCGCCAGATGCGGGTGGATGACCTGCACCGGCTGGCCGTCGCGCTCGGAAAAGGTGGTGCGCAGAGCCTCGTGCCGTTCGGTCAGATGGGCGAAGGCCGCCTCCAGCAGGGCCGGATCGAGCGGACCACTCACCCGGATGGCGCCGGGAATGTTGTAGGCCGCCCCGCCCGGATCCATCCGCCACAGGAACCACAGCCGCTGTTGGGCATAGGAGAGCGGCAGCGGTTCCGCCCGGTCGGCGCGCGGGATCGGGAAGCGGGTGTGGACGTCGATGCCCTTGGCGGCCAGGACGGCGGCAAGCGCCCGGCGCTGGCTGCGCGACAATCCGTCGAGCGAGAGGACGGGAGCGGTCGGCAGGGCGGTGGTGGACGGGTTGCTGGTCATCGGGCGGTCCCCGTGTTTGCGCTGTCTTTTGCACTGTCTGGTGTGACGCCGCCGGCGAGTGCGGCCTCCGCGAGCGCGTTCAGGTCGGCGTCCGACAGGCCGTCGATGGCCCGCAGCGCGGCGGCCAGCTCGTCTTCGGCGGAGGAGGACGCCGGTCCGGCGGCGGCGAGGCGCTCCTCCACCCGGCGGGCGAGGCCGCGCAGTCCGGTCGCCTCGAACAGGGTGCGGATGTCAAGCGTCACCCCCAGCTCGGCGGCGATGCGCGAGGCCACCTGGGTCGCCAGCAGCGAATGGCCGCCCAATTCGAAGAAGTCG
>NZ_BADK01000164.1 GCF_000333595.1 Azospirillum sp. B506
AGCACCGCCAGGGCGCGCTCTGCCTCGCTGCGCGGTGCAACCTGTGCCGATGTGGAGGTAACCTCCGGCTCCGGCAGCGCCTTGCGGTCGAGCTTGCCGTTGGGCGTCAGCGGCAGGCGCTCCAGCACCACGATGTGGGCCGGGACCATGTAGTCCGGCAGGCCGCGACCGAGATGCTCCCGCAGCTGCCGCGGCAGCTCCGAATCCGCATCGGCCGCCACATAGCCGACCAGCCGCTTGCCGCCCGCCCCGTCCCTGGCGACCACCACCGCGTCGCGCACCGCCGGATGCCCGCGCAGGGCGGCCTCGATCTCGCCAAGCTCGATCCGCAAACCGCGGATCTTCACCTGATGGTCGATGCGACCGGCATACTCGATCACCCCGTCGCCGCGCCGCCGCGCCAGATCGCCCGTCCGGTACATCCGCCCGCCGTCCGTCGAGAAGGGATCGGCGACGAAACGCTCCGCCGTCAGGCCGGGACGGTTCAGGTAGCCCCGCGCCAACCCGGAGCCGCCGAGATAAAGCTCGCCGACCGCACCTGTCGGAAGCGGGTTCAACGAAGCGTCGAGCACCAGCGCCCGGCGGTCGCCGACGGGGTTGCCGATGGGAGCGGTGCCGCCCTGCCCATCTCCACCGGCCTTCCAGACCAGCGGCGTGATGACCGCCTCGGTCGGCCCATAGGCGTTGAAAACCTCGTCGACCCAACCGGCGAGGCGACCGGCCAGCGACAGATCCCAGGCTTCGCCGCCCAGGATGCAGGTGCGCAGGCGATGGCCGGGCTTGGCCACGGCAAGGGCCGCCGAAAGGGCTTCGGCATGGTGAGCGAGATAGGCCGGCGGCAGATCGGCAACGGTGACGCCATCGCGCAGAATCAGCGCCGCCAGCCGTTCCGGGGTGGACTCGGCCATGGCGCCCAGGACGATGCCCGCCCCCGCCAGCAGAGGCATCAGGATCTGCTCGCTCGCCGCATCGAAGCCGAAGGATGCGAAATGCAGTAGCCGGTCCCCGGCGGTGATCCCATAGACCTCGGCCGCCGCAAGACAATGGCGGGCAAGCGCCCCATGGGAAACCATGACGCCCTTGGGCGTCCCGGTCGAACCGGAGGTGTAGATCAGATAGGCCAGCCCCTCGTCCGCCGGCGCCGGATGATCGCCCACGCTCTCGGGACCATCACCGGCCAGCCCCTCGGCGTCCACTGTCAGACGGGCGACATCGGCCGGCATCGCGTCCTGCAGGCCGTCCTGCACCAGCATCAAAGCCATGCCGCAGTCGGCGATCATTCCGGCCAGACGGTCGCGGGGCAGCCGGGGGTCGAGCGGCACATACGCCCCGCCCGCCTTCAGAACGGCCAGCAGCCCGACCACCATGGCGACCGACGGCTCGACCGCCAGCCCGACCCGGACATCCGGCCCGACACCCAGCGCGCGAAGGCGACGGGCCAGCCGGTCCGACCGCGCCTTCAGGATTCCGAACGTCACCGGCCGCCCATCGGCGACGAGAGCCACGGCGTCGGGGGTCTCCGTCGCGCGGGCATCGATCAGCGTCGCAGGCGACCGCGCTGGAGCCGCAACCATCGCAACGCCGGGCACGGCGTCAACGGCTTCGTCGGCCGTCAGCCGGATGGATGCGACCGGAACGTCTCCACCGGCGGCGAAGGCGGCCAGGATGCGCCGGTAATCCTCCGCCATGGCGGCAATCCGCCACAGGGCAAAGCGGTCGGCGGAATAGCGCAGACCGCAGCGGACGCTTCCGCCGTCATCCTCCTCGACCTCCAGCGACAGGTCGAACAGGGCGACGCGGGAAACGGCGGCCAGCGGCCTGATCGTCAACCCGGCGATCCGGTCCAGCGCCGACAGCCGGCGATGCTGGTGGTTGAACATCACCTGGAACAGCGGGTTGCGGTCGAGCCGGCGTTCCGGCTTCAGCGCGTCGACCAGATGCTCGAAGGGCAGATCCTGGCTGGCCTGGGCATCGACCGCGCGGTCACGGACCTGCGCCAGCACCTGACGCAGCCGAAGCCCGCCATGCAGCTCGACCCGGATGACCTGGCTGTTCACGAACAGGCCGACCAGAGCTTCGGTCTCGGCGCGGTGACGCCCGGCGACCGGCACGCCCACCCGCAGGTCTCCCTGCCCGGTATGTCGGTGCAGCAGAAGCAGGAAGGCCGCCAGCAGGAGGTTGGCGATGGTCGCCCCGTCCCGGCCGGCCACGCCGCGCAATTGGGCGACCAGCCCATCGTCGAGACCGATCGGCAGGCCGGCCTCGCTGCGGTCACGACCCTGCCCGTCGCTTCCGTCACCTTCTCCATCCCAGGGAAGCGTCAGGTCCGCCTGCTCCGTGCCGAGCAAGGCACGCCAATGGTCGAGCTGCCGTGCCCCTTCGCCGCTGCGCAGCAGGCGGTCCTGCCACAGCGCGTGGTCGGCATACTGGATCGGCAGCGGGGGCAGGCCGGCCTCCAGCCCCTGGCAGCGGGCGGCATAGAGGGCGGCAAACTCCTCCACCAGCAGGTTCACCGACCAGCCATCGGCGGCGATGTGGTGGAGCGTCAGGAAAAGCACATGCTCCTCGTCGGCCAGCCGCACCAGCAGCAGGCGGAGCGGCGGCGCCGCCTCCAGATCGAACGGGGTCGCGGCCTCCGCTTCGGCCAGGGCGTCCAGCCGGCCGTCCCGCTCGGCCGCCGCCAGAGCCGACAGGTCGGTCCAGCGGATGTCGGGGGGAGCCGCCGGATGGATGCGCTGTTCCGCCTCGCCGTCGCGGGCCGGATAGCTTGTGCGCAGCACTTCATGCCGGGCCACGATGTCGGCGAAGGCATCGGCAAGCGCCCGCCGGTCGAGGCGGCCGGTCAGGCGCAGGCCGATCGGGATGTGATAGGCCCGGCTGCCGTTGTCGAGCTGCCAGAGCACCCACAGCCGCCGCTGGGCATGGGACAGCGGCAGCCGCTCCGGCCGGCGGCCGGGGAGGATCGGCAGCCGGGCGAAGGAAATCCCGGAATCGGCGAGACGGCGGAGGAACTCCTCCTGCCGGTCGGCAGGCAGGGCATCGAGGCGCCGGGCGATCTGGATCAGCATATCGGCCGGCCGTCCAGCCGGTTCCCGCTTGACGGTCATGGTCATTGCGCGGCCTCCGACGGGATGGCGTCAAGGTCGGCTTCGAGGTCGGCCAGCAGGGCGTCCATCCGCCCGATCTCATCGTCGTGGCTACCGTCAACCCGGTCGCGGTCGATCCGTGCGGCAAGGGCCGCCAGGGTGGGCGCCTCGAACAGGGCACGCAGGGGAAGATCGACCGTGAAGCGGTCGCGGATCTGTGCCGCCACCCGCGTCGCCAGCAATGAATGGCCGCCGAGCATGAAGAAATTGTCGGCGGCACCGACCCGCGCGACGCCGAGGACGGCACTCCAGATCTCCGCCAACACGCGCTCGGTCGCCGAAGCCGGCGCGACATGGTCCCCACCGGTATCGGGGGCGGGCTCCGGCAGCGCCTTGCGGTCGAGCTTGCCGTTGGGCGTCAGCGGCAGGCGCTCCAGGGCCACGATGTGGGCCGGGACCATGTAGTCCGGCAGGCCGCGACCGAGATGCTCCCGCAGCTGCCGCGGCAGCTCCGAATCCGCATCGGCCGCCACATAGCCGACCAGCCGCTTGCCGCCCGCCCCGTCCCTGGCGACCACCACCGCGTCGCGCACCGCCGGATGCCCGCGCAGGGCGGCCTCGATCTCGCCAAGCTCGATCCGCAAACCGCGGATCTTCACCTGATGGTCGATGCGACCGGCATACTCGATCACCCCGTCGCCGCGCCGCCGCGCCAGATCGCCCGTCCGGTACATCCGCCCGCCGTCCGTCGAGAAGGGATCGGCGACGAAACGCTCCGCCGTCAGACCCGCCCGCCGGTGATAGCCGCGCGCCAGCCCCGCACCGGCGATGTAAAGCTCGCCCACC
The DNA here is from genome assembly GCF_000333595.1 of Azospirillum sp. B506. Classification (GTDB taxonomy): domain Bacteria; phylum Pseudomonadota; class Alphaproteobacteria; order Azospirillales; family Azospirillaceae; genus Azospirillum. The sequence continues at coordinate 3,933 of NZ_BADK01000164.1, forward strand.
GCCCCAGCCGGAAGCGGGTTCAGGCTGTCGTCCAGCACGTAAAGCCGCAGATTGTCGATCGCCACCCCGATCGGCACCCCGCCGCCCGCGCCGCCCTCCCCTGCTCCGCAAGTCCAATGGCTGACGTCGATGGCCGCCTCGGTCGGGCCATAGAGGTTGTAAAGGCCGACAGCCGGCAGACGGGCGAACAGCCGGTCCCGCAGCGCCGCCGGCAGAGCCTCGCCGCTGCACACCACCCGGCGCAGGCTGACGCACGCCTCCACCCCCGGCTCCTCCAGGAAGGCCTGCAGCATCGACGGTACGAAATGCAGCGTGTCGATGGACTGCTCGCGGATCAGCGCCACCAGCCGCGCCGCGTCGCGATGTTCACCGGGCGCCGCCACAACAAGATGCGCCCCCACCATCAGCGGCCAGAAAAACTCCCAGACCGAGACGTCGAAGCCGAAGGGCGTCTTCTGCAGAACCCGGTCGCCCGGAGCCAGCCGGTAGGCCTTCTGCATCCAGGCCAGCCGGTTCAGCAGGGCGCCATGGCTGTTGCCCGCCCCCTTGGGCGTCCCGGTCGAGCCGGAGGTGTAGATCAGATAGGCGAGATTGTCCGGACGCAGACCCGATGCCGGCGGGCTGTCCGGCTGAGCGCCGGTGTCCTTGGCGGTATCCTCGGCATCGAGCTGCAACAGGCTGACCGCTTCGGGCAACACCCCGTCCTTCAGCCGGGCGGCGAGGTGGCTCTGGGTGAGCAGCAGCGCGATGCCGCCATCCGTGGCCATCGCCTTGAGACGGGCCGGCGGCAGCTCGGGATCGAGCGGCAGATAGACGCCGCCGGCCTTCATCACCGCCAGCAGGCCGACGACCAGTTCCAGCGAACGCTCGGCGGCGACGCCAACCGTCACCTCCGGCCCGACGCCGAGCGCCTGAAGCCGGTGGGCCAGACGGTTCGCCTGCGCCTCAAGCGCGGCATAGCTCAGCGTCCGCTCGCCAAAACTCAGCGCCGGGCGCTCCCCTTGGCGTGCGGCCTGCTCCGCGATCAGGTCCGGAACCAGCGGACCGGACGGCGCGCAAGGGGTGGACTCCACCGCCGGCCAGTCGGCGGCGTCGAGGATCGGCAGATAGCCCAGCGTCACCGTGGGGGCCTCGGCCACCCCGCGCAGAATCCGCTCCAGATGGCTGCCGAGGCGCTCGGCCGTCGCCGCGTCGAACAGGTCGGTGGCGTAGATCAGGGTTGCGCACAGCGACCCGTCGGCCTGTTCCTCGCTGTGCAGCGACAGGTCGAACTGGGCGGCATGATGCGAGCGCGGATACTCGGCGATGTCGAGGCCGGGCAGGCGGCGCAGCGCGTCGGAACGCGGCCGGCTGTGGCTGGCCATCGCCTGGAACAGCGGGTTGCGGTCGAGGCTGCGCGCCGGTTGCAGGGCCTCCACCAGGGCGTCGAAGGGCAGATCCTGATTGGCCTGGGCGGCCAGAACCTCGTCGCGCACCCTGGCCAGGAAGCGCTCGAAGGGAACCCGCCCCTCGGGTTCGAGGCGCAGAACCTGGGTGTTGGCGAAGAAACCGATCAGGCCTTCCAACTCGACCCGGCCGCGGTTGGCGGTCGGCACGCCGATGCGCAGGTCGCTCTGGCCGCTGTGCCGGTGCAGCAGGGCGGCGAAGGCGGCGAGCAGGACCATGAACAGGCTGGCCCCCTGCTCCCGTCCGATGGCGGACAGTCCAGCGACCAGGGGGGCCTCCAGCCGGAATTTCACAGCACCGCCACGATGGCTCTGCATCGGCGGACGGGGCCGGTCGGCGGACAGATCGAGCGCCGGCTGCTCGCCGCCCAACCGTCCCCGCCAGTATGCGAGCTGCCGGCGGGCCTCGTCCCCCTCCATCCAGCGCTCCTGCCACGCGGCATAGTCGGCATACTGGAGCGGCAGGGGCGGCAGCGCCGCCGGCCGGCCGGCCGACAGCGCCGCATAGGCCTGGGCGACCTCATCCACCAGAATGTTCATCGACCAGCCATCGGAGACGATGTGGTGCATCGCCAGGGACAGCGCATGCTCCTCCCCGCCCGGCAGGCGGAACAGGCGCAGCCGCAGCAGTGGCCCCTGTTCCAGATCGAAGGGGCGGGCGGCCTCGGCGCGCAGCCGCTCGTCCAGCAGAGCGGCGTCCTCCAGCGCCTCGACCGTCCAGTCGAAAGCGGCATCCGCATCGATGAGCTGGCGGGGATCACCGCCACGGTCGACGAAGCGCGTGCGCAGGCTTTCATGGCGTGCCGACACCAGAGCGAAGGCCCGCCGCAGGCTGTCGCTGTCGAGCCGGCCGCGCAGTCGCAGCGCAGTGGAGATGGTATAGGCGGTGCTGGCGGGGTCGAGGCGCCACAGGAACCACAACCGGCGCTGTGTCGAGGACAGCGGAAGGCTGTCGCCGCGCGGCACCGTGGGAATCGGCGCCTCCGGAGCGGCCTGCGCAAGCGGGGGCGGCGCAGGGGTGGCTGCCTGGGAACGGGCATCCAGCAGGGCGGCGAGCGCACGGATGCTCTGCGCCTCGAACAGCTGTTTCGGGGTGAATTTCAGACCTTGCTTGCGGGCGCGGGCGATCAGTTGGAGGCTCAAAATGGAATCGCCGCCCATGGCGAAGAAGCTGGCGCCGACATCCACCGTCTCTCGCTTCAGAACCTCCGCCCAGATGGCCGCGAGGCGCTGCTCCGTCTCCGTCATCGCGGTTCGGGGGGCTTCCTCGGCAATGACGGGAACCGGCAGCGCCTTGCGATCCGGTTTGCCGTTGGCGGTCAACGGCAGGCGGCCGAGCATCACCCAATGAGCCGGAACCATGTGGTCCGGCAGCTGGGCGGCGGCGGCATCGCGCAGAGCCGCCACATCCGGCGATCCGGCGGACGGCACACAATAGGCGATCAGCTGACCGGCGGCCATGCCCTGCGCCGACGTGCCGGCGATCACCAGCACGTCGGCCAGCCCTGGCAGGCCCTTCAGCACGCGGGAGACCTCTCCCGGCTCGATGCGATGGCCGCGGATCTTGACCTGATCGTCCAGGCGGCCGACGAACTCCAGCAACCCATCCCGGCGCAGACGCACGCGGTCGCCGGTGCGGTAAAGCCGGTCGCCCGGCCGGCGCGGCTGCGGATCGGGGACGAAGCGGGCTGCCGTCAGCGCCGGCTGGCCGAGATAGCCATCGGCGAGGCTGTCGCCGCCGACATAGAGTTCGCCGACCGCACCGGCGGGCACCGGCTCCAGATCGGCGTCGAGCACGCGGGCGCGGACATTCGCCAGCGGCCGTCCCAGCGGAATCGGGCCCAGCGGAACCAAAGGTGGGGCGGTGGCCGGAACCTCGTGGGTGAGGACGCCGACCGTCGTCTCGGTCGGGCCGTAATGGTTGAGCACGCGCAGGCCCGGCCGCAATCCCCGCACCTGCTCCACCAGCCCGCCGTCGCAGGCCTCGCCGCCCAGCACCAGCAGATCGCGCGGCAGCACGTCGGCGGCGCGGCCGGCATGGAGCAGCCCGCGCAGATGGCTCGGCACGATCTTCAGAACCCCGGCGCCGCATTCGGCCATCCAGGCGGCGAAGCGGTCGGGGTCGCGGGCGGTGGCGTCGTCAGCCAGATGCAGGGCACCGCCATGGCAGAGCGCCCCGAACAGCACCGTATGCCCAAGGTCGGCAGTCACGGTCGAGACCATCGCCATCGACATGCCCTTCGGAACAGCGAGCCGCTCCAGCACGCCGCGCAGATAGCTGCCGAGCGCGCCATGGCTGACCAGGACCCCCTTAGGCTCGCCGGTCGAACCCGAGGTATAGATGACATAGGCCGGCAGCGCCGCGGCCGGAGCGGGGCCGTCGAACCGGTCGGGATGGGCGGCGATCTGCGGACCGTCGAGGTCGAGGCAGGACAGGCCGGTGGCAGCGGCAGCGGCTAAAGTCGGCCCGGTCGCGACGACGCACCGCGCGCCGCTCGACGAGGCGAGACGGCGGAGCCGCTCCGCCGGCTGGGAAGGATCGAGCGGCACATAGGCGGCCCCGGCCTTCATGACGCCGAGGAGCGCCGCAATGAGGCCGCAGGAGCGGTCGACGCACAGCGGCACCCTGTCGCCCGGACGCACGCCGGCTTCGCGCAGCGCGTTCGCCAGCCGGTTGGCAAGCCCGTCCAGCGCGCGGACTGTGAGCGCCCGCGCGCCGTCGCGCACGGCGACTGCCTCCGGCTCGGCGGCTACGCGGGCCTGCCACAGCTCCAGCACGCCGGGGGGC
>NZ_BADK01000163.1 GCF_000333595.1 Azospirillum sp. B506
ACCCGGCGCTGGTCGGTTGCCTGATCGCCGCCTTTCTGGAAGCTGCCTGACGCCGGAGCCGTTGGATTACCTGTCGATCGACAGCACCCGCTACCCCCGCGGCCTGGATGCCGAAATCTTCCCGCGCCGCCTGCTGGACGAAGCGGCGGCCCATGCCACCGACCCGGCGGAGCGGGAACATGTCACCCCCTACATCTATCGCCGTCCCGACCGTTTCCGGCTGGGACAGGCGCTGGTGCCCGGCCTGCCGGTGGAGCCGCCGGACCAGCGCTGGTGCGTGGATGAGCGCGCCGACTATGAGCTGGTGCGCCGCATGCTGGAGGCGCTGCTGCCCTCCAACCCCAGGTTTGGCTGGCAGGATTGTTGCAAACTCTTTCGCGACCATCCCGATTGGGTGGACATCAACCGTTCGGTCCGGCAAAACACGCTGCACTGACCGGTGCCGCGGTTCGATCAAGGAGAAAAGCTTATGGATCGCAACGAATTCCTTCTCGCTCTTGACGAGATGCTCGAACTGGATGCCGGCACGCTGACCGGCGACGAGGCCCTGGAATCGCTGGAGAGCTGGGACTCGCTGGCGGTCATCAGCTTCATCGCGCTGGTGGACGAGAAGACCGGTGTGGTGGTCGAAGGCGAGAAGCTGGCCAAGGCCAGGACCATCGGCGATCTGCTGGCACTGGCGGGTGCCGCGGTCGCGGCCTGACCGGTGCCTGTCTCCCGGCCCGTCTCGCCCCGGCCCGTTTCACAAGGAAGCCGCCTGCGCGCCGGTGTCGCCACCGTCGCCGGCGGCCCGGCGGCTTACCTGTCGGTTGGCAGCGGCGGGGTGCCCGTCTTGCTTGTGCATGGGTTCGCCGGCGATCGCTTGACCTGGCAGTTCAACCTGTCGGCTCTGTCGTCGCGCCGTCGCGCCATCGCCGTCGACCTGCCGGGCCATGGCGGTTCGACGTCCGATGTCGGCAGCGGGCGGGTCGCCGATTTCGTTCCCTGGCTGGTCGAATTCCTCGACGAACTGGAATTGACGCGGGTGCATGTTGTCGGCCATTCGATGGGCGGCTATGTCGCGCGCGAACTGGCCGGGTTGGCGCCCGACCGGGTGGCGAGCCTGACCCTGCTGTCCAGCGCCGGGCTCGGCACTCCCTTCGACCTGGGGTTCCTGCGCCGGGCCATCGCGCCCGCCGACCTGAAAGAGGGGATGGCCTGCGCCGAACGTCTGTTCGCCGGCCCGTCGCCGCTGATCCCCCGCTTCGCCGAGGTTCTGTACGCCCAGGGCGCCGATCCGGTGCGCCGGGCCGGGTTGGAGCGCATCATCGAGAT
>NZ_BADK01000162.1 GCF_000333595.1 Azospirillum sp. B506
GGCAAGCTGCGCGTCATCGTGGAGGCCATCGACGGTTACGACCCCGACCTGATCGTCGCCTTCGGCGGGTCGAACATCGTTGCCGACCTGTTCGCCGATGCCGAAGCCCGGCCGGTGGTCGCCATCCCCACCACCTCCGGCATCACGATTTCGCTGGCGCACATCGTTCTGGGCTATGAGGAGAAGGACCACACCCTGTCCATCCCGGCGCTCTACCGTGCGCCTTTTGCCCGCCGTTTCCGTCCCTTCACCTTCGGTTTCACCCCGCCGCCGTCGACCGGCGTGCGCGTCGAGACCGGTTTCCCCGCCGGCACCTTCCTTTTCGCTGTGGTCGGCAACCGTCTGGATCTGGAAGTGTCGGTGGAGATGCTGGAGCTGTTCGACGAGATCCTGGACCGCTGCCCCGACAGCGCGCTGGTCTTCGCCGGCGAGGTGAGGGACCTGCCGGGCCGCCTGGCTCCCTTGCACAATCGCGACCGCATGCGCTGCCTCGGCCATGTCCCGGACATCCGTGCCTTCTATGGCGGCTGTGGCGTCTTTCTCAATCCGCCACGCCAGGGAGGCGGCGGCGGTGCGTCCTACGCGCTGGCGGAAGGGGTGCCGGTGATCAGCTATGGCTGGGGCGATGTCGCCAGCAATGCCGGCCCGGAATTCTGCGTGCCCGACCGCGACGCCTATCTGGCGCGCGCGGTGGCGCTCGCCAGCGATTCCGAAGCCCTTGCCAGGGCCCGCCGCGCTGCGAAGGCCCGCTTTGCCGAGATCGGCGACCGCGACCGCTGCGTCGAGCGGCTGCTTGCCTATGGCGAAGAAGCGCGGGAGCTGCTGCGCCATGCAGCGGCCGCCGGAAATTAACCTTCCTTCACGTTTTCGTGAAAGACTGGTCCCACCAGATCGACCCGCTTGGAAAGCCGTCCCTTGCCGAACGCCGCCGCCAGCCGCACCTCCAGCCGTCCGCCGATGTCGATCGCCGGCCGCCCGATCGGGCCGGGCCATTCGCCCTACTTGATCGCGGAGATGTCGGGCAATCACAATGGCGACCTGGGCCGCGCGCTGGCGCTGGTGGACGCGGCGAAGGAGGCGGGGGCCGACGCGGTCAAGCTGCAGACCTACACTGCCGACACCATCACCATCGCCCATGACGGTCCCGGCTTCCGTCTTGAGGGCGGGCTGTGGGCTGGACGCACCCTGCATGACCTCTATCGCGAGGCGCACACGCCCTGGGACTGGCACGCCCCGCTTTTCGAACGGGCGCGGGCGCTGGGACTGACAATCTTCAGCTCCCCCTTCGACGAGACCGCCATCGAACTGCTGGAGGAGCTGGACGCCCCGGCCTTCAAGATCGCGTCCTTCGAGCTGATCGATCTGCCCCTGATTCGCCGCGCCGCGCGGTCCGGCAAGCCGCTGATCATGTCCACCGGCCTCGCCACGCTGGGTGAGATCGAGGAGGCGGTGGTGGCAGCCGGCGACGTGCCTCTCGCCCTGCTGCACTGTGTCAGCGGCTATCCGACCCCGCCGGAGGACTGCAACCTCCAGACCATCCCGCATCTGGCGCAGACCTTCTCCGGCGTCACCGCCGGCCTGTCCGACCACAGCGAGGGCATCGCCGTGCCGGTCGCCGCTGCGGTGATGGGTGCCACGGTGATCGAGAAGCATTTCACCCTGTCGCGTGCCGATGGCGGGGTCGACAGTGCCTTTTCCCTGGAACCGGCGGAATTCAGGCGATGGCTGATGCGGTCCGTACCGCGACCGCCGCCATGGGCCGGGTCGATTATACGGTGAAGCCCAGCGAAATCGGCGGGGGCGACTACCGCCGCTCCCTCTATG
>NZ_BADK01000161.1 GCF_000333595.1 Azospirillum sp. B506
TCCCGGACCCCGATAACGGGCCCACGGTTAGATGCCAGAGACTTCAAGGGTGGTATTTCAAGGTTGGCTCCACACGAGCTGGCGCCCATGCTTCCAAGCCTCCCACCTATCCTACACATGAGTCCCTAGCACCACTGCAAAGCTGTAGTAAAGGTGCACGGGGTCTTTCCGTCTGACCGCGGGAACTCCGCATCTTCACGAGAGTTCAATTTCGCTGAGTTGGTGTTGGAGACAGCGGGGAAGTCGTTACGCCATTCGTGCAGGTCGGAACTTACCCGACAAGGAATTTCGCTACCTTAGGACCGTTATAGTTACGGCCGCCGTTTACCGGGGCTTCAATTCAAGGCTTGCACCTCTCCTCTTAACCTTCCGGCACCGGGCAGGCGTCAGACCCTATACGTCGCCTTGTGTGGCTTCGCAGAGCCCTGTGTTTTTAGTAAACAGTCGCTACCCCCTGGTCTGTGCCCCCCGCCAGGACTTGCGTCCCAACGGGGCCCTCTTCTTCCGAAGTTACGAGGGCAATTTGCCGAGTTCCTTCAACACCATTCTCTCAAGCGCCTGGGTATACTCTACCAGTCCACCTGTGTCGGTTTGGGGTACGGTCTATATGGCGGGGCTGTTTCCTGGAACCCCTCTACAGCACGATCAATCCGATAAGATCGTACACGCGTTGGGATCCGTCACCTCCGCCAGGCCCACGAATATTAACGTGGTTCCCATCGACTACGCCTTTCGGCCTCGCCTTAGGGGCCGGCTCACCCTGCGTGGATTAACCTTGCGCAGGAACCCTTGGACTTTCGGCGACAGTGTTTCTCACACTGTTTGTCGCTACTCATGTCAGCATTCTCACTTCCGATACCTCCAGGCGACCTCACGGGCACCCTTCACAGGCTTACGGAACGCTCCGCTACCACGCGATCAAAGATCGCATCCGCAGCTTCGGTACACGGCTTGAGCCCCGATACATTTTCGGCGCAGGCCGGCTTAACTAGACCAGTGAGCTATTACGCTTTCTTTAAAGGATGGCTGCTTCTAAGCCAACCTCCTGGTTGTCATGGCCTTCCCACATCCTTTCCCACTTAGCCGTGATTTGGGGACCTTAGCTGGCGGTCTGGGCTGTTTCCCTCTCGACGATGGACCTTAGCACCCACCGTCTGTCTGCCGCGCTCTGCTCACGGGTATTCGGAGTTTGGTTAGGTTTGGTAAGGCTCGCGCCCCCCTTACCCATCCAGTGCTCTACCCC
>NZ_BADK01000160.1 GCF_000333595.1 Azospirillum sp. B506
TGCCGTCGCCGGGATGCGGGCGACGACCTTGATTTCGAAGTCGAACCCCGCCAGCCAGGTCACCCCGACCGCTGTCCAGTTGGGATAGGGCTGGTCGCCGATCACCTTGTCACGGACGGCCATGACGGTCTCGATCTGGTTGGCCGGATCGGTGTGGAAAGTGGTCAGGAAGGCGCGGCCGGCGAAGGCCGCGGCGGCTCCCCGCTTGCGGGCGCGCAGCAGGTCGAGGCCGGAGACCATGGAACCGTCGACCAGGACGCTGGCACGGCCGCGCACCCGCTCCTCGATCGCCGGCAAGGCGTCGATGGCCGCCGGCGCCGCATCGAACTGGCGGCCGCCATGGTTGGAGACCAGGATGCCGTCGGCGCCCAGCGACACCGCCTTGTCGGCGTCGTCCGGATGCAGGATGCCCTTGACGAGCAGCGGACCGCGCCAGACGTCGCGGAAGCGGGCGACCGACTCCCAGGTCAGCGGGCCGGTCATCTTCTGGTAGACGAAGCCGGCGAGGTCGCCGGTGCTGGCGTCCGGACCCAGATAGCGTTCGAAATTGAAGAAGCGCGGCTGGCCGCGCCGCAGCATCGCCAGCGCCCACAGCGGCGCCCGCGCCACATCCCATGCCGTCCGCAGGGTCGGGCGGAACGGCACGACGAGACCGTTGCGCACGTCGCGCACCCGCTTGGAGCGGACCGGCACGTCCATCGTCAGCACCAGCGCATGGGCGCCTGCCGCCTGCGCCCGGCGGATCAGGTCGAGCGACACCGCATGGTCGTTTTCCGGCACATTGTAAAGCTGATACCAGAACACGTCCGGCGCGATGCGGGCGATGCGCTCGATCGAGCTGTTGGCGACCGTCGACATCACGTAGGGGATGCGGGCGCGCTGGGCCGCCGCCGCGATCGCCTCGTCGGCGTCCGGCCACAGCAGGCCGGCCAGTCCCATCGGCGCCACCCCGACCGGCAGGGCATAGCCGCGGCCGAACAGCGTGGTCTCGATCGACACGCCCCGCAGGTCGACGCCATAGCGCGGCACGATCTGAATGGCATCGAGCGCCTGGCGGTTGCGCGCCAGCCCATGATCGTCCCCCACCCCGCCGGCGACGAAATCATAGGCGAAGCGCGGCGTCCGCCGCCGGGCCTGCGCCGCGAGATCGGCGACGGTGGGGAAGCGGCGGCGCAGCCGCGCCGCCTCGCTGCTCAACCCGCCGCTGCCCCACCCGGCGCCCGCTTTTGCAGCCGGGGCAATCTGGGCGGCCGCCGCCTCCATGGCCGGATCGCGCGCCGACATCAGTAGTCGCACAGCACGTTGACCAGCGCCTGACGGCGCTCTTCGGTCACCACCGCCACCGCGCGGCGCAGGGTGTCGCGCAGGTCCTCCGGCCGCTCGACCCGGAAGCCGACGCCGCCGCTCGCCTCCACCAGCTTCTCGAAGGCCGGCGACGGGCTGAGGTCGGCCAGCATGCGCCCGCCGCTGCGCGCGGCGACGCCGGTCTTGTACATCGCCATGGTGGCGTTGCGCACGGCACCATAGAGCTGGTTGTTGAAGACGATGGTCAGCACCGGCAGGTCATGGGCCTCGCCGACCCAATGGGAAGCCGTCGGGTTGGCGAACATGTAGGCGCCGTCGCCCAGAGTCGCCACCACCAGCCGGTCCGGGTTGGCCAGCTTGGCCCCCAGCGCCGCCCCCAGTCCCCAGCCGAGCCCGCCGGCGGCGCTGAGGCCGAAATAGGTGCCGCCGCGGGTCTGCGGGCAATGGTCCAGGCGCAAGGGATATTCGTTGACGATGATCGCATCGGGACCGACCGCCTCGCCGATGCAGGCGCTGAGCCATTCCGGGCCGATGCGGCCGTCGGACGGCATCGCATCGGGCGACAGCCGCTTGCCGGCCAGCGCCTGCGACTGCGCCCGCAACGCCTCGCCACGGCCGGCGATGCTCTTGCGGTCCAACCGCTCGTGGCGATCCAGAAGGGCTTCGACGGCCGTCAGCACGTCGGCGGTCTCGCCGGCGACGCAGAGGTCGGAAGGAAAGCTGCGCATCGGATAGCGGGTGTAGGCGGGATCGGTCGCGACATGCACCACCCGGCAACCGGCCGGCGGCGATTCCAGCGCCGGGATCCAGGGCACGTCGGCGTCCAGCGCGATCACCAGATCGGCCTGGGACAGCAGCCCGCCGGGCAGCGAGCCGAGATTCATCGGGTGGTCGGCGGCGATGTTGAGGAAGCGCGGGTGGAAGGAGACCACCGGCAGGGCGAAACGCTCCGCCAGCCGCGCCAGCGCGTCGAAACCGGCCTGGGTGCGCCCGGCACCCTGGGTGACGATCAGCGGACGTTCGGCCCCGGCGATCCAGTCGGCCAGTGTGCGGATGTCGTCGGGCTGCGGGTGGGGAGCCGCCGGCGCGGCTCGGCGCCCGGCATCCGGTCGGGACACGCGGATCGGGTCGGCCAGCACGTCGCGCGGCAGCGTGGCGTAGACCGGGCCGCGCGGCGCCGTCATCGCCACCTGCCAGGCGCGCGCCACCATGTCGCCGGCCTGTTCGGGCAGATGAAGCTCATAGTCCCACTTCACCGCCTCGCGCAGCATGCCGCCCTGGTCGAACATCTCCTGCGCCCAGTGGATGTAGCGGGTGCGGGTGCCGTGGCGGCCGCTTTCGCTGTAGGGGGAGCGGCCGGCGAACAGCAGCACCGGGGTTTCGTCGCGGCTGGCGTTCAGCACCGCATTGACGGTGTTGGCGGTTCCGACATTCACATGCACCATGACCGCCTGCGGCCGACCGGTGGTCATGTAGACCCCATGCGCCATCGACACCGCGAGATTCTCGTGCGGGATCACCATGGGCCGCGGAACGACCGTGCCGGACTGCTCCGCCCGGGCGAACGCCTCGGCGATCGGAGGGAAGTCGGTTCCGCCGTTGGCGAAGAAGTAATCGACACCGAAAGCGACGAGTTGCGTCAGGAATAAATCCGATGCACTCCGCTCCGATTGCCCGATTTCGCTCGCATTCGATTGGCTGCCGACCAAGGACTGTACTCCCTCAACGTGCATTGGCTGATTGTTACCGCTCGTTCCGCCGCTTCATAGGTCGCTCGATTGGGAACGCTAATCAAATAATTTAAAATCATCGGTCCGATCATCCGATTTGATCGCATAGCTGACTGATGGATTTTCCTACCTTTTCCCACTCCGAAGGCCCCAGGAGTCCGCCGCATGTCGGTATCGCCATCAGTTTTTATGATCATCAGCATTCCCAATCATTATTTGTGATGGGAATCCGCTTCCACCATAATCCGGCGGCAACACTGGCGTCCCGCCCGCGGGCGCAACCGACCAGGATGAGGATGCCGACCGATGGAGCTGTCCAGCGATACGCCGCACCACGGCACAGGCCCGGGCGGGCGGGCACGCCCCGCGGCACCGCAACGGCTGATCGTCGGTATTTCCGGCGCGTCGGGTGTCGTGTACGGCATCCGGATGCTGCAGACCCTGCGGGCGCTCGACATTGAGACACATCTGGTGCTGACACGCTCGGCGGAGGTCACCATCGCCATGGAGACCGACTGGAAGATCGCCGAGGTCCGCGCGCTCGCCAGCGTCGCCCATGCGGCGGACGACATCGCGGCGTCGGTCTCCTCCGGGTCGTTCCGGACGATGGGCATGGTGGTGGCGCCCTGTTCCATGCGCAGCATGTCCGACATCGCTTGCGGCACCACGACCGGCCTGTTGAGCCGGGCGGCCGACGTCGTGCTGAAGGAGCGGCGCCGGCTGGTGCTGATGGTCCGCGAGACGCCGCTCCATCTCGGCCACCTGCGCACGATGACCGCCCTGGCCGAGATGGGCGCGATCATCGCCCCGCCGGTGCCCGCCTTCTACGCCAAGCCCGATGGGCTGGACGACCTGATCGACCACACGGTCGGACGGGTGCTGGACCTGTTCGAGCTGGACAGCGGACGGGTGCGGCGCTGGGGGGAAGCCACGCGCCGGTCCGGCCGGTCCCCTACCCGCCAGGCTCCGGCCGATCAGCCGGGCGCGAGCGTCTGATGGACCTGCGCCAGCTCCAGTATTTCATGTGCCTGTACGAGGAAGGCAACGTGACCCGGGCGGCGCGGCGGCTGAATGTCGTGCAGCCGGCGCTGAGCATGCAGATCGCCAAGCTCGAAGGCGAACTCGGCGAAAAGCTGTTCGAGCGCAGCCCGCAAGGCATGATCCCGACGGCGGCCGGCCGCACCATGTTCCGGCTGTTCCTGCCGATCCTGCGCGACATCGCCGCCGCCAAGCAGGAGATCAGCAATCTTGCCGGCCGCATCTCCGGCCAGGTTTCCATCGGCCTGATCGCCTCGGTCACCCAGTCGGTGCTGTCGCGGACGATCGAGATCTTCTCCAACCAGTATCCCAGCGTGGAGTTGAGCGTCGCCGACGGCTACACCGCCACCTTCGTCGAGCAGGTGACCTCCGGCCAGCTGGACATCGCGCTGATCAACCGGCCGCGCAAGCGGCTGGCGCTGGAAACCACGGACATCCTGAACGAGGAGATGGTGCTGGTCAGCGGTGCGGCGCAACCGCCTCCCCTGCCTGACACGGTAAGGCTCAGCGACCTCGCGCAATTGCGCCTGGTCATCCCGTCCAAGCGGCACGGGCTGCGGGCGGTGCTGGAGCAGGCCGCCGAGGCGCAGGGCATCGACCTGAAACCCCAGTTGGAGATTGACACCCTGATCTCCATCGCCGAACTGGTCGCGCGCACCGACTGGGTCACCGTGCTGCCCAGCATCGCCGTCCATCGCGGTCTGGCCGACGGTACCCTGCGGGCGACCCCGATCGTGGAACCGACGATCGTGCGCACGCTCGCCTGGCTCCATCATCCGCGGCGGCCGCTCAGCCTCGCCGCCGTCCGCTTTATGGAGACCATGAACGAACGTCTGATCGAGGCAGCGCGCCCCGGCGCGCATCTGGATGCCGGCCGGGCTGCCGCCGAAAGCCATCAGGCAAAGTGATACCATTGATTAGATTAGACTATTTGCCTTGACGCCGCAGCCAGGGATTAGCTGGCGGTGGGAAGGAGGGTGCGCAGGTCCTGCGCACCCCTCGCAGCGAAAACGTCCAACGAGCATGGGAGGATAGCGGTGACCAACCTGGACAGCCGGCATTGGATCGACGGCACGTGGGTGCCCGGCACCGACAGTTTCGCCAGCATCAATCCCGCCGATGGCAGCGTCGTCGGCCAGGCCGCCGAGGGCGGACGCGCCGAGGCCGACGCCGCCATCGCCGCCGCACATGCGGCCTTCAATCGGCCCGATTGGGCACAGAATCCGCGGCTGCGCCAATCCATCCTGCTCGGCTGGGCCGACAGGCTCGACAAGCAAGCCGAGGATCTCGCCCGCCTGCTGACGCTGGAGAACGGCAAGGCCATCGCCCAGTCGCGGGGCGAGATCGCCGGCGCCATTTCGGAAATCCGCTATTACGGCGGCCTCGCCCGCCACGTTCCCGGCCATGTGCTGGAGGTCGAACCGGGCGTGCTGTCCACCATGCTGCGCGAACCGGCCGGCGTGGCGGCGCTGATCATCCCGTGGAACGCGCCGGCGGTGCTGCTGGCGCGGGCCATCGGCCCGGCGCTGGCCTGCGGCTGCACCGTCGTGGTCAAGCCGGCGGCGCAGACCACCCTGCTGACCGCCGCCCTCCTGCGCGCCCTGTCCGAGGTCCCCGAACTGCCCCGCGGCGTCTGCAACATGGTCAGCGAGACCGGCCATGCCGCCGCCGCCCGTCTGGTCGACTCGCCGCTGGTCGACGTGGTCAGCTTCACCGGCTCGACCGCCACCGGCAAGCGCATCATGGTCGCGGCGGCGGACACCATGAAGAAGCTGTCGCTGGAACTGGGCGGCAAGAGCTGCTGCGTCGTCTTCCCCGACGCCGATCCGGCGGAGACCACGGCGCGCATCGCCACCGCCGCCACCATCATCTCCGGCCAGCAATGCACCGCCGCCCGCCGGGTGCTGGTCCATGCATCGGCCTTCGACGCGGTGAAGACCCACCTGCGGGCGGCGCTGGCGGCCATGACGGTGGGAAACGGGCTCGATCCGGCGATGCGGATGGGACCGCTGATCGACCGGGCGGCGCGCGACCAGGTGCAGACCCAGGTCGAACGGGCCTTCGATGCCTGCGACGAGGTGCTGCTGCGCGGCGGCGTGCCGACGGACAGCCCGGCCGCCGCATCGTTCCTCACCCCGTCGCTGGTGGCGCACGACGACCCGTCCGCCTTCTTCTGCCAGGACGAGATCTTCGGCCCCTTCGTCGTGCTGGAGCGCTTCGAGACCGAAGCAGAGGCTGCGGCCAAGGCCAACAACACTGTGTTCGGCCTGTCGGCCAGCGTCTGGACCCGCGACGGCGCCCGGGCGCTGCGCATGGCCCGGGCGTTGCGCAACGGAACCGTCTGGATCAACGACCACAACCGCCTGTTCGCGGAGGCGGAAACCGGCGGCTACCGGCAAAGCGGGCTGGGCCGCCTGCACGGCTACGATGCCTTCGCCGATTTCACCGAACTGAAGCACATCTGCCAGACGGTGGGAACCATCGGCTGATGAAGTGGCCCCCATTTCCCGGACAGTCGGCTAAGCTTGGTTCGCCCAGGAAGAAGGACGGACCCGATGACGGGGAAACGGGGTCCACTTCAAACTTCAGACGCGAGGAGCAAAACAGAAACGCCCCGGCTTTTTGGATCCGGGGCGTTTCTGTGTGTTTGATGAAGATGCAAGCATGAGCGTTTTGTTTGAGCGTCTCTTGTGCCTGAGTGACCTGGCGGCGACCTACTCTCCCACGTCTTAAGACGCAGTACCATTGGCGCGGAGGCTTTTCACGGCCGAGTTCGGGATGGGATCGGGTGTTTGACACCTCGCCATGACCACCAGGTCACCAAGGCACAAGACCGACGCTCATTCCAAAAGCGCATATGCTTGTTCAGTGCAAGTGATGTGAGGAGTATCGAACTGCGGCGCGTGCTGTCAAGCTGCTGTTTTGAGCAGGCTTGCTGCTGCGCATGGCGCGGTTTGTGGGGTCGAGATCAAGCCGATCGAGCGATTAGTAAGGCTTAGCTTCAGACATTGCTGCCCGTCCACATGCCTCCTATCGACGTGATGGTCTGTCACGGCTCTCAGGGGAGCTCTGGTTTAGAGGTGGGTTTCCCGCTTAGATGCTTTC
>NZ_BADK01000159.1 GCF_000333595.1 Azospirillum sp. B506
TCGCGTGCGCGGTATCGCCGCTGTCGAGCGTCCCGCCCGACGCCGTGCGGTAGGGCATGGCGTCGGCCGCCACCAGGTTGCGGCGGATGACGTCGAGCGGGTCCAGCCCCAGTTCCGCCGCCACCCGATTCATCAGCCGCTCCAGCCCGTAATAGAGCTGCCCGCCGCCGAAACCGCGGTTGAGGCCGGTCGGCGTCTTGTTGGTGACGACGATGCGGTTGGTCAGCGCAAGATTGGGGATGTCGTAGGCGCCGGTCAGGTTGCCGTGGTTGCGGTAGAGCGAAGCCGGCTCCGGCGCCCGCAGATAGGCGCCGCAATCCTCGGTCTGCTCCATCCGCAGCGCCAGCACCCGGCCGTCCGGTTCCACCGCCGCCTCGATGCGCATGCGGCGCGCGGTGGCCGAGGTGGCGGCCATCAGATGCTCCAACCGGTCCTCCACCCATTTCACCGGCCGGCCGGCAACGCGGGCACACAGCCCCATCAACACGACATAGGGAAACACCGCCTGCTTGTTGCCGAAGCTGCCGCCGGAATGGGGCGGCGTCTTCAGCCGCAGCCGCGATCCCGGCACGTTCAGCGCGCGCGCCATCACCGGATGGACGGCGAAGGGGCCGGAGAAGTTCGACAGCACCTCGTAGGCATCCTCAGCGGCGTCATAGTCGGCCAGGACGACGAAGCACTCCATCGGGGTGCAGGAGTTGCGCGGATACTCGACCTCGACCGACACGCTGCGGGCGGCGCGGGCGAAGGCGGCCTCGGGGTCGCCATAGCGGAAGCTGCGGCTGTTGACGAGGTTGGAGCCCACCGCCGGATGCAATGGCTCCGATCCCTCTTCCAGCGCCTGGGTTATCGAGGTCACCGGCGGCAGCGGGCGATAGTGCACCTCGATGCGGTCGAGCGCGTCCTCTGCCAGATAGCGGCTGTCGGCCAGCACCACCGCCACCGGTTCGCCGACATGGCGCACACGGTCGATGGCAAGACACCAATGTTCCATCGGCGCGCGGATGCCGACCAGGAAGGCGCTGGCATGGCGCTTGGCGTCGTCTCCGGTCACCACGGCGGCGACGCCCGGAAGCGCCAGTGCGGCGGCGGTGTCGATGCCCAGCAGCTCGGCATGGGCGTGCGGCGAGCGCAGGATCGCGGCGTGCAGGGTGCCCGGCTTCACCGGCAGATCGTCGGCATAGCGGGCGACGCCGGTCAGCAGCGCCGCGTCTTCCACCCGCGGCATCGCACGGCCGACGAGTGGCGCCGTTGCGGCCGGGCTGCCTTTGATCTCAACGATCGGTGTGGCGGTCTCAGGAGCCGTTCGGGTGGCCGTCATCGTCATCCTCATTCGATCGCCGAGCGCCAGACGGCAGCGGGAGAGGCCAACCGGTCGATATCGACGGACTCCTCGCCCGGAACGCGGATGCGCTTGAACTTCATCTCGGGGGATCCCAGCGGAATGGTGGCGTCGATGCCCCATTTCGCCCCCAGCCCCTCGTCGGTCGAGGGGTCGAGCCTGGAGCACTGGCTGTTCCCCACCACCACCAGATCGCGGTCGGCCTGGAAGCGGGTGGCGATGGCCCATTCGACCTCGCGCGCGTTGTGGATGTCGACGTCGGGATCGACCACCACCGCATGCTTGATGTCGTAATGGGCGGCGAAGGCGCCGAGCAGGACGTTCTTCGCTTCGCCATGCTGGGTCTGGCGCAGCTTCACCACCAGATGGTAGCGGCCGACCCCGCCCAGCGAGAGATGGACGTCCTGCACGTTGGGGAAGTTGCGCTGGAGCGTCGCCAGGATCGTCGCCTCGCGCGGGATGGCGCCGAGCAGCAGATGCTCCAGCCCGCCGCCGACGATGGTGGGGAAGAGCGGACGGACCCGATGGGTCACCGCATCGACCTGGATCACATGGCGGTCGGCGCGTTCACCGTAATATTGCGGGAATTCACCGAACGGCCCCTCCGCCTCGCGCACCAGCGGCAGCAGCCGGCCTTCGATGACGATCTCGGCCTCGGCCGGGACGCGCACGCGGTTGGTCTTGCAGCGCACGACGTCCAGCGGCTCGCCGCGCAGCGCCCCGGCAATCTCCAGCTCGTCCTGGCCGACCGGCACGATGGCCTGGGAGGCAAGCAACGTCGCCGGATCGACGCCGATCACCAGCGCGATCTCCAGCGCCTCGCCCTTCGCTTCCGCCTTCCGGTAGAAATGGTCGGTGTGGCGCGGCAGCAGCAGGATGCCGATGCGGTCCGGCCCGTTGATCTGGCAGCGGTGGATCGAGACATTCTGCACCCCCGTCTCCGGATCGCGGGCGATGGTCAGCCCGGCGGAGATGTAGGGACCGCTGTCATGCTCGTTGTGGGTCGGGATCGGCAGCAGCCGGGTCAGGTCGATGGGGCCGCGGTGGACGACCTCCTGCACCGGCGCCTCCGCGACCTCGCGCCAGGGCAGCGGGTCGGCGGCGGCGCGCTGGCAATGGGCGATCAGCTCGTCCCCCGGCACCCCCAGCGCCTCCGCCATCCAGGCCCGGTCGGACACCAGGCCCGACACCACCGTGCCGGAATGGCCGTCGGGGTGGGGGAACAGCGTGGCGGTCGTCCCGTCCAGGCGCTTGGCGACGGCGGCGAGCTGGTGCACCAACCCGACGCCCGGCCGCATCACCGTCAGGCGGCCGGTCGCCTCCAGCCGGTCGAGCCAGCCGCGCAGGCTGCAGGCGGCGCTCCGCGTTTCCGGGACCGGAGACAACACCGGGGCCGGGTTGGGGAAACGGTCTATGGCGTGGTTGCTCATGGCTGTCTGCCTTGGAAGGGACGATGCGACAATACGGACAAGGGGGCGGGCGACGAGCCGGGCTGTCCCTGGCTCAGGCGACGTCCCGCATCGTCCGCGAGGAGGACATCAGGCGCGGCAGGTGGCTGACGCTCATCACGATCAGCGGGATGACCAGGGCGACATAGGCGTTGTCGATGCCGTAGGGATCGCCGGCCAGATACCAGCCGATGGTCAGCACCAGCGACAGCAGGATGCTGGTGAGGGCGCCCTTCGGCGTGCCGAACTGCGGTGCGTAGAAGATGAAGAGGACCAGCACGGCCAGGGTCAGGCGCAGCGACTTCGCCAGGAAGGTGACCTTCAGCACGTCGGGGGCGAAGATGGCGAGCGGGATCGGCAGCAGGCAGACGACGGTGGACGCGATCCGCACGAACAACAGCGCCCGGGAGTCGGCGGCCTTGACGATGTCGGTCTTGTGGACCGCCGGCAGATAGAAGTCCTTGTAGAGCAACGTCGCCGTGCCGATGCTGATGGCGGAGATCGTGCCGAACAGCGAGCCGGCCAGACCGGCGACCACCACCGCGGCCATCAGGCTGTCCATCTGCGACACGACCATCGGGAAGGCCTGGAGCGCGTTGATCTTCGGGAACATCAGCGACGCGCACATGCCGCACAGCGCCGCCGCCAACCCGAAGGGCACCAGCAGCAGGGCGGTGTAGAGGCTGGCCCGCTGCGCCTTGGCGGCGTTGTCGACGGTGCTGATCGCCTGCAGCACATACTGGGTGGAGAAGACGGCGCCGGTTCCCGCCAGGATCCAGGCCATGATCTGCGGCCATCCGGCGGTGTCGATCGCGAACATCTCGGCCGGCAGGCGGGCCTGCAGTTCCCCCATGCCGCCGACCTGCGACAGGGCGAAGGCGGTGGCGACGAGGATGCCGATATATTTGACGATCGCGTGCATCACGTTGGTGTAGATGACCGACCGCATGCCCCCCATGCTGACATAGAGTGCCGCGACCATCCCGGTGATGACGATGGCGGTCGCCCGGTCGATCTTCAGAAGTCCGGCCAACACGGCGCCGCCGCTGGCATAGACGGAGATGGCGACGATCTGCAGCGCCGCGATCATGATGATGCTGGTGGCGAGCTTCGTCCCCTTGCCGTAGGTCTTCGCCATCACGCCGGAGATGGTGTTCTCGCCCAGATCCTTGAACTTGCGGGCGAACAGGAAGGCGTAGAACACGAAGCCGATGCCCAGCGCCGCGAGGTTCCACGCCGCCGAGATGCCCCACTTGTAAGCGGCCTGGGCGGTGCCGACGCTGGCGGTGGTGCCGATGAACTCCGACATCAGCAGGAAGCCCACCAGCAGCGCCGGATAGGTGGTGCCGCCCGAGGTAAAGTTGTGCGCGGTGTTGGCGAAGCGCTTGGCGGCATAGCTGATGACGCCCATCGCCAGGATATAGACGATGGCGAGCGACATGGCGGTCCAGTTGGCGTCCATGGCGAATGTCCTCCCGGTGTGGCAAGGCCCGCCCGTTGCCTGGGTCTTTTGCGGGCATGTGGGTGCGTGCGGGCCGACGACGTCGGTCGGCCCGGTCGGCGGTACGCTACGGTGCGGGGGCGTACGGCGCGGCGCCCCGCGC
>NZ_BADK01000158.1 GCF_000333595.1 Azospirillum sp. B506
TGTTGGCGGCGGTGATCTTGCCCGCGCCCTTCAGCCAGGCGATCTTGTTCTTCTTGAACAGGAACTCGATGCCGGTGACGTTGTCCTTGACGACCTTGTCCTTGTGGGCCTGCATGCTCGGCAGGTCGAGTTCGACGCCGCCGACCTTGATGCCGAACTTGGCGAGGCCGTGGGCCGCTTCCTCGAACTTCTCCGACGCCGCCAGCAGAGCCTTGGACGGGATGCAGCCGACATTCAGGCAGGTGCCGCCCAGCGTCCCCCGCTTCTCGACGCAGGCGACCTTGAAGCCGAGCTGCGCCGCGCGGATCGCACAGACATACCCGCCGGGGCCGCCGCCGATCACAACGACGTCAAAAGTGCTTTCAGCCATGAGAGGCTTTCCTTTCGCCATTCTTGCTCGTTGCCAAAAGCCGTCCCATCCAGCGGGGAGGGCACGCGGGTTCTTCCGCGGGGCGATTTATGCCCGCGCTCACGCCCCGTGGCAACGGGACACTTCGTCTCTGGACGCAGGGTTGTGGCTGGAACCGGAGTTTGGGAAGCCCGTGGCCGGGCGTGCGGGACGCCCCCGCCCGCCGCATCCATCCCCGCGCGCAAGCGAAGGGCACCACCTTTGCGCAGGCTCCCTCCCCGATCGGGTCCGGAAACCTTTATGGCCCCGCTTGCGTTCCCATCGGCATCACACAGCCACCGCAACGGAGACCACCGCCATGACCACGATCAAGAAGTTCGCCCTGCTCGCCGTCCTGGGCACCCTGCTGGGCACCACGCTGGCCGCCTGCAACACGGTCGAGGGCGCCGGCCAGGACGTGCAGGCCGGTGGCCGCGCCATCGAGCGTGGCGCCGACAACGTCCAGAAGAAGATGTGAGGGAACGTCGGGGCCGATGGGGGAGCGCCCGCCAGCCGCGGCTTCCCCCCTCAGCCCCTCATGCGCTTGATGGTGTTGGTCGTGCTCTGTCCCTGGACCAGCTCGGCCAGCACCACTTTTCCGCCATAGCTCTGGACGAAGTCCGCCCCCACCACCGTCGCGATGGTGTAGTCCGCCCCCTTGACCAGCACGTCGGGGCGCAGGGCGTGGATCAGCATTTCCGGCGTGTCCTCGCCGAAGATCACCACCAGATCGACGCAGCCCAGCGACGCCAGCACCGTGGCGCGCGCCGTCTCGTTCTGCACCGGCCGGCTTTCGCCCTTCAGCCGCTTCACCGAGGCATCGCTGTTCAGCCCGACCACCAGCACGTCGCAGGCGGAACGGGCCTGCTTCAGCAGCGAGATATGGCCGGGATGCAGCAGGTCGAAGCAGCCGTTGGTGAAACCCACCCGCTTGCCGCGCAGCCGCCAGCGCTCCGCCCGTTCCGCCGCGGCGTCGCGGGTCAGGACCTTTTCCTCGCCATGGCGCCATTCCTGCTCATGCAGGCCGGCCAGCATCTCGGCCGAGCGGACCACCGCCGTGCCGACCTTGCCCACCACGATGCCGGCCGCCAGATTGGCCAGCCGCGCCGAATCGACCAGATCGATCCCCACCGAAAGGGCGGCGGTCAGCGTCGCCACCACCGTGTCACCGGCGCCGGACACGTCGAACACCTCGCGCGCCTCGGCCGGCAGATGCACCGCATCCTCCGCCGTCACCACCGACATGCCCTGTTCGCTGCGGGTGGCGACGACGGCACCGATGCCGCAGGTGGCGATCAGGTGGCGGGCGGCGACGATCACCTCCTCGTCCGTCCGCGCCGGCAGGCCGGTGGCCTCCATCAACTCCTTGCGGTTGGGCGTGACGATGTCGGCCCCGCGATAGCGGCGGTAGTCGCGCCCCTTGGGGTCCACCACCACGGGGCGCCCGGCCTGCCGCGCGGCGGCGATCACCGCCACCACCAGCTCGTCGGTCAGCACCCCCTTGCCGTAATCGGACAGGATGACGCCGCCGACTTCGGGCA
Organism: Azospirillum sp. B506; assembly: GCF_000333595.1. Taxonomy (GTDB): domain Bacteria; phylum Pseudomonadota; class Alphaproteobacteria; order Azospirillales; family Azospirillaceae; genus Azospirillum. Next base: position 1,930 of record NZ_BADK01000158.1, read on the forward strand.
ACAGCGCGCGCACGCGCTCCAGAACGCGGTCGGCAAGGGTGATCGGCACCACCGTCTCGATGTCGGTGCGCAGAAGCTGCTGCTGGCCGGCGATGAAGCGGGTCTTCACCGTGGTCTGCCGCCCGTCCTCGACCACGATGGCCGCGTCGCTGACGCCCTCGCGCCGCAGCAGGGCCAGCAGATCGCTGCCGACGCCGTCGCGCCCGACCACCGAGACGAAGCGGCAGTCGGCCTCCAGCGCCACCAGATTTGCGGCGACATTGCCGGCACCGCCGAGCTTGGGCACTTCGCGGTCGATGCGCAGGACCGGTATCGGCGCCTCCGGCGACACCCGGTCCACCGAACCATAAACAAAACGGTCTAGCATCACGTCGCCAAGGCACAGCACGTTGGCGCGCGACAGGGTGTCGATGTGACGGGCAAGGTCGCTCATGGCACCTGTCTTACCAACGCCAAAGCGGTAACGCCAGAGGACAAGTTTGCGCCGCCGTGACGCAGGTGGCGGGGGAAGGCCGATCAGGAGAAGGCGGGGACCTGCCGGCGCAGGTCGCCGGTCCCACGGGTGAAGGTCAGGGAGATCGCCCCGTTCAACTCCGCCGCCGCGCCATTGCCAACCGCCGCCGGCTCGACTTTAAGACCGGCGGCAGCCAACGCGTTCTCGAAGACGGCCGTCCGGTCACCGGGCAGGGCGAAGCGGATGGTCGCCATGACGTCGGAGAACAGCATGTGGTCGACGATCCAGCCGCCGGCCGCCCCCAGAGCATCCGACACCGCGCCCAGTGCCGCATTGCGATCCATGGCGACCACCGCCTCGTACTTCAGAAACGCCCGCATCGAACCGCCTCCGGCTTTGCCGTCCCGCAGCAACGTCCGAGCCGCGGAAACCGGCTTAGTGTAATAGATGAATCCCTTGTGCGTAAGCGCCGCAGCCTTGCGCACCGGTCACCCGGCACACAGCGAGCCACCATGCCCCGTCCCACCCTCGCGACCAGCCTGTCGGCCAAGCTTCTGCTGCTCACCATCCTGTTCGTGCTGCTGGCGGAGGTGCTGATCTACGCCCCCTCCATCGCGCGCTTCCGCATGAGCTATCTGGAGGAACGGCTGGCCGCCGCCCACATCGCGGCGCTGTCGGTGGAAGCGGCCCCCGACCTGATGGTGACGAAGGAGTTGCAGGCGAAGCTGCTGGCCTACACCGGTACCCACGTCATCGACCTGATCCAGCCGGGCGCCCGCGTCTACATGCTGTCGCGTCCGATGCCGCCGCAGGCCGATGCGGTGTACGACCTGCGCGGCACCGGCATGGGCATGCAGTTCGTCGATGCCGGCAACGCCCTGTGGCTGGCGCTGGAGGGCGCGCTGGGGGGTGCCCTCGGCCCGCAGCACGACCGGGTGATCCGGGTGATCGACCGCTCGCCCAACGACCCGGCCCAGCGGGTCGAGGTGACGATGGACGAGCGGCCGCTGATCGACGCCATGCTGGACTTCTCCCGCCGCATCCTGGCGGTGTCGGTCGCCATCTCGCTGATCGCGGCGATCCTGGTCTATGTCACCCTGCATGCCCTGCTGGTGCGGCCGATGCGGCGGTTGACCGCCGAGGTCGTCGCCTTCCGCCGCGACCCCGACGGCGCCCCGCCGCTGGTGCCGGGACGCCGCAGCGACGAGATCGGCGTGGCCGAACGCGAGCTTGCGGCCATGCAGGGCACGGTGCGCGCGGCGCTGCGCCAGCGCCAGAGGCTCGCCGCGCTGGGCACCGCGGTGGCGAAGATCAACCACGACCTGCGCGGCATCCTGTCCACCGCCTCGCTCCTGTCGGAACGGCTGACCGAGAGCGCCGACCCGGAGGTGAGGCGGGTAACGCCGCGGCTGGTCGCCTCGCTCGACCGGGCGGTGGAGCTATGCAGCCAGACCCTGTCCTTCACCCGCGACGGCGTCCTGCCCCTCACCCCGGTGTCCACCGACCTGCACCGGTTGGCGGAGGAGGCGGGAGCGGAGATTCTCGCCACCGTCCGCCCCGACGGCGGCCGGGTGGAGGCGGAGTGGGTCAACGAGGTTCCCGCCGGCCTGCCGGCCAAGGTCGATCCCGCCCAGTTCGGCCGCGCCCTGGTCAATCTCGGCCGCAACGCGGTCCAGGCCGGCGCCGACCGGGTGTCGATCACCGCTCGGGCGGAACGCGCGGGCCTGCTCACCCTGACCGTCGCAGACAATGGTCCCGGCCTCGCCCCCCGGGCGCGGGAAAACCTGTTCCAGCCCTTCGCCGGATCGGCACGGGCCGGCGGGATCGGCCTTGGCCTCGCCATCGCGCGGGAAGTGCTGCGCGCCCATGGCGGCGAGTTGCGGCTGGTGGAAAGCGGCGCGGCCGGAACGGCCTTCGCCCTTGACATACCGCAATGCAACGTGGACACCGGTGCGGTAGCCGTTGCAGGGCACAAGTCGTTTGTGTCGCATTGATTCCGCGGGTTCCGTCCCGCAGAATTCCTTTAAAGCCGAAGCGTTCGCGGGCAGCCCGGCGGGGCGGGAGGCGGACGTTTCCCCACCGCCAACGCCGTGTTCTGAAAGGACTCCGGGACGTGAAAGCTGTCTCCTTCTGGATCAACCCCATCCTCGCCGGCATCATGGCCTTCGTCGGCCTGCTCGCCTCCTCGCGCGCGGCGGACGATGCCTTCGCAACCGGCGGCCTGATCGTTTTCCTCGGCTGCGTGCTCTTCATCTTCGCGTCGATCGGCCGTTATTTCGACCGTCTGGGCTCCACCCACTGACCGTCGCGACAGGCGACCGGTAACACGAAGGCCGGGTGACAAACCCGGGGGCAGGCGCCCAACACAGCGGGTGCCACATGACACTCAGTCTGGCATGGGACCCAACCGCCTTCGCGACGATTGACGTTCTGCGCCGCCGTCCCGTCATGGACCTGACGGCGGCGCTTCCTCTCTCGCTGACGCCCCACACCATCGTCGATCTCGGCTGCGGTGCCGGACAGCTGTCCCGTCTGCTGGCGACGCACTGGCCGCAGGCCGACGTGCTGGCGGTCGACCATTCCGCGGCGATGCTGCACTGGGCCGCCGACACCCCGTCGCGCGTGCGCTACCTGCAGGCCGATCTGGAGGTCTGGCGGCCGCACTGGCCGGTGGATCTCATCGTCTCCGCCGGCGGGCTGCAACATGTGGCCGGGCACGAGCAACTGTTCCCCGACCTGCTGCAATCGCTTGGTCCCGGCGGCATCCTTGCCGTCACCCTGCCCCGCCCGCAGGACGAAATCGCCCACCGCCTGCTGCTTGAGACGGCCGCCGACGGCCCCTGGTCGGACCGGCTGCACGGCGCCTGGCCCACCGCCGAGGACGCGGGCCGCAGCTGCGACGCCCAGGATTATTACGACTGGCTCGCCCCCCAGGGCGCCATGATAGAGTTGTGGGAGACCGAATATTTCCACGCGCTGGACGGCGACGTTCCCCTTCTGCAATGGCTGCATCAGTCGGCCCTGGTCCCGGTGATGGAGTGCCTGACCGGCCCCGACCTCGACCGCTTCCTCGCCGCCTACCGCCACCGGCTGGAGACCGTCTACCCCGAGCATTTCAGCGGCGCCGCGCTGATCCCGACCAAGTGGCTGTTCCTGGTCGCACGGGTGTAGGCGCAGTCGCTGCCGACCCTCATTCCACCAGCCGGATCTCCGTCGTCGCCACGCCCGCGGCGCCAACCGCCACCGCATAATCGTCGAAGCCCGGCGGACCGAAGCTGCCACGGGCGGAGCGGCTGAAGCCGTGCGGTTCGGCGGGGATGCCGAACAGGCCGGTGGCAAGTTCGCCGTTGTTGTCCAGATCCTGGAAGGCGATCAGTCCATAGCGCCCGGCCGGCAGGTCGGGGAAGACCACCTGCAGCTCGGTCCCGAGCGCCGCGACGAAATAGCCAGCGCGCGGCGCCTTGGCTGCCTGCGCCTCCGCACTGTCGAACAGCGCGACCATCACCTTGCCTTGATTGGGCCTGACGTTGCGGACGGTTGCGCGCAGTTCCCCCGCGAAGGCCGTTCCCGCGGCGGTCAGCGCCAGCAGCGTCACCGGGGCGACCATCCGTCGAGACCATCGCGTGCCCCACCGCCGAAGCGTCATCCCCGCCCTCCGCTGGCAATCCCGCTTGTTCCCGATGGCCGCTGCGTAAGCCGCCGGCTGCCGTCATCCTAGCTCTTCATCCTAGCATCGGCTCTGCCGGGGCCGTTCGGCACCTTCAGGACGTCGGTCTCGCCTTCCGGCTTGCCCATTGGGGCGGGGAAGCGATCGCTCAGACGCCTTCGCCGCGGGAAGGACGCGACAGCACCCCCTCGATGGTCTCGTCCAGCCC
>NZ_BADK01000157.1 GCF_000333595.1 Azospirillum sp. B506
GCCGGTTTTCATTTGATTTTGGCTTGTTGGACTAGCCTTTTGCCCGGTCTCGGAAGGTTTGTTGCGCAGTGACGGAAGGCGTGGCAGAAAGCCGGTGACCACGACCGTGCTTCCGCAGGTTCCGCTTGCGGCGGCGCGGTGACGTGGAGCCATGGATTTGACTTCGCCTCAACCACAAGAGACGTCCAATGCGGAAACCCGTGCGCAAGGTGGTGTTCCCGGTCGCCGGTCTCGGCACGCGCTTCCTGCCGGCCACCAAGGCCATCCCGAAAGAGATGCTGCCCCTGGTCGACCGCCCCCTGCTGCAGCACGCCGTCGAAGAGGCGCGCGCCGCCGGCATCGAGGATTTCGTTTTCGTCACCGGCCGTTCCAAGCGCGCCATCGAAGACCATTTCGACGCCGACACCGAACTGAACCGCACGCTCGAGGAGCGCGGCAAGCTGGACGCGCTGGAGGAGGTCCGCCACAGCGAGATCGCCCCCGGCCGCTGCTTCTACACCCGCCAGCAGGTTCCGCTGGGCCTCGGCCACGCCGTGTGGTGCGCCCGCGCCCTGATCGGCAACGACCCGTTCGCCATCGTGCTGCCCGACGACTTCGTCCAGGGCAAGACCCCCTGCCTGAAGCAGATGGTCGAGGCGTACGAGGAGGTCGGCGGCAACATCGTCGCCGTCGTCGACGTGCCGCGCGAAAAGACCAGCAGCTACGGCATCCTGGATGTCGAGAAGGATGACGGCCGTCTGGCCACCGTCCGCGGCCTTGTCGAGAAGCCGAAGCCGGAAGAGGCGCCGTCGACCCTGTCGATCATCGGCCGCTACATCCTGCAGCCGGAAATCTTCGACCATCTGGAAAAGCAGCAGCGCGGCGCCGGCAACGAGATCCAGCTGACCGATGCCATGGCCAAGCTGATCGGCAACCAGCCGTTCCACGGCCTGCGCTTCGAAGGCACCCGCTACGACTGCGGTGACAAGGTCGGCTTCATCGAGGCGACGCTCGCCCACGCGCTGAACCGGCCGGACATGGCCGACAAGGTGCGTGCCATGCTGCGCAAATATTGCTGACCGACGGGCAGCACGCATGACGCGGTGCCCGCCCCCGTCCCCTGATCCGGACGGCGGCGGGCACATGCGTTTGAGCGGTGTTTCGGTAAAAGCCGGCCGTTTCAAAAGGCCGGCCATCGGGAACGCCCCATGGCGACGGTTCGCCGGGGCATCCCGGAGATATTCTGGATTCCTGGTCTTCAAGGACATGAGGGGGACGCGATGCGCATAGCGATGATCGGCACGGGCTATGTCGGCCTGGTCTCCGGCGCCTGCTTTTCGGAATTCGGCGTGCACGTCACTTGCGTCGACAAGGACGCCGGCAAGATCGAGCGGCTGAAGAACGGTGAAATTCCGATCTATGAACCCGGCCTGGACGACCTCGTCGCCCGCAACGTCGCCGCCGGCCGCCTGTCCTTCACCATGGACCTGAAGGAGGCGATGCAGGGCGTCGACGCCGTGTTCATCGCGGTCGGCACCCCGTCGCGCCGCGGCGACGGCCATGCCGACCTGTCCTACGTCTATGGCGCCGCCGAGGAGATCGCGCAGAACCTCGACCACTACACGGTGGTGGTGACCAAATCGACGGTTCCGGTCGGGACCGGCCGGGAGGTCGAGGCGATCATCCGCCGCGTCCGTCCCGACGCCGAGTTCGATGTCGCCTCCAACCCCGAATTCCTGCGCGAAGGCTCGGCCATCGGCGACTTCATGCGGCCCGACCGCGTCGTCATCGGCGCCACGTCGGAGCGCGCGGGCGAGGTGATGCGCCGTCTCTACCGGCCGCTCTACCTGATCGAGACGCCGATCGTCATCACCTCGCTGGAGACGGCGGAGCTGACCAAATACGCCGCCAACACCTTCCTGGCCGCCAAGATCACCTTCATCAACGAGATCGCCGATTTGTGCGAGAAGGTGGGTGCCAACGTCCATGACGTCGCCCGCGGCATCGGTCTGGACGGCCGCATCGGCAAGAAGTTCCTGCACCCCGGTCCGGGATATGGCGGGTCCTGCTTCCCGAAGGACACGCTGGCGCTCGTCCGCACCGCCCAGCAGGTCGGCAGCCCGCTGCGCATCATCGAGACGGTGGTGGACATCAACGACAAGCGCAAGAAGCAGATGGCCGAGCGCATCATCGCCGCCTGCGGCGGGTCGGTGGACGGCAAGACCATCGCGGTGCTGGGCGTCGCCTTCAAGCCGAACACCGACGACATGCGCGACAGCCCGTCGCTGGACATCGTCCCGGCGCTGCAGGCGGCAGGGGCCACGGTGCGCGCCTTCGACCCGGCGGCGATGCACGAGGCCGAAAAGCTGCTGCCCGGCGTGGAATGGGCGAAGGACGCCTACGGCACCTTGGAAGGGGCCGATTGCGTCGCTATTCTCACGGAGTGGAATGAATTCCGCGCGCTCGACCTGCGTCGGGTCAAGTCGATGCTGAAGCGGCCGGTGATGATCGACCTGCGCAACATCTACAACCCCGAAGACATGGCGAAGGCCGGGTTTACCTATACGTCCATCGGTCGGCCTTCCGCGCCGGCCGGCGGCACGGACCGCGGTTAAGGTCCGAGACGGCGTCCAACAGAGGACTAACGAGACGATGAGCGAAGCCCATACCTTCCACCCCACGGTGCTGCGCGAGTACGACATCCGCGGCATCGTCGGCAAGACGCTGACCCCCGCCGACGCCCGCGCGGTCGGCCGATCCTTCGGCACCGTGGTGGTGCGCAAGGGCGGCAAGACGGTCTGCGTCGGCTACGACGGCCGTCTGTCCTCGCCGGAACTGGAGGAGGCGCTGGTCGAGGGGCTGGTTTCCACCGGCCTGCATGTCCTGCGCATCGGGCTCGGCCCCACGCCGATGCTGTATTTCGCCACCCGCGACCGCGAGGCGGCGGCCGGCATCATGATCACCGGCTCGCACAACCCGCCGGACTACAACGGCATCAAGATGATGCTGGGCAAGGGGCCGGTCTATGGCCAGCAGATCCTGGAACTCGGCACCATGGCGGCGAAGGCCGACTGGGAGACGGGCGAAGGTTCGTCGGAGAAGATCGACGTCCAGGACGAGTATGTCACCCGCCTGCTGAAGGACTATGACGGCACGCGCGACCTGAAGATCGCCTGGGATGCCGGCAACGGCGCCACCGGCGAGATCCTGCGCCGCCTGACCGCCAAGCTGCCGGGCACGCATGTCCTGCTGTTCGACGAGATCGACGGCAATTTCCCCAATCACCATCCGGACCCGACGGTCGAGGCCAACCTCGTCGACCTGAAGAAGGCGGTGGCGGAGCATGGCTGCGACATCGGCATCGGCTTCGACGGCGACGGCGACCGCATCGGCGCCATCGACCACAAGGGCCGCGTGGTGTGGGGCGACCAGCTGGTGGCGCTCTATGCCGCCGACGTGCTGAAGAGCCATCCGGGCGCCACCATCATCGCCGACGTCAAGGCCAGCCAGGCCCTGTTCGACGAGATCGCCAAGCATGGCGGCAACCCGCTGATGTGGAAGACCGGCCACTCGCTCTTGAAGGCCAAGATGGCCGAGACCGGCTCGCCGCTGGCCGGCGAGATGTCGGGCCACATCTTCTTCGCCGACAAGTGGTACGGCTTCGACGACGCGCTCTATTGCGGCGTCCGCCTCGTCGGGCTGGTCAGCAAGCTGGACACCACGCTGGCCGCCCTGCGCGACGGGCTGCCGGACATGGTCAACACGCCGGAGACCCGCTTCCAGATCGACGAGGAACGCAAGTTCGCCGTGGTCGAGGAGGTCAAGGGCCGCGTCAAGGCGTCGGGCGCCAAGGTCAACGACATCGACGGCGTCCGCGTGACGACCGACGACGGCTGGTGGCTGCTGCGCGCGTCCAACACCCAGGACGTGCTGGTCGCCCGCGCCGAGTCCTACAGCCAAGACGGGCTGGAGCGGCTGAAGGGCGCGCTGATCGAGCAGCTGGTGGCCTCCGGGCTGTCGGCGCCGTCCTTCGAGGGCGGCGGGTCGCACTGAGGCATGGTTGGGGGGGCATCGGCTGACGAGTGCCCCCCTTTCCGATCAAGGGCTGGTTTTGTCTTTGAAGCAGTCCCCCGAATGAAATCGGGAAGCTCCCAGCGTTTTTGCGGCAATTCTATCTGAACATCTCATCTACGCCGGCCGCGACCTTGGTCAAGACGAGGCGCAGCGCCGTACGGCCGATGCAGTTCGCCAGCCGCTCGGTCATCCGGCGATCTGGACCGAACGCCTCGTGCCGGTCGTTGCCGGTCCGGCCGCGGCCCCGGCAGAGAAATCGCTGCCGCGCCCACTCGATCAGCGCCCGTTTGCCGTGGATGGGAGAGTCGCGAAACCCCTGTGTCAGGCGTCGAGCGCTCTGCGGTGTGGAAAAGCTCTGCTCGGAGCCCTCGTCGAAGCCATCGTCACAGGACCGACGACCCAGCATCCCGGAACCCAAAAAGAGCCTTCCCGATTTCATGGTATCGGCAAGAGCGGTCCAAGAAATGGAGAGCGCTGTGCCGCGATTCTCAACACGACGGCAGGGAAAACGGATCGAGTTCGTCGGCTTTGGCGAGAAACCCTGATCGACAAGTGGAAGAATCCGCTCTACCGTAGGCTTTCACTCAGAAAATTCCTTATTATTTCTATGGGTTTAGGGGGGGCTGGATTGTTTCAGTATTGAAATCTACAACCTACCATTGTATGCATGCTGTTGTCCCCTGCGTTCGGAACGCCGTGGGTTGGTCCGGCGGCATGGGAAGGGTTCCTTGGAGCGTTTCTGGACGGCATCGGAGGACGACACCATGGTGGAGGACAGCCTGCTTTCCGAGGAAGCGAAACGGCAAGCCGTGGAACACGCATTGCGTAAGAGCGAGGAGCGTTTCCGGCTGGTCGTGGAATCGGCGCCCAACGCAATGGTGATGGTGAACAGCCGGGGGACGATCGAAATGATCAACACCCAGGCCGAGCGTGTCTTCGGCTACACGCGCGGCGAACTGCTCGGGCAGCCGATGGAGATCCTCGTTCCCACCCGCTTCGCCGGGCATCATCCGGGGATGCGCGCCCAGTTCTTCGCCAATCCGCAGTCGCGGCCCATGGGGGCCGGGCGGGATCTCTACGGATTGCGCAAGGACGGCAGCGAGTTTCCGGTGGAGATCGGCCTCAACCCGATCGAAACCGAAGAGGGCACGATGGTCCTGTCGGCGATCGTCGACATCTCCGACCGAAAGCAAAAGGAAGAGAAAATCCAGCAGGCGCTGAAGGAGAAGGACATCCTCCTCGCCGAAATCCATCATCGGGTGAAGAACAACCTTCAGATCATCGGCAGCCTGCTCGATCTTCAATCGTCGCGCATCGTGGACAGGCAGGTTCTCGACATGCTGCGCGATAGCCAGTCGCGCATCCGCTCGATGGCTCTGATCCATCAGACCCTGTACCAGTCCAAGGATTTCGCACGGGTCGATTTCGCCAATTTCCTCGACGCGCTGGCGCCCACCCTGATCGCCTCCTATGGGGTGGATTCGGCGCGGATCACCTTGTCTCTCGACACGGTCGGGGTCCAACTGCCCATCAACACGGCCATTCCCTGTGGCCTGATCATGAACGAACTGATTTCGAACGCCCTGAAGCATGCCTTTCCGGACGGTCGCGGGGGCGTGATCACCATCCGGCTGTCCAGGGAGACGCCTTCGGAGGTTTCCCTTCGGGTCAGCGACGACGGGGTCGGGCTGCCACCCGCGCTTGACGCCGCGAAGACAGAAACCCTTGGGCTTCAACTCGTCAATCTGCTGACGCAGCAGCTTGGCGGTGCGCTGACGATCCAGCCCGTTAACCCGACCAGCTTCCTGCTGCGGTTCCCATCGGACGAATGAGTGGAGACGGTCGATGTCGAAGGCCAAAATTCTGGTGGTCGAGGACGAGCGCATCGTCGCGCTTCATTTACAGCAGCGTCTGATGCTGCTGGGCTATGACGTGACCACCCCGGCGGCGTCCGGCGCGCAGGCGCTGGCCACCGTCCGCGACGAGCGGCCGGACCTCGTCCTCATGGACATCCACATCGAAGGGCCGATGGACGGCATCGACACCGCTCGGGAAATCTCCAGGATGTCCCACACGCCGGTCATCTACCTGACCGCCTATTCCGAACAGGCGACGCTGGAGCGCGCCCGCGCCACCAGACCCTATGGCTATCTCGTCAAACCCTTCAGCGAACGGGAACTGCACGCGACCATCCAGATGGCGCTGGAACGCCGTGACGCCGACCTGGCGGTCCGGCAAAGCGAGGAGCGGCTGCTGCTGGCCCTGGAAGCCGCCGATATGGCGTCTTGGGAGCTGGACGCGACCACCAAATCCGTTCTGCATGTCGGCAACTCCCATCGCTTCTTCGGCCATCCGCAGGAGGTTCTGGCCGGGGCGTGGGACGGTTTCCTGGCGCGGGTGCATGATGAGGACCGCCATCAGGTCGATCGGGTGTTCAGCAACACCTCCGATCACGGCGGCCTGTGTTCGACCGAATTCCGCAGCGTCCATCCCGACGGCACGCTTCACTGGCTGAAGATCCAGGGGAAACTGTTCAGGGGCAACGTCGACGGGAAAAGCCGCATCATCGGTGTCATTCAGGATATCACGGAAAGGCGAAGGACCGAGGTCCAGCTTCAGCAGGCGGCCATGGTCTTCGAATCGGCCCAGGAAGGCATCCTGATCCTTGACAAGGCGTTCGACGTCATCAATTTCAACCGTGGATACCGCACGATCAGCGGTTGTCAGGACGACGAGATCATCGGGAAGTTTCCCCACGTCCTGGACACGTCGTTTGATACGCCCGTCGACCGGCGCAGCATGGTGACGACCCTGGCCGCGGCCGGGCGGTGGCACGGCGAGATTCTTGGCCGCCGCCGGGATGATACCCTGCTGCCGGTGCTGGTGAACATCGCGTCGGTCTGCGATGCCAAGGGCGACGTCACTCACTATGTCGCGCTGTTTTCGGACATGACGGCCATCCGGCAGGCCCAGGGCAATTCCAGTATCTGGCGCATTACGACCCGCTCACAGACCTGCCCAACCGCCTGCTGGCGATGGATCGCCTGCAACAGGCCATGAACGCTGCCCAGCGCCGCAACGGGACGGTGGCGCTTCTGTTCATCGATCTCGACCATTTCAAGCGAATCAACGATACGTTGGGGCACAGCGTAGGCGACGAGCTGCTGCAGACCGTGGCCAAGCGCATGCGTCTGGCCGTACGCCAGGAGGACACCGTCGCGCGGTTGGGCGGCGACGAGTTCATGGTGATCGTCGACCGGGTCGAGCAGCCAGTCTCCGTGGCCGAACTCTCCAACCGCATCATCGCGCGGATTTGCGCCCCCATCGCGTTGGCCGGGATCGAGTTCACGGTGTCCGCCAGCGTCGGAATCAGCCTGTTTCCCGACGATGGCCTGACGAAGGACGACCTGATCCGCGCCGCCGACACCGCCATGTACGTTGCCAAGGATGACGGGCGCAACCGTTTCGCCTTCTACACCGAGGAAATGACACGGAAAGCCACCCTCTACATGGAGCGCGACCGCGACCTGAGGCGCGGTTTCGACATGGGGGAACTGGTCCTGCATTACCAGCCGCAGATCGACATGGCGAGCGGCGCGGTCCTGGGCGTCGAGGCGCTGATCCGCTGGCAGCACCCGACCGCCGGCCTGTTGGGGCCCGACGCGGTGATTCCCATCTCGGAGAAGAGCGGCCTCATCGTTCCCATCGGCGAATGGGTCCTGCGCGAGGCCTGCGCGCAGGCTTGCGCATGGCGGCGGGCTGGACTTCCTCCGTTGCGGATGGCGGTCAACGTCTCGGCACGGCAGATGAACCCGAACCGTTTGCCGCAGTTCCTGAAGACTCTTCTCGATGAAACCGGTCTGCCCCCCGAGCGGCTGGAGATCGAAATCACGGAAAGTACCTTGCAGAACGAGGACGACTGCCTCGCCACGCTGCTCCAGCTCAAGCGGCTCGGTCTGATGGTGGCCATCGACGATTTCGGAACCGGCTATTCCTGCATGGGGTCGCTGAAGAGCCTGCCGATCGACCGGCTGAAGATCGACCGCGGCTTCATTCGCGATATTCCCGAGGACCGCGACAGCGAAGCGATCACCGAGGCGATCATCGCCATGGCGCACCGCCTGAACCGTACGGTGATCGCCGAAGGGGTGGAAACGCTGGCGCAGCAGGACTTCCTGCGGTCCCGCGGCTGCCGGGAAGGGCAGGGGTATCTCTATGCCCGACCCATGGCCGCCGCCGCCGTCGCCGCCTTGCTGGCGGAGCGGTCCTGCCTAGCGCCCGAACTGCCGTGACGGCGGCCGCGCCAGCGCGGGAGCGATGGGGCGAAGGAAGCCCCCATCCTATCTGAAGCTCGCCAGATGCCGCCGGAACCGGGCAAGGCTCCAGGCGAAGAACAGAGCGCCGATCCCGGCGGTCGCGGCGAAGCGCGGCCACACCACGTCGAACCCCGCCCCGCGGAACAGGATCGCCTGGGCGAAGGCGACGTAATGGGTCGAGGGTGACAGCTGCATCGCGGTTTGCAGCCATTCCGGCTCGCTTTCCAGCGGGGTGAAGCCGCCGGACAGCATGTTCATCGGCAGCACGATCAGGATGAACAGCAGGCCAAGCTGCGGCATCGAGCGCGCCACCGTGCCGAGGAAGATGCCGAGCGCCGTCGCGAAGAACAGGTAGAGCGCCGTCCCCGCCAGGAACAGCGGAACCGAGCCGGCCAGCGGCACCGACAGCAACCCGCGCAGCACGGCATAGAGCGCCACCAGCGTCAGGCCCAGGATCACAGCACCATTCGCCAGCACCTTGGCGGCCATGATCTCGGCCGGGCGCACCGGCATCACCAGCAGATGCTCCAGCGTGCCGTGTTCGCGCTCGCGGATCAGGGCGGCGCCCGCCAGCAGCACCGCCAGCATGGTGACGTTGCTGACCACCGACATGGTGCCGGTGAACCACTTCGTGTCCAGCGCCTCGTTGTAGGCGACGCGGACCTGCAGGCTGACCGGGGCGGCGCTGCCGTCGGCCTCGTGGCGGACGAAGCGCCCGACCTCGTCGTCGACGATGCCCTGGATGGTCCCGGCGCCGATGCCGGCCTGCATCATCGCGGTGGCGTCGATCAGCAGCTGGATCGTCGGGCTGCGGCCGGCCAGCACGTCGGCCTCGAAATCGGGCGGGATGTCGAGGACGAAGGTGTAGCGGGCGGAATCCATCGCCGGATCGATATCGGCATGGCCGATCATCGCCGGCGCCTGGAACTCCGGGCCGTGGAAGCTGGAGGCCAGCCGCTGCGACAGGGTCGAGCGGTCCTCGTCGACGATGGCGATGGCGGCGTTGCGCAGCTCGTGCGAGATGCCGGTCGCCTGGCTGTAGACCGAGAAGGTGAAGGAATAGACGACGAAGCCCAGCATGAAGACGTCGCGCAGCAGGCTGATCCACTCCTTGCGCGCCAGGGTCAGGCTGTTGCGGAGGAAGCGCATCATGGCTCAGCGCTCCTGTTTCGGCAGGAAGGCGACGCCGAGCGCCAGGAACACGGGGATGAAGGCGGCGGTCGCCAGGATGAAGGGGATGAGTTCGGCCAAGGCGAGGCCCTTGGTGAAGGCGCCGACCGAGAGTTTCAGGAAATGGGTGGTGGGGAACAGCGTGCCGAACAGCCACGCCCCGCCTTCCAGGGTGGAGACCGGTTGCAGCATGCCGGAGAACTGGGTCGCCGGCAGCATGGTGACGATGGCGGTGCCGAACACCGCCGCCGTCTGGGTCGCGGTGAAGACGGAGATCAGCAAGCCCAGCGCCGTGGTCGCCACCACATAGACCAGCCCGCCCAGCAGCAGCCCCAACAGGCTACCCTTCACCGGCACGCCGAAGAGGGTGACGGCCATGGCGACCATCAGCAGAAGGTTGAAGGCGGCGAGCCCGATATAGGGCAGCTGCTTGCCCAGCAGGAATTCCAGCCGCGTCACCGGGGTGACGTAGAGGTTGGTGATCGAGCCGAGTTCCTTCTCCCGCACCACGCCCAGCGCGGCGAGGATGGCGGGGATGAAGACCAGCAGCAGGCCGATGGTGGCGGGGACCATGGCGTCGAGGCTGCGGAAGGCCTGGTTGTACCGGTAACGCATCTCCAGCGTAGCCGGTGACGCGGGCAGGGCGACGCCCGAGGCGGTGGCTGCATCCTGGATGAAGCGCTGGTGCAGGCTGGAGACATAGCCCTGGATGGTCTCCGCCCGGAAGGGCATGGCGCCGTCGATGCGGACCGCCACTTCCGGGACGCGGCCACGGCGGAGGTCGCGGCCGAAGCCTTCGGGAATCTCGATGGTCAGCGACGCCTCGCCGCGTTGCAGGCGCAATGCCAAGTCGCGGGCGTCCGCGGCAGGTGGCGTGGCGCGGAAGCTGCGCGAGCCGTCGAACTGTTCGATATAGGCGCGGCTCTCGGGCGAGCGGTCGTGGTCAAGCACGGCGAAGGTCAGGTTCTCGACGTCCATGGTGATGCCGAAGCCGAAGACCAGCATCAGCAGCACCGTGCCGAGCAGGGCGACGGTCAGGCGGACGGGGTCGCGGCGGAGTTCGAGCTCTCGCG
>NZ_BADK01000156.1 GCF_000333595.1 Azospirillum sp. B506
CGTCACTGGTGGTCTCCCACACACCGACTGCGACACCGGCCGCCTCGAAGCGGTCGATCAACGAGCGGCAGACCGGATCGTCGATGCTGTCCAGATCGATGCGGGTCGCCGCCTGGGCCGCCGGACCCTGTAGGCGCCACAGAGTGGTCGCGTCGCGCTCCACCAGTTCGGTGATGGCATGGCTGATCGCTTCCACTTTGTGGTTGCCCGACGCCAGCCCATTGGAACCGGCCAGGAAGGCGCCTTGGCCGGGAGCCATGGGCACGGTGAAATTCAGGTGGACCATCTCGAATGGCACCCATTTCGGGCCGCCGTTCAGCAAATCCTGCCCCTCGATCCAGAGGATGGGGCTGTGAGGATTGAAGCTACCGGTCGACAGCCGCGGCAGGCGGTCGACGTCTACCACCGGATGGGTCCAGCGCAACTCCTCGAAGCTGGCGAACTTCAGCGGTAGGGTGATCCGTTCGGCGTGGTAACTCTCGATCGATTCCATGACGCCCGACGCCTTGGCGGCGGCGAGCGTTACCCCCTTGCCCTGCGATACCGAGATGGATCGCGAGTTGGGCCGCGTCACCATCACCACTGGAATACCCACGGCATCCAGCCCGGTGACGTTTGCGACCCGGGTGATCCCCATAATCGGCAGGAACGGGGCGGCCCGCGCCAGGGTCTGTTCGGGCGCCATGACCCGGTGGGTGCCGACCGTATGGGCCTTCACCGCATCCGAAGCGGAGGCTCTGACATCGAGCAGATCGAAGGGCATCGCAGCGTATCCGGGGCGGAGGAAATCGAGAGGATATGGCTCGTTCCCGGGTCCGTGGCCGGTCAGCACTTGCCGGTGCTGGTGGCCACGGTCCGAAGAACTGAAACCGGGAACCCGATCAGGCGCCCGGGGTGATCATGACGCGGGCCGCTTCGTGGTCGGCAGACTGGAAGCCAGCACGGTCGCCGGAGCGGATGTGGGTGCGGGCGGTGGCGATGGCGCTGTCGGCGACTTCAGACACGCCATGGGCGGTAACGGCATACAGACGCCCATCGGCGCCACGGATCATGGAAGTCTGGGAAATCGAAACGTTCATGAATTTTATCCTTCGGGTGTGAGATGACGACTGAACTCTTCACATTCGGAGGGGGGTTCCGCTGTGAAAAATTTCACAGTGCCAGATTCAGCCGAGGTGTAGATGAATTTGAAATTGGCGTTATGCCGCGCAGACCGCTTCCGTACAGTTCACAGGGGAGTAGCCTAATGTTCATTCAAAAAAAGGCTCCCGAGTCCATGTCGAGTATTATTAATATCGGCGTCTTGATGACTTGGCCTGCTGTGGTTTCTCGTACGATTCCGCTGCAGAACCGGCGTGCACGTCTTCGTCTAGAAAATGCAGTCTGGAGCGGGCTGGACGACATCGCGCAAAAAGAACGCCGTCCTGTTCATGATTTATGCATTGAAGTAGATGCTTTACGGTCTCCCGATACCCCGTTAACAAGCGCAATACGCAATTTTGTACTCGATTATTACAGGCAAGCGGAAAGTCTCTAAAAGGTTTTAACAGAAGATAGAAAATATTCGTCTAGTCTGAATGAATGATCGCCACTTACTTCTGAGGAGCGCAGACGCGCACAGCGAGCGGCAACGCGCGTCATGGATAGGCTTAAAGCAATCTGTTCGGACTGCTTTAAGTACTCGCAAGACCGATTGTCCCCGCGATTAATTACAAAAGAGGCTTGTGCATCAAGTGCGGTCGCTTTTACTGAATAACCTATCCGACCGGTTTTTTCTGCAGACTTTTGGACAAGGAATGCATATTGACGTGCCTTATGCGGATTCCCCGTGAGCAGGCATGTTTCACCAAACCATACATGAACTTGGTTCAGGTATGCACATGCTTGCTCTTGCTGAGCGAATAGAAGTGCTTGGGAGAAAAGCTCCATACTGCGTTCTACGTGACCGATTAGAGCATGTGCATAGGCAATTGCACCAATCAAGAAAGCCTTGTGCAATTTCGATTTTGTGACTTCACACAAATCATGCGCCATAGATAGATAGGGCATAGCGTTTTCCGGTCGATCTACCAATAGATAAGACCAACCAATATGCTCATAGGCAAAAAGCTTGGAGAAATTGTGAAAGCTGTTTTCTGCTGCTTCTACGGCTTCTGATGCAGTTGAAATTGCTTCATGGGATTGTCCAATTTCAGCATAGCTGCGAGCAAGATTTGCACAGACTCCAACCTTGCCGATGACAGCAAGGCCGAACCTTTCAAGTTTCCGATCCGTTGCAAGTAGATGACGCGCCGTCTGCAAAATGTCTCGGCCTTTGGTAAAATGACCTTTCTCGGTATAAATTCCACCGAGCCGACTAAGCAGCTGAATACGGGTGTTCAGATCGAAGCTTCCGTCATCTGCCTGCAAACCTTGCTGGCTGAACTCGATCGCTCGGTCTATGTGACCATGTGGCCATTCGATGGCGGCCAGCATCGACGACGCTCTTGCATATCTCCGTGAATCTGAGGTCGACAGAGCCAGTTTCCGGGCTTCTTCAAGCAGGTCATTCGAGTCGGTCAGGCCGCGCGGAAGATTGGCGCGTGCCAAGGCAATGGAGGCGTCGATCCGCCGCAGTCGGTTGCGTGGCGTGTCCAGGCAGTGATCCAGTGCGGTCAGAGCGTTCCGATAATGACGGCTCGCATCCTCCAGGCGGGAGCGCAATTCCGCTCTTACGCCTGCACGGCGGCCGAACAGGTGCGCGGCTGGCCAGTTCTCCGCCATGAAGGCATGATGGGCAAGCAGGTCCAGGCGGTTGGGCAGGTCGTGGTCCCGACGATGGCGCAGCGCTTCCAGCACGCGGGCGTGCAGCGCCCGGCGGTCGGACTTGGTCAGGGTGGCGTAGGCGACTTCCTGGATCAGCGCATGCTTGAAGGAATATTCAAGATTGGGTAGCAGGCGGGTGCGTAGCAGAAAGCCGGCGCGTTCCAGATATGCCAGAGTGTCGGACAGGATCGGCGTGGACAGTCCGGTCAGCGCCTGTAGCAGACCGACGTCGAAAGTCGTTCCAATTACGGCGGCATTCATCAGCAGCCGGCGCCGTTCCAGGGTCATCAGATCCATACGCTCGGCCAGCAGGGCATGCAGAGTGCGCGGCAGTTTATGCACGACAAGCGGGTCGATGAGCCGGTAGGCGCCCGGTGTGCCTTCGATGGCGTTCGACGCCTCCAGCGTGCGCAGAACCTCCTCCAGATAGAGCGGAACACCCTGGCAGCGGCTGGCAACCTGGGCCTTCAACTCCACCAGTGACCAGTCCGGACCGAGCCAGTGCGCCAGGAAGCTTTGAACCTGATCGGAGGACAGCATCCCCAGATCGATGCGCCGCCCGTCCGGCCTGCCGCTCCAGCCTTGCTCCCGCGACTCGGGGCCCAGCGGCGGGGGGCGCCGGGTGGCGAGCAGCAGCAGGCGGGAGCCCGAACCCGGCAGCGCTTCCGCCAGCCGGTCCAGCAGCCGCACCATCACCGGACGGGCCCAATGCGCGTCCTCCACCAGCACCAGCAGGGGCCGTCCGACTGCGCCGCTTTCTGTGCCATTTCCGTTGCCGGCTTCGACCGTGGCTGCCAATTCCAGTGTCGCTCCGACCAACCCTTCGATGCCCAGTGACAGGCGTTGCGCCGCGTCCAGTCCGCCCCACAGCGGATCCAACCCCGGTCGGCCGAACAGCGCGGACACTGCGTCGCCCGACAGCGAACCGGATCGGCGGCGCGCGGCTTCGCAGACCCAGCCGATACCTTCCTCGCAGGCGCAGCCGGCCACCTGTTCGGCAAGACTCAGCGCAACCGCTTCCAGATCGTCTGGATCGGCCAATCTGCGGATCGGCATCTGGGGCCATTGCAGCAGAGTCCAGCGCCGGCTGCGCGGATCGCGCAGGAACTCTCCAACCAGGCGCGATTTGCCAATGCCCGCGTCGCCCCGCAATAGAAGCTGGGTCGGCTTCCCGGCCTCCACCATATCGGCGATGGCGAAGAGGGTGGCCACCTCCTGCTCCCGCCCGACATATGGTGCGTCAGTGGCGGAAAGCATGTCTGTGGCGGTTCGGCGGACGGCACGGGCTCCGTCAAGCAGGAAGGCCGGCATCGGCTCGACCTCGTCGGACAGGCGCAGGCTTCCCATCGGACGCACCGCCACGCCCACCGGTATCAGGTCCAACGTATCGCGGCTGAGCTGGGCGGAGTCCGAGGCGGCACGCTGCTGCAGCTTGGCTGCCATATGCACGCATTCACCGACGGCGCGATAGTCGGTCCATAGGCCATTGGTAACCACATGGGCAACCACGTCACCCGAACTGATTCCGATGCGAATTTGGAAGAGCGGCCGTCCCTGTTCGTCGCGGGTGGCGCTCAGGATGTCCTGGGCGGCAAGGCAGGCGCGAAGCGCATGGTCCTCCTTGGCGCCGGGGGCGCCGAAGGTCGCGAGGAAGCCGTCACCAAGCATCTGGGTCACTGTGCCTTCGAATCGCGGCACCGCCTCCGTCACACGGTTCAGGATCGAGAGAAGAAGGTCGTCAGCATCTTCCGGATCGCGGCCGGCCACCATGGCGGATGAGCGGACGATGTCGACGAACATCGCCGTCACAACCTTGCGTTCACGCGGTTTATCGCCTGGCAGGCGTGATGCCTCCTGCCAGGGACGGCCTTCGTCGGTCGCTGTGCCCAACATGGTGTCCGCCATGTCCGCCCCCCTCGCGGAATTCGCGTTGACATATTAGAGCATGCATTTCGAATTTTGCGAACATCTGAGCGATGCATCGACCGAAGATTTTCGCGCAGGCGGAAACTGGCATATCCCCGTATGCAAATTCGAGCAATAAAAGCGCCGTGACTTGCGCAGCGCTTTTATTGTTACTTGTGGTGAATGTGCACTATGCCTGACCGCATCTGCGATCCAAGCCGGTCAGCTCGACCGGGTTCAACGTCGGAGTGCAATATTCTCCACCTGGGACACATCGCGCACAGCGCCACGGTCGGCGCTGGTCGTCATTGCGGCATAGGCACGCAGAGCCGGGGTAACCATGCGGTCGCGGGCAACCGGCTTCCAGGCATCCATGCCCTTGGCGTTCATCGCATCGCGGCGGCGCTGCATCTCCTGGTCGTCGACGGCGAGGCGGATGATGCGGTTGGGGATGTCTATCTCGATGCGGTCGCCGTCCTGCACCAAGCCGATGGCGCCACCCTGTGCCGCTTCCGGTGAGACGTGGCCGATCGACAGGCCCGACGTGCCGCCGGAGAAGCGGCCGTCGGTGACCAGTGCGCAGGCCTTGCCCAGCCCCTTCGATTTCAGGTAGCTGGTCGGGTACAGCATTTCCTGCATGCCGGGGCCGCCGCGCGGACCCTCATAACGGATGACCACCACCTCGCCCGCTTTGACCACGTCGCCCAGGATGCCAGCGACAGCGTCGTCCTGGCTTTCGAACACGCGGGCGGGGCCTGCGAAGATGAGGTTGGAGGCATCGACGCCCGCGGTCTTCACGATGCAGCCATTCTCCGCGATGTTGCCGTAGAGCACGGCGAGGCCGCCGTCCTGGCTGAAGGCGTTCTCGGCCTTGCGGATCACACCCTTTTCGCGGTCCAGGTCCAACTCCGGCCAGCGGCGCTCCTGGCTGAACGGCACGACGGTCGGGATGCCGCCGGGCGCAGCACGATAGAGGGTGTGGACGGATTGGTCCTGGGTGCGCATCACGTCCCAACGGTCCAGCGCCTCGCCGAGTGACGGGGCATGGACTGTCGGAGTCTCGCGGTTCAGCAGGCCGGCACGATCCAGTTCGCCCAGGATGCCGAAGATGCCACCGGCGCGGTGCACATCCTCGATATGGACGTCCGCCACCGCAGGGGCGACCTTGCAGACGTTGGGGACGCGGCGCGACAGCCGGTCGATGTCGGCCATGGTGAAATCGATGCCGCCCTCCTGCGCCGCCGCCAGGATGTGCAGGACGGTGTTGGTCGAACCGCCCATGGCGATGTCCAGAGTCATCGCGTTTTCGAATGCTTCCTTGGTGGCGATGCCGCGCGGCAGGGCGGTGGCATCCTCTTCCTGGTACCAGCGGCGGCAGAGGTCGACCGCCATCCGGCCGGCGGCGAGGAACAGCTCCTTGCGATCGGCATGGGTCGCCAGGATGGTGCCGTTGCCCGGCAGCGACAGGCCCAGCGCCTCGGTCAGGCAGTTCATCGAGTTGGCGGTGAACATGCCGGAGCAGGAACCGCAGGTCGGGCAGGAGCCACGTTCCATCTCCGCCGCCTCCTCGTCGGAGACGGTGGGGTCGGCGGCGGCGACCATGGCGTCGATCAAATCGACCGACTTCACTTTGCCGCGCCACTTGACCTTGCCGGCCTCCATCGGGCCGCCGGAGACAAAGACCGCCGGGATGTTCAGCCGCATGGCGGCCATCAGCATACCGGGCGTGATCTTGTCGCAGTTGGAGATGCAGACCAGGGCGTCGGCGCAGTGGGCGTTCGCCATGTACTCCACCGCGTCGGCGATCAGCTCGCGCGAGGGCAGGCTGTAGAGCATGCCGCCATGACCCATGGCGATGCCGTCATCCACCGCGATGGTGTTGAACTCCTTCGCCACGCCGCCGGCCTTCTCGATCTCACGGGCGACCAGCTGGCCCAGATCCTTCAGATGGACGTGGCCGGGAACGAACTGGGTGAAGGAGTTGGCGATGGCGATGATCGGCTTGCCAAAATCGCCATCCTTCATGCCGGTCGCCCGCCACAGGCCGCGCGCGCCCGCCATATTGCGACCGTGGGTGGAGGTGCGGGAACGGTAGTGCGGCATGGATCGGTCCTCAGCTGGTCGATTCGGGCGAGTTGGCGAAAGGAATGGAACGAAACGGGTGGGCACCTTAGCAATCTCCTGTCGCGTGCGCCAGAGGCGCGATCCCGTCGAGGACGCCAGAGGCGCGACAGTGGCGTGGCCCTGCCATGCATGCAGCGAAGATTGCCAATGATAAGCACGCTTATTAGTTCAGTAAAACTGATAAGCTAGCTTATGGTGTGCCGATGTCCTCCCCTGCCGAAAGCCGCTCCATGAATGCTCATTCCATGAGTTTGGGCGCCGTCCTGACCGACACGGCACGCCTGATGCGCGTCCGTTTCGACCAGCGCGCGCGCCATCTCGGTCTGACCCGCGCCCAATGGTCGGTGATCGCCACATTGGCGCGGAACGAGGGGATCAAGCAGACGACGCTGGCCGACCTGCTGGAGATCGAGCCGATCACACTCTGTCGACAGATCGACCGCATGGAGGAGGGCGGCTGGATCGAGCGCCGCATCGACCCGACCGACCGACGCGCCCGGCTGCCGCATCTCACGGCCAAGGCGCATGCCGTGCTGGAGAAGGGCAGGGCGCTTGCCACCGGGCTCTATGCGGAGGCTTTGGCCGGCCTGCCGCCCGATGCTGAAACCAGGCTGGTCGAAATGCTGGCCCACATGCGCGCCAACCTGTCCGACCGTCGGCCAGATCCGGCCGAGAAAATCGCGCCTGAAAAAATCGCAGCCAAAGCCTGACGCATTCCGCCCTTTTCCCGGACCTGACCGCCATGACCGCCGTAACCGACCGCGATGCCGATTCCCGCCCTGACGCCGCCAAGCCTGCCCGCCGGACGCGCTGGCGCCGCTGGCTGCTGATGGCCGCCCTGCCGCTGCTGGTGGCGGTCGGCGGCAGCTACGAGTATGTCGTGGGCGGGCGCTATGTCTCGACCGACAACGCCTATGTCCAGCAGGACAAGGTGACGATCAGCCCGGACATCTCCGGCCGCATCGTCGAGGTGGCGGTGCATGAGAACCAGCCTGTCCGTCGCGGCGACCTGCTGTTCCGCATCGACGATGAACCCTATCGGTTGGCTCTGCAGCAAGCGGACGCGGCACTGGCCTCAGCCCGTTTGAAGGTGGAGCAGTTGCGTGCCGATTTGGGTGAGGCCCAAGCCAAGCAGGCCGCAGCGGAAGAGAAGGTTTCCTTCGAACAGCGCGAGTTCCTGCGTCAGCAGGATCTGTTGAAGACTGGCGTCGCCGCGCGGGCCACCTACGATTCGGTGCGCCATGACCTGATGGCCGCCCAACAGGATCTGAATACGGAAAAGCAGGCTGTGGTCAGTGCCCGTGCCGCGCTGGGCGGCAATCCCGACATTCCGACCGACCGCCATCCGACGGTGCTGGAGGCGTTGGCGAAGAAGGCATCCGCGCAACGCGACCTGGACCACACGGTGGTGACGGCGCCGGCCGATGGCGTGGTCAGCCAGACCGACCGGTTGCTGGTCGGGCAATACGCCTCGGTCGGCCTGTCGGCGGTCAGTGTGGTGATGAGCGGGTCGAGCTGGGTCGAAGCCAACTTCAAGGAAACCGACCTGACCCATATGGCGGTCGGCCAGACAGCGACCGTGGTGCTGGATGCCTACTCCGGCCGTACCCTGACCGCCCATGTCGAAAGCATCGGTGCCGGCACCGGTTCGGAATTCTCCGTCCTGCCCGCCCAGAACGCCACCGGCAATTGGGTGAAGGTGGTGCAGCGCGTGCCGGTCCGTCTGCGCATCGACGGGATGGAAGGCAACCGGACTGGCGGCGATCCGGTGCCGCTGCGCACCGGCCTGAGCGCCGAGGTGGAGGTCGACACCAAGTACAGCCGGCCACTGCCGGGCGCCGTCGGCAACGCACTCGCAGCGATCCGGTAGGGCCATCCGTTTCCCATTTATCCGCAGGCACAGCTATGGTCGCCAGCCAAACAACCGCAGCCCCGCATGAGGTGAAGCACCGCGGCATGATCACCGTGTCGATCATGCTTGCCACCATCATGCAGGTGCTGGACACCACCATCGCCAATGTCGCCTTACCGAGCATGCAGGGCAGCCTGGGGGCGGCGCAGGACACCATCACCTGGGTGCTGACCTCCTACATCGTCGCCGCGGCCATCGCGACGCCGGCCACCGGCTGGATGGCGGACCGGTTCGGGCGCAAGCGGCTATTCCTGATCGCAGTGGCAGGCTTTACGGCGGCCTCCGTATTGTGCGGGTTGGCGGGCAGCCTGACCCAGATGGTTGCCTTCCGGCTGGTGCAGGGCATCTTCGGTGCGGCGCTGGTGCCGCTGTCGCAGTCGGTGCTGCTGGACATCAATCCGAAGGAGCGGCACGGGCAGGCGATGGCCCTGTGGGGAGCCGGCATCATGGTCGGCCCCATCGCCGGCCCGACTCTTGGTGGGTGGCTGACCGACAGCTTCAGCTGGCGTTGGGTCTTCTACATCAACCTGCCGGTCGGGCTGCTGGCCTTCTTCGGCATGCTGGTCTTCCTGCACGAGACCAAGGGGCGCCTCCGCAGCTTCGACGTCTTCGGCTTCGCCATGCTGGGGCTGGCGGTCGGCGCCTTCCAGATGCTGCTGGACCGTGGCGAACAGCTGGACTGGTTCGGTGCGACCGAGATCTGGATCGAGACGGCGCTGGCCGCCTGCGCCTTCTGGGTCTTCGCCATCCACATCGCCACCGCCCACGGCAACACGAAAACCGAACCCTTTATCGACCCGGCGCTGCTGCGCGACCGCAACTTCGTCACTGGGCTCATCCTGATCTTCGTGATTGGTGTGATCCTGCTGGCGACCATGGCGCTGCTGCCACCGATGCTGCAGAATCTGTTGGGTTACCCGACGGTGACCACCGGGCTGGTGCTGGCGCCGCGCGGAGTCGGCACGATGATCTCGATGCTGGCGGTCGGCCGGCTGGTGCGAAAGGTGGACGCCCGCCTGCTGATCCTGGCCGGTGTTCTGCTGACCAGTTGGTCGTTGTGGTCCATGACCGGCTTCACCATCGTGATGGACCGCGAGCCAGTCATCGTCAGCGGCGTGGTGCAGGGGCTTGGCTTGGGTCTGGTGTTCGTCCCGCTCAGCACCATCGCTTTCGCCACGCTGGAGCCGCGGCTGCGCACCGATGCCGCCAGCTTGTTCAGTCTGGTCCGCAACCTGGGCAGCAGCGTCGGCATCTCGGTGGTGATGACCTTGCTGTCGCAGAACACCCAGGTCAATCACGCCAGCCTCGCCGCACACCTGACGCCCTTCTCGCCGATGATGACGGAGCAGGTGACCGACACGCCCGAGGCCTTGGCGATGCTGAACGCCCAAGTCACCCAGCAGGCGGCGATGATCGCCTACATCGACGACTTCAAGCTGATGATGTATGTCGCGCTTCTCGTCATCCCCATGCTGCTGCTGCTCCGGCGGCCGAAGGCGGGAGCCCCGGCCCCGGAGGACGCGGCGGTGATGGAGTAGGCGCTGCCTCGATCGAGGCGGCCCGATCAGGCGGACATTTCCGACATTGCCCGGCAGCTTTCGGCGCAACGGCGGCACATCTCGGCACAGCGCCTCATCATCGCGTCGTCGGCCATGCGGTCGCACTGTTCGGCGCAGGCCGCGCAGATCTCGGCGCAGACGCCGCAGGTTAGGTGATGGAAGCGGGAGCCGCGGAGCATGAAGTCGGCACTGGTGCGGCAGACATCGACGCAATCCAGCATCAGGCGGATATGCCCGGCCTCCGCATGCGCACCGCCCTCGGTCAGGCAATGCGCCACGGTTTCCAGACAGATGGTGTGGCAGTCGGTACAGTTGCGGATACAGTTGTCCATCGACGGCATGCTGGCCATGACTGGTCCTCCGGAGAAGATTGCAGGGATGACCTGACAACCGGCTCCGGGGTCGCAGGGTTCCGATGGCGAAGGCTGAGGTCAGCCGGCTGTGGCGCTCTTGCCGCCGTCCTTCTTCGTGCTGCGCGGAGGCTTCGCGGCCGGGGATTTGGCGGCCGTCGACTTTGCGGTGGTCTTGGGAGCGGCTTTTGCAGGTGTCTTCGCTGAGGCGGCCTCTTCGGCCGGCGTGGCATCGGCCTTTGTCTTGGAAGCGGCCGGCTTTGTCTTCGCGGGCTTGGCGGCTTCGGATTTGGCGCTGACCGCTGGACTGCCGGCAACCTCCGACAGGGATTCGGCAGCGGCGCGGGTGCTCTTGCCGGCAACCTTGGCGGTGACCTTGGAGACCGGGGGCTTCTTGTGCGACCCGGCGACCTTGCCGGTCGGCTCCAGCGCGCCGCCGCCGCGGACTTCCGCCTCGGCCTGGGTCCAATGGTCGGAGTCGCGACCGTGCGGACGGCCCTCGCTCTCCCACAACTCATGGGCACGGCGTCGGATACGCTCCTGGATATCGTCGGTATCGGCCATCGAGTTCCCCATTTGTCTGTCCGGCATTTGTCTGCGCGGCCTGCCTGCCATACCGTATTTTGTGGCAGCGACCCGCCAACGTTGCAAAGCCATTCGTGCGAGGCACCACGAAAGAGGCGGAGACCCGCGACTCCGCCGTTCGACCAGGGCAACACCGCAGAATCGGACTGGTTCCCATCGGGATCGGGAGATGGTTCCCAACCGTCTGCATTCCATGCCACAAGGCGCCCGTCGACCTGAACCGTGAGCGGCACAAATCATGACGCCTGCACCCTCCGTCGCCCGTCCCTCCCTGCTCGACCGCATTGCGGCGGCACCCTGGTGGCTGCTGTGCGTGGGGTTGGCGGCGGCGATGGCCCTGTCGGTCCTGCTGGTCGGGTTCCGGCTGCCCTACTGGGTGCATGCGGATCAGGATCTGGTGCTGGCCTATCACGGGCTGCTGTTCGGCGACGGGTTGCCGCAGGAGTATTTCGACCATCCCGGCTATGGCTATTTCCTGGTGATCGACCTCTGGTACCGGCTGCTGCATGCGGTCGGGCTGCTGCCGGTCGCCAGCCTGTCGGCCCTGCCTCCGGGCGGCGACGTGGCGGCGACCGAAGCCGTGTGGCAGTCGCTGGTCCAGGCCGGGCGCGCGCTGTCGATCCTGCTGACCGCTGCCTTCGCCGTCGGCTATGCCACGCTGCTGCGCGGGCTGGTGGGCGACCGGCGGGTGGCGCTTCTGGCCGGGATCCTGCTCGCCTTCGGCGTCGGGCTGACGGCGCAGGGCCGGCAGATGCGCACCGACCTGCTGTCGGCAGGGTTCGTCGTGCTGGGACTGCTGATGGTCCTGCGGGCGGTGCGGCCGGCGGAGGGCAAGCCGTGCGGCGGCGCTTCGCTGGTGCAGCTGGCGCTGGGGGGGCTGCTGGTCGGGCTGGCCATGTTGACCAAGGTGCAGGCGGTTTTCCTGGCGATGGGCCTGCCGGTGGCGGCGATCCTGTTCGGGCGGCGGGCGGAGCCGGAGCGCGCGGCTGGAGCCGCCTGGGGCATTGCCGCCCTGGCCGGGCTGCTGGCGGCCGTGGCGGCGGTGCCGGCCTTCGGGCTGATCCAGGCCGGGCTGGCCGGCTGGGGGCGAGCGGTCTATCCCTATACCCCCGTTGGGAGTTTGTCGGGCGGCGGCTATCAGGCCATCGTCGCCGGATGGGTGCTGGTCGGCATCCTGGTCCATGCGGCGGTCCACCGTGTGCCGACGGCCCGTGCGGTGGCCGGGGCCGCGGCGGTGCTGCTGGGGCTGGCGGCCGGTCTGCTGGCGCTCGACATCCGCTGGAACGAGCAGAACGCCATCGCCGTGGCGAACTTCGTCGAGCACATGTTCGTCTTCTCCTCCTGGCGGCATGGGGCGGAGTTGCAGGGCCAGGGGAATGTGGTGGGGCAGGGGACGCTTGGACTGCTGCTGGCCGGCATCGGCCGGACCCTGGCGATCCGCACCATCGTCCTGCACCCCGACAACATTCCGCAGACCATCATCGTGGAGTGGTTCGCGCTCGCCGGGGCGGTGGTGCTGTGGCGGCGGGGCGAAAGGCTGGCAGCCGTGCAGGCGCTGTTCCTGCTGCTGGTCGCCTGGGGGCTGGAGTCGCTGTTCTCGCTGCGCGGCTTCCAGCGCGCCTATGCCGCCTACACCGACCCGCTGGCGATCCTGTCGGCGGCCTGGGTGCTGGCGCGGATGCCGGGGTTGCTCGACCGGTCGAAGCCGCGGCGCTGGATCCTGGGGGGCGTGGCGCTGGTGGTGGTCGCCGCCCATGCCTGGCCGATCATCGAGACCCGCAAGCTGCCCAACCCGGTGACCCATTGCGAGTGGATCCCGATCTACATGCCCAAGGTGGCGCCGTTTCCTTTCTGCCGTTAGCCGCCTCCCATCTCCCGCGCACGGTCGAGCGCCTCGACCACGCCGGCGCTGTCGATCTCGTTGAAGTCGGGGTGGTGGTGGATCAGCACGCGCGGTCCGGTGCTGTGGATCGGATTGGAGGCGTCGGAGAAGACCGCCACCGTGGGACAGCCGACCGCGGCGATCAGGTGGGTCGGGCCGGTGTCGTTGCCGACGGCTCCCCAGGCCCGGCGGGCCAGCCCGCCCAGTTCCGGCACGCTGGTCCGGTCGGTGAGGTCGACTGTCTGCGGGCAGGTGTCGGCGATGCTGCGGGCGAGGTCGCGCTCGATGCCGGTGCCGATCACCGCCGGCACGATGCCGCGCCCGGCCAGCGCCGCCGCCACCTCGGCATAGCGGCGGACCGGCCAGCGCTTGTCCGGCCGTCCCGGCGAGGAGCCGGGGACCAGCAGGGCGAAGCGCTGAGGCAGCCCGAATTTGGAAATGTCGGCGTCGAGCCAGGACAGGTCCGGAGTCTTGTCCGGGACGATGCCGAAGGGGGCGAGCTGGCGGACATAGCGGTCGCGCACCGGCACCTTGCGCCGGCCTTCATAGCGGTCGGGATGCGAGGCGCCATGGGCGGTGCCCGACCATTCCGGCCATGGGCCGGGAAACAGCAGCCGGTGATAGAGGTCGGTGCGGGTCTGCGCCTGGAGATCGTAGACGCGGTCGAAGCGGTGGGCGCGCAGGGCGCGGCGGATCGCCAGATAGGCCGACAGCGACCGCTCGCGCGGGTCCTCCAGCACCTCGTCGAACAGGCCGCTCATCCGGGCGAGCGGAGCCAGCGAGGGCAGGGTCAGCAGTGTCACGCGGTCGCCGGCATGGTGGCGGCGGATGGCGGCGAAGGCGGTCTGGGCCAGGAAGAAGTCGCCGAAGGCGCCCAGCTTGATGACCAGGATGCGGAGCGGTCGCTTGCTCATCGTGTCTTGTCCCCGATACCGGTCGCCAGCCGCAGCATCAGCGCGGCGGACAGGAAGCCCGCCATCCACCAGGGCTGCCAGATGCCGTAGGCGGTGCTGCCCATCGCCAGTGCGGTTGCGAACAGGGCGAGCGCGAAGGGCTGGTCGCGGCGGTCGAGCCGGGCGGTGGCGGCCAGCAGCATCAGCAGGACGGCCAAAGCCAGTGTGGCACCCACCGCGCCGGTTTCCAGCCAGACCTGGAGGAAGGCGTTGTGCGGGTGCAGCGGCAGCAGGCTGTCGCCGATCGGCGAAAACTCCGACACCGCGCCTTCGGGCGGCAGCGAGCGCGAGGCGTCGATGCCCTGGCCGAACACGGGGGTGCGCAGCGCCCGCTCCGCCGCATGGCCCCAGATCTCGACCCGGTGCTGGGCGGAGCGGAACAGCAGGCTGGAATGGTCGAGGTCGAGCGGACCGGAGAACAGCAGGGCGGCCGGAAGCACCAGGAGGAAGGCGGCGGTGACCACGGCGGAGAACAGGCGGCGGGTCCAACGGGCCGACGCGCGGGCGGCGGCGAGCGTGATCAGCCCGGCGGCGATGCCCAGCATGGCCGACCGGCTGGTCAGCGGCAGGCAGGCCAGCGCATAGCCGACCGGCACCAGCAGGGCGAGAGCCTTGCGTCCGAAGCGGTCCACCGCCAGCGCGGCCGGCCAGACCAGCAGGCAGAGCAGCGCTGCCGTCCGCTTCGGCACATTGCCGTTCAGCAGGTTGGGCAGCTGGTCGTCGGGCACGCTGTTCCACCAGCGGTTCAGCGGGAAGTCCAGCGCCGCCTCCACCGCGAACAGCAACCCGCCGGCCAGCCCGCCGGCCAGGAACAGCCCGGCCAGCCGCCGCACGTCCGCAGCCGGCAGCCCGGCGATCCAGGCGCCGCCGGCCAGGGCGCCGAGCGCGATGTAGCCGATCTCCAGCACCGTTGCCAGGGCGCGGTCCGACGGGCTCCACAGGCAGGAGGCCAGGGCCAGCAGCAGGAAGGCCCCCACCGCGGCGACCGCCGGGGTCAGACGCAGGATGCGCCCGAAGGCACCCCGCCGGATCAAGCCGGCGAGCGACAGCAGGAGCATGAGGATCGCCCAGACCGGCAGCCCGCGCGGGGCCAGCGCGGCCAGCGGCCCCAGCATCAGGGCAGCGGCCCCTGCCACACCCTGCAACACGGCATCGACCCCGCGTCCGGCGGGAGACGGGCCGGGAGCGGAGGGCGGAGAGGCGGGGCGCGACGCGGTGGCGTCCAGGGACTCGACGGGCATGAACTCGACGCGGATCAGCGGAAACCGGCGGGGACTTAACCGCACTCCCGTTCCGAAAGCAACGGCGCGCGGTCGGCGGGGGCTGGGCGCCGGATGAGACATTTGGAACAGCGTGGAACAGGTTTGTGGCGACTGTTCCATCGTTTCATCCGGCGGTGGGGCGGCAGCGGGGGCGGGCCGGACCGGACGGTTGAAACAGCATGAAACAAGACGCCGGGGGCTGTTCCATTGTTTCATCCTGAGGGAAGCCCTTGATGGGAAACGCAGATCGGGTGAACGTCATCCGGCGGCGCATGAGGACCACTCCTGCTGATAGACAGGATGGTATTCCTATCATGGCTGTGGGACGGTTGGGAAAGGGCGGGTGAAAATCGCGGGATGAACGGGTCGCATATGGCTCCCTCTCCCCGGGCGGGAGAGGGCGACGGTCACCGCGGATTGCCTTGTGGCGACGCCGACGGTTACGCTTCCTGCCGGGACATGGCGAAGGGGGCGGAGATGGAGCGCAACGAGGCGCAGGGGACGGACGGCTATCGGATCCGCGTGATGAGCCGCTCCGAGTTGGATCTTGCGGTGGACTGGGCGCGGGCGGAGGGGTGGAACCCGGGACTGCAGGATGCCGGCGCCTTCCATGCCGTCGATCCGGCGGGCTTCCTGGTCGGGCTGCTGGATGGGCAGCCGGTGGCCTCGCTTTCCGTCGTCCGTTATCCGGGGAATTTCGGCTTCCTCGGCTTCTACATCGTGCGGCCGGAGGCGCGCGGGCGCGGCTTCGGCTGGCGGCTGTGGCAGGCTGGGCTGCGTCATCTGGAGGGCTGCACCGTCGGCCTCGACGGGGTGGTCGCGCAGCAGGAGAATTATCGGAAGTCCGGCTTCGCCCTGTCCCACCGCAACATCCGTTTCGGCGGCAGCCTGCCGGACCATGATGGGAGCGGAACCGGTCTGGTGGACGCGCGCAAGGTGCCGTTCGATCTGCTGACCACGCTGGACGCCGAACTGTTCCCGGCGCCGCGTCCGGGCTTTCTCGCCAACTGGATCGCCCTGCCGGGCGCCACGGCGCTGGCGGCAATGAGGGATGGCGCGGTTGCCGGCTTCGGGGTGATCAGGCCCTGCCACAGCGGCTTCAGGATCGGCCCGCTCTATGCCGCCGATGGGGGGATTGCGCGGGAACTGGTGCTGGCGCTTGCACGGGCGGCCGGTGCCGGGCCGGTGTTCCTCGATGTGCCGGAACCGAACGCGGCGGGGGTGCGGCTGGCGGAGGAGTTGGGGTTGACGCCGCAGTTCGAAACCGCACGCATGTATCTGGGGCCGGCACCGGCGACCGATCTGGGGCGGCTGTTCGGGGGCACGAGCTTCGAGCTGGGGTGATGCCCGATCAGCGCATGACCTTCACCATCAGAAGCTCGTCGATGTAGGCCCCATCCACCTTCAGCGCCCGCGGCTCCGTCGCGAACGGCTCGAAGCCCAGGCGTTCGTAAAAGCCGATGGCCCGCCGGTTGGTTACCGCGACGGAGAGATGGATTTGCTCGACCCGCTCTGCGGCATGGGCGAGCAGGGTGGCCATCACCGCATCGGCAAGACCGCTGCCCCGCCTGTTCTCGCGGACATAGACGCCCCAGAGCATGCCCTTGTGCCGCAACTTGGCCTGTGCGGGAATCAACAGCCCGGCGGTGGCGTCCAGTTGCCCGTCGACGAAGCCGCCGGCGATGTATCCGCCCGCGATCCTGTCCACAAAGCTGGAGAGCGGGCTGCCACTTTCCTCGGCATGGCTCGATCCGAAGGCATCCGGATGCCGATGCAGGGCTTCAAGGCGCAGCGAGCGGAATGCCTCCGCGTCACCCGGCAGGAGCCGACGGACCTTGCTCATGGGTATATCCTCGACAGGGAGTGCCACCAACTTTCACGCAGCGCCGAAAGTGCTCTCACGCCAGCAGGTCGTCGTGCCGGTTGCGGCGGATCCACATCGCGGCATAGCCGCACAGCGGGACGATCTTCAGCCCTTCGGTGCGGGCGGTTTCCACCACGCCTTCCATCAGGCGGCCGGCGGCACCGGTGCCGCGCAGCGAGGGTGGGGCTTCGACATAGGAAATCACCAGGGTCCGGCCGTTGCGGCGATAGTCGGCGAACACCGTCTGGGTGCCGACCGCCAGCTCGAACCGGTTCATCGCGCGGTTGTCGGTGACCGCCTGTGCCATTCCTGATGCTCCGTCTGTTGTGGGGACGTTGATCCTTACAACAGGTGGCATGACGCGAACCGGTCGGCAGCCCCTTTTTTTCGGAAACCGCGCTTTCACTCCCCTTGCCAGCCGCAGGCGGACAGCGCGTCCCGCATATGGTCCGGCACCGGGGCGACAGCGCTGACGGGGGCGTATTCGAAGGCCATGCGGAAGGCGATGGAGCGGGACAACAGGTGCAGGTTGCCGGGCGGGCGGCGTTCGGGGCCGTAGAAGGGTTCGCCCAGCAGCGGGCAGCCGATGGCGGCGCAGTGGACGCGGATCTGGTGGGTGCGGCCGGTGCGCGGGCGCAGCTCCAGCCAGGAGCGGCCGTTTCCGGTGCCGAGCACCCGGTATTCGGTCACCGCCGGCTGGCCGGCCGGGTCGGGCAGGATGGTCCAGGACGACCGCGCCGCACCAAGAGGGGATTTGGGCTCGATCTTCTTGAGCAGGGGCAGGTCGATGACGCCGGAGTCGGATTCGGGGATGCCGTCGGCCACCGCCCAATAGGTCTTCCCGACATGGCCGGCGGCGAACATCTGGCCGAAGCGCTTCAGCGCCCAGGGCGTGCGGCCCAGCACCAGGCAGCCGGCGGTGTCGCGGTCCAACCGGTGGGCGAGCTTCGGCGGCTCCTCGCCGGGTTCCGCCAGATGGGGCAGGTACAGCTCCAGATGGTCGGTGATGCGGCCGGCCTTGTGGACGGCCAGACCGGCCGGCTTGTCGATGACGAAGCACAGCGCGTCCCGGTGAAGCACGCGGGCGCGCAGCCGGTCCGCAGTCAGCAGGCCCGCAGTCAGCAGGCCCGCAGTCGGCTGGTCAGGGGCGGTCCGCCCCTCTGTCGGGGAGTTCGAGGTAAGCGAGTCGGGGATCATGACCGGCACCATGAACGCCGGCGGGCCGTTTACGCAAGTATTCACAATGAAACGTCATACGGAAAATCTGCCAATAAAGCTACAATGGACGGCGGGCAGCGGCACGGTGTCGCGCTGGCGGTTTTCGGCGGTTTTTCAAGCGTTCCCGCCTATGAGAAAGGTGCGGGTTCGATTCGGACCTAACGGATAAAGATCGGCTTGATGAG
>NZ_BADK01000155.1 GCF_000333595.1 Azospirillum sp. B506
GACACGACCTGACCGATGCCGGCGGCTCGCCGATCTCTGCGCTGCCTGGGGCGGCATCCTTCGACAGCGCCTTCTCCTTCGGGCTGATCCGAGGCGGCCATCTGGACGTCACCGTGCTTGGCGGCCTGCAGGTGGACCGTGAAGGGCGTCTTGCCAACTGGATGGTGCCCGGCAAGATGGTGCCGGGCATGGGCGGGGCGATGGATCTGGTGACAGGCGCCCGCCGGGTGATCGTCGCCATGCAGCACAGCGCGAAGGGCGAAGCCAAGATCGTCGAGCGTTGCGCCCTGCCGCTGACGTCGGTCCGCCGCGTCGATCTGGTGGTGACCGACCTCGCCGTCATCGAGCCGACCGATGCTGGCCTCGTCTTGAAGGAAACCGCCCCCGGTGTCACGGTGGAGCAGGTGATCGCCAACACCGGGTGTGAACTGATCATCGCCCCGGACCTCCGTTCCATGCCGATCGAAGGATAAAGAAGAATGACCAATCTGAAGGGGAAGGCTGCGCTCGTCACCGGGTCCACCAGTGGGATCGGGCTTGGGATTGCACGGCAGTTGGCAGGCCAGGGCGCTGACCTGATGCTGAATGGCTTCGGCGATGCGGGCCACATCGCCGAGCTGTGCCAGTCGCTGTCCAAGGAATTTGGCGTGCGCGTCGCCCACAACGGCGCCGATATGTCGAAGCCTGAGGAAATCGAGGCGATGATCGCCGCCACCGAGGCGGCCTATGGCCGGCTGGATGTTTTGGTCAACAATGCGGGAATCCAGCATGTGGCGCCGGTCGACGCTTTCCCGGTGGAGCGCTGGGACGCGGTGATCGCCATCAACCTGTCTGCTGTCTTCCACGGTACGCGTGCCGCTCTGCCCGGCATGAAGGCCCGCGCCTGGGGCCGGGTCATCAACATCGCCTCGGTCCATGGGCTGGTGGCGTCGGTCAACAAGTCGGCCTATGTCGCCGGCAAGCACGGCGTGATCGGCCTGACCAAGGTGACGGCGCTGGAACTGGCGGAGACCAACATCACCTGCAACGCCATCTGTCCAGGTTGGGTGTTAACGCCGCTGGTACAGAAGCAGATCGATGCGCTTGCCGCCTCGCGCAACCTGTCGGTCGAAGAGGCTGGGCGCGAGCTGTTGAGCGAAAAGCAACCATCGAAATCCTTCGTTACGCCGGAACAGCTGGGCGAACTGGCGGTGTTTCTCTGTTCCGAGGCCGCCGGCAACATGCGCGGTACGGCTCTGACGATGGATGGCGGCTGGACGGCGCAATAAAAACGGCTCGTATCATGGCGCTGTAGCGCGCCTAAGGGGCAGGTCGAGCGGCCCGCCCCTGGGGTGCTCCTGCTGTGTCAATTGTCGCTGGAGACCGGGACCGCATCGAAAGGCGTTGCGATGAAAGGACGGCCTTGGCCATGACCGGCACGGGCATGGCCGCGTTCGGTTGCCGCCTGGCGGAAATAACCGACCACGAAAACGCGCAGGGCATTGGCCAGCGAGACGCCTGATCGGGAAGAGCGCCGTGCCAACTGTTCCATGCGGTTACGTACGTCGTCGCACAGCTCATCTACCGTCAGGTCTTCCCTCCGGCAGATCTCATCCAACCCTTCCCAGTAAGACGGCTCCAATCGGATCGGAACATCACGCCCGGACAACTTCAAAGTGCGGGATGCCAGAGAGGCGACGCCTGTGGATTGATCGATGCGAGACTTGCTGTTCCCACCGCTCGACATGCTCTTAAACCCTCGTGCTACCCGTGCGATTGCCCCCAAAGCATGCACACTATAACGCGACCACAACCGGTTTTGGGAACAAAACTTTAGGCAGGTAAGGATTCCCCCTAGGGAGCCCGCTCAGGGTCGCCGGCCATGTCCTTGAGCAGAGCCAGATCGTTGATAACGATAAAACCTTTAGCATATGTCACTGTGCCAGTCCGGCGCAGGGCGCCGAGGCATTTGTTGACCATTTCACGGGTGACGCCCAGCATGTTGGCAAGTGCTTCCTGCGACAGCGGCAACGTCAGCCGCAAGCCTGCCGGTGTCTGCTGCCCGTAACTGTCCGACAGCAGAATCAACCGTCGGGCGAGCCGGCGGGGAACATCGTGAAAGACGGCGTCCTCGATATTCTCCGACACCCAGCGCAGCCGGTCGCACAGCACGACCATCATCCGGGTGCACAGCCGGGGGTGGCGTTCCAGAAAGGGAATGAAGTCGATGCGGTCGATCCGGTACAGATCGACCGGTCGCAGGGCCACCGCGGCGGCCGTCCGTTCCCGACCGTCAATCAGCCCGATCTCGCCCAGGACGTCACCGGCTTCTAGGATGTTCAGCAGCATGGTCTTGCCGTCCGCCGAAGAGGTGCGGATGGCTATCTGTCCCTTCAGCAGGGCGAACAGGCTGTCGCCGGGGTCGCCCTTATCGAAGATGATCTGGTCGGCATCGAAGCGGACAACGCGGCCCAGCCTGAGCATTTCCGCCATCTGCCCGGCGTCGAGTTCTCCGAGCAGCCGGTTGCGCCTCAGCACCGCAGCGACATCGATAGGCGCGTTCATCCGTCCGTCCAGACACAGTTTCGCGCCGGGTTGGCGGCGCTCGC
Source organism: Azospirillum sp. B506 (assembly GCF_000333595.1). Taxonomy (GTDB): domain Bacteria; phylum Pseudomonadota; class Alphaproteobacteria; order Azospirillales; family Azospirillaceae; genus Azospirillum. The sequence continues at coordinate 2,589 of NZ_BADK01000155.1, forward strand.
CACTCCAGCGCGACCAGTCTAGTCAAAAAGCGCTTACATCGCGAGCGGTGCCGCATCGCGCATGGCGCGCTCCCACAAAACGGTCCGTTCAAAATGGAAACGGGCTTCCGTCGCCGTATCGTCACCCGTCGGACGGCCCAGCCGCCGCGCCATGACCCGCAGCATCGCCTTGGCGTCCTCGCGCTTCTGGTCGAAGCGCCCTTGTGGCAGCCAGTTGCGAAAGGCCGACAACTCGGCGGTCGGCAGGCCGATGTCGCCACCCAGCCGCAACATCCGGCTGTAGCCACGCTCGCGGTAGGGCAGTTCCTTGGCGATCGACTCCAGGCGCAGGGCTGTCCCGGCGCTCAGCACCCGGTCGGTGACGGCATCGGACATGGTGCGGCGGATGTTGACCATGGCCTCGGACAGGGAAGCGTAGCCAAGTTCGGCCGGACCGTGGATCACCGCAACCTCGTCGTCGTCCTCCAGCCGCCCATCGCGGAAGGCCTCGAAGATGGCTCCGACGCCGACCATGCCGAAGGGATACAGCTCTGCTGCGCGCAGGGCGCCCATGCTGGAAGCGCCGAACACCGGAATGCCGGCGTGGATGGCGTAGAGGATCTCCTTGTGCCAGACCGAAGGCACGCTCTCGAAGAAGCCGTCGATGATGCCGATGGCCGTCGGCATCTCCGCGCAAAGACGGAGAACGTCGCCCTGAGCGACCGGAGGCAGATAGGTGGCATCCAACTCCAGCGCCGCATCCTCGCGCGGCAGGGTAGGGCCGAGGAAGACGTAGACGCCGCTCATGCTGCGGTCTCCATGGCTTGGCTGCCGAGCGCGCTCAGGCCGCGCTCGCCCAGCAGATAATCGGGAGACTCATCAGCTCCCTCCAGCCCCGGCACGACGACACGCACGACGGGGATGCCGAATTCTGGTTTGGTCAGGTCGACCGCCACCGCTTCCTTGATGCCGACGGCGCGCAGCCGATCGAGCTGATGGCTGAGGTCGGCCTCGATGGTGGGAGCGGCGCTGGTTGGGCAGTGCTGGAAGGGGCGCCGGCCGGTGCCATCGACAATCTTGGCTTTCCAGTGGGCATGATGGGCAGGGTCGAGGTGGCGCTCATACTCTGCGCGGGGCATGTCGTCGCGGGCACCGG
>NZ_BADK01000154.1 GCF_000333595.1 Azospirillum sp. B506
TTGCTTTCGAACTGGTAATGCAGGGTCGCGAGATTGATTCCCGCTTCCGCCGCGATCTTGCGCGTGGTGGCGCCGTGCACGCCCTCCTTGGCGATGACGGTGATCGCCGCCTGCAGGATGGTTTCGCGCTTGGCCTCACTCTTCGCTCTCCGTAACACCTTCGGTTTCCTCCTTGGTCGACGCGGGCCGCGCACGGGAAACGCGCGCAGGACCGGGCATTCCGGCGCGGTCGGCCGGCAGGGAACCGAAACTAGGTCAAATGACTAGTTCGTGCCAGGATTTATCGGGATGCGCGCCGTCCCTTCGGGTCGATCGGCAGGATCGGACCGATGCGCCGACCGAGCGCTTCGGCGGCGGTCAGGCAAAGCCCGTCGCGGAACCGGGCGCCCACCAGCTGGATACCGACCGGCAGCGGCGCACGCACCACCGGGACCGAGATCGCCGGGACGCCGAGAAACGCCGTGACGCAGCAGGGGCTGTGCGCCTGCAGGATCTCCAGCGCTTCGCCCTCGCCGACGGTGTCGTAGCCGACCGGGAAGGGCATGGCCCAGGAGGTCGGCATCAGCAGCAGCGGATAACGTTCGAAGAACAGCTGCCAGGCCCGCTGGTGGGTGGCGCGGGCGGTGAAGCCAGCCAGCATCTCCTCGGCCGACAGGTGGGGCGACAGGGTGGCGGTCAGCGCCTGAGACCGGCGCAGCGGCTCGTCGGCGAGCGCCATCGCCTGCTGCATCGCCGGGCCCTGCATCTCGGTGCCCAGCATCGCCATCCACAGCCGGGCGATCTCGGCGAAGCCCGGCGGCGCGGCCTCCTCCACGGCATAGCCGGCGTCGCTCAGCCAGTCGCCGGCCAGCCGCAGCGCATCCTGC
>NZ_BADK01000153.1 GCF_000333595.1 Azospirillum sp. B506
CCGCAGGAATCCAGGCGGCTCTGCCAGAGGTCATCCGACACGGTGAAACGCCGCTGGTCCGCACAGCCCCCGCCCCGCTGTTCCTGCTGTCGCGTCTGGTGCGTGAAAGCGGCATCCGCGTCGTGCTGTCGGGCGAAGGGGCCGACGAGTGGCTGGCCGGCTACGACATCTTCAAGGAGGACAAGGTCCGCCGCTTCTGGGCGCGGCAGCCCGACAGCAAGGCCCGGCCGAAGCTGCTGGGCCGCGTCCATCCCTTCGCCGCCGTCAACGGCCAGAAGGACAGCCCGCTGTGGCAGGCCTTCTTCAAGCGCGGGATGATGGAGACCGGCGAGACCTTCTACGCCCACCGCACCCGCTGGCGGAACACCGCCTGGTCGCAGCGCCTGCTGTCCGCCGATGTCCAGGCGACCGCCGACGATGCCGCCTTCGAGGCGCATGTCGCCGCCCACCTGCCCGACGGCTGGTCGCGCTGGTCGCCGCTCGCCCGCAGCCAATGGGCGGAGATCGCCACCTTCATGACCCCCTATCTGTTGTCGGCCCAGGGCGACCGTGTCGCCATGGCCAACAGCATCGAGGTCCGCTACCCCTTCCTCGACCCGGCGGTGGACGATCTCTGCGCCGCATTGCCCGACCGGGTGAAGATGCTGGGCCTGCGCGACAAGCTGGCCCTGCGCCGCCTGGCAGCCCGTCATCTGCCGGCCGAGATCTTCCAGCGGCCAAAGCAGCCCTACCGCGCGCCGATGACCACCGCCCTGTTCGGGGATGGCGCCCCGGAGTATGTCCGCGACCTCCTATCGCCGGAGGCCCTCGCCCGCTACGGCCTGACCGATGCCGATGCCGTTTCGGCACTGGCCGACAAGGCCCACCGCCAGAATGGCCGCATGGCCGGCGAGCGGGAGGAGATGGCCCTGGTCGGCACGCTGACCCTGCAGATGCTCGCCCACTATGTCCATGACGAGCTTCCCCAGCTTATCCGCAACCAGCGCAATGCCCTGGACCGTGCCGAAATTCATGTGCTGGAGGATCGGGTCGACGATGCCCGAACTGCCATGCCGCAACCGACCGCGGCCTGACCGCCTCGGCTTTTCCGACGATGCATCAACCCCCATCGGGAACCGTGACCATGCTGAACGCCCTCACCTCGTTCGACTCCAAGGCCCTGGATCTGGATTGCGCGGCCGCGGCGCGCGAGATCGAAGACGCCATCCAACGCATCGTCGCCCATGATCTGCGCCGCCAGGGCATCGTGCTCGGCGTGTCCGGCGGCATCGACAGCTCGGTCTGTGCCACCCTCGCCGTCCGCGCGCTGGGGCCGGAGCGCGTGCTGTGCATCCTGATGCCGGAGAAGGAGAATTCGCCGAAGAGCACCCGCCTCGGCACCCTGCTCTGCGAGCATCTCGGCGTCACGCCCGTCATGGAGAACATCACCGGCCCGCTGGAGGCGCTCGGCTGCTACGAGCGGCGCGACAACGCCATCCGCCGGCTGTTCCCGGAATTCGGTCCGGGCTGGAAGCAGAAGATCGGGCTGGCGGGCAACCTGCTGGACGCCGACCGCGTCAACTACTTCTCGCTGACCGTCGAATCGCCGGACGGCGAGCGCCAGACCAGCCGCATGCCGGTGGACGTCTATCTCGACGTGGTCGCCGCCACCAACCTGAAGCAACGCATCCGCAAGACGGTCGAATACACCCATGCCGACCGGCTGAACTACGCGGTGCTCGGCACGCCGAACCGGCTGGAGTATGAACTGGGCTTTTTCGTGCGCGGCGGCGACGGTCTGGCCGACCTCAAGCCGATCGCCCATCTCTACAAGTCGCAAGTCTACCAGATGGCAGCCTATCTCGGCCTGCCGGCGGAGATCCAGGCGCAGTCGCCCAGCACCGACACCTATACGCTGCCGCAGTCGCAGGAGGAATTCTACTATGCCCTGCCCTACGACAAGCTGGACATGGCGCTCTGCGCCTACGGCCGTGGCGCAACCGAGGCAGAAGCGGCGGCAGCGCTGAACCTGACCGTTCCCCAGGTCCACCGCGTCTACAAGGACATCATCGCGAAGCGCCGCACTTCCGCTCGCATCCTGCGCAATGCCCATCTGGTGCAGCCGGTGTCCATCGGGGATGAGGCATGAGCGTCATCGACTGGAAGCAACGTGGCGTCGCCCGGTATGAACCGGGCGACCGCGCCGCTCTGGAGGCATTCCAGCGCGCGCATTTCGGTGCCGAGGCGATCCAGCTCTGTTCCGACCATTTCCAGTGGCTGTTCGAGGAACCGCCGGAACGGGAGCATGAGGGACCGCAGCTCTGGCTGTGCAAGCGCAACGGGGCAGTCGTCGGCCAGCAGGGCGGCATCCCCTTTGCCCTGAAGGTCGGCGACCGCCACCGCCGGGCCTCTTGGGCCATCGACCTGATGGTCGCGCCGGAATGGCGCCTGCGCGGTGTCGGCCCTGCCCTGTCGGAGACCCATTCCGGGGCCAGTGACCTCGCCGTGTCGCTCTCGATGACGGAGGCCGCCTACAAGTCCTACAAGCGCGGCGGCTGGCTCGACCTCGGCAATGTGCCCACATATCTGCGGGTGATCGCCCCTCTGCGCTGCCTGCGCGTCAGCCCCTATGGCGGCGGGCTGGCAAAGCTGGTCGCCAGGGTGGGTAAGCCGGCGCTGGCGCTGGCCTCGATGGGCTACGGCCTCTCGGCAAAGCTGCTCGGCGCCCGGTTGGTGGAGATCGATCGCTTCGACTACCGCGTCGACGACCTCTGGGAGGCGGCGTCGCCGCAGCATTCGGTGATCGCCCGACGTGATTGGTCCTTCCTGAACTGGCGCTTCGACCTCTCCCCCCAGGCCGAACGCTTCCGCCGCTTCTACGTCATGCGCGGAGAGACCGTTCTGGCCTATGTCGTGCTGCGGGTCGACCACTGGAAAGGCGAGCCGGTCGGCGTGGTCTGCGATTATCTGGCCCGGCCGGGCTGGCTGATGGCGGCCTTCTCGCTGACGACCGAACTGGCGCGCCGGGAAGGGATGGTCGCGCTGATGTGTCGGACGCTGAACCTCCAGGCGGCACGGCCGCTGTCGATGATGGGCTTTCTCTGCCTTAAGAACGGCCTGCGCACGCCGACCCGCATGATGGTGCGGCCGGCGCTCGACCAGCCGGAGCTGGCCGGTACGGTGGGGGATCCGAAGAACTGGTTCGTCACCATCGCCGACAGCGACATGGGCTTCAAAGGGTTGGGGGAATAAAGGAATGGAGCCGATCCTCGGAAAGGTCCCTTCCGAAGGACTCATCTCCAAATGCGAAAAGGCCGACTTCCCACAAGGGAGACGGCCTTTTCGCTGATCGGGATAAAGTAGAGTTTCAAGTGACGGGATGCGTCTTCAAATCGTCCATGAAGCGGCTTACCGCTGTGCATGGCGCCCGGTGAGATCAAGCCGATCGAGCGATTAGTAAGGCTTAGCTTCAGACATTGCTGCCCGTCCACATGCCTCCTATCGACGTGATGGTCTGTCACGGCTCTCAAGGGAGCTCTGGTTTAGAGGTGGGTTTCCCGCTTAGATGCTTTCAGCGGTTATCCCGTCCATACTTAGCTACCCGGCCATGCCACTGGCGTGACAACCGGTGCACCAGAGGTATGTCCATCCCGGTCCTCTCGTACTAGGGACAGATCCTCGCAAAACTCCGACACCCACGGCAGATAGGGACCGAACTGTCTCACGACGTTCTAAA
>NZ_BADK01000152.1 GCF_000333595.1 Azospirillum sp. B506
GCCGGAGGAGGCGCGATCCTCAGCGAGATCGAAATCCTGAAGTCGACCGCCGTGCTGTCCCAGGCGGTCACCGACCTGAAGCTGGCGACGAACCAGGAGTACAACCCGCCGGTCCAGGCCGACGAGACGAAGCCCTTCGTCGAGCGCGCCACCGCCTGGACGCGCGAGAAGGCCCATGCCGTGTTCGGTCCGGACCTGCCGGGCGTCGTCCAGGCCGTGCTGGCCCATGGCGACAACATGACCAAGGACACCCGTCTGCGCGAGACCCGCGCCGCCGACAGCATCGACGGCGTGCTCGACCGCGTCCGCCGCAACCTGGAGGTCGGCGTCGTCGGCCGGTCGCGCGTGATCCAGGTCCGCTACACCGCCGGCGACCCGGAAATCGCCCAGAAGGTGGTCGACACCGTCGTCCGCCGCTACATGGAAACCCGCCAGCAGATGGACCGCGACCTGTCCACCAGCGCCGTCGCCTGGCTGGAAGACCGCATCGCCACCCTGCGCAAGGAAGTCGCCGCCGCCGACACCAAGGTCGACGCCGTCCGCTTCAAGGCCGGTCTGGTCAAGAACGGCACCAACGGCCTGATGGCCACCACCGAGCTTGAGCAGGCCCGCCTGCGTCTGGCCGAGGCAGCCGCCACCCGCGCCCGCGCCGTCGCCCAGGCCCAGACGCTGGAACGCAGCGCCGGCAACGGCGGCAGCCTCGCCTCCCCGGTCGTGGCGCAACTGCGCGCCACCGTCGCCTCGATCTCCACCGAACTGGCCCAGCTGTCGCGCCAGTACGGTCCGAAGCATCCACGCATCCAGGAACTCCAGGCCCGCCTGAACGAAGCCAACTCCTCGCTGCAGCAGGAAGTCCGTCATGAGATCGGCGGCGTCCGCGAGGCGGCGAACGTCGCCATCGAGCAGGAGAACGCCCTGAAGGCGATGATTGCCAAGCTGGAATCCGGCTATCAGACCATGACCGAGGAAGCGGTGCCGCTGCGCACGCTGGAGGCCGAGGCCCAGGCCAAGCGCCAGCTGCTGGACAGCCTGCTCGGCCGTCTGGAAGAGGTGCAGGCCCAGCAGGACAACCGTGCCTTCCCGACCGCCGTCAAGCTGGTCTCGGCGCCGCAGGTCCCGCATGAGCCGTCGGGTCCGTTCCGCGTCCTGCTGCTGCTGGCCGGCTTCTTCGCCTCGCTTGCCGTCGCCGTCTTCATCGTCTTCGGCATCGAGCTGTTCCAGCGCCGCATCCGCACCCCGGACACCGTCCGCCGCATCCTGGGCGTGGGCACGGTCCACATCGTCCCGCACCACTCGACCCGCGGCACCCGCGGCCGTCTGGACCAGCTCTTTCAGAAGCATCCCTTCTCGCTGTTCGCGGAATCGATGCGCGCCCTGTTCCGCAACCACCTGTCGGATCTGGGGCCGGTCGGCTCCATCGCCGTCACCTCGGCCCGCCCGCAGGACGGCAAGACCTCGATGAGCCTTGCCGTCGCCCAGGTCGCCGCCCAGGCCGGCCGCCGCGTGGTGGTGGTCGACACCGACTTCCGCCGCTCGCGCATCGACGGCCTGTTCAACCTGTCGGCCAAGAAGGGCCTGTCGGACTGGATTTCCGGCACCGCCACCCTGGACGAGATCGTCCACAACAGCGAGGACGCGCCCTATGCGATGATCCCGGCCGGCCGCCTGATGTCGGAGACGCTCGACCGCTTCAACGTCGACGGCCTTGTCCACCTGATGGCCGGCCTGTCGCCCCACTTCGATCTGGTGGTGTTCGACACCGCCCCGGCGCTGGCCGTGTCGGATGCCCGCATCGTCTGCGGCGCCGCGTCGAAGGTCCTGTTCGTCAGCCGCTGGGGCCACACCACCGCCAGCGACCTCCAGGCGGTCGCCGACCTCGGCCCGATCGACCATAGCAAGTTCGTCGCCGTGATGACCGACGTGAACCTGAAGAAGGCGGCGTCGCGCGGTTACCAGGGTCCCTACAACAGCTATGTCGCCACCCGGAAATACTATGGCGACACCACCCTGCGGACCGCTCCTTGACGCGGAATGCGGGGATGACCTGAAGCTCCTTCGACCCAGAGGCCCTTCCCCTGCGGACGCTGCGGCATCCGCAGCGAGGGGCCTCTCCATGACCGGAACCTGAGCCCTCCCTTGCGACCGGCCCCTGCGACAGGAAGAGAGCCCCTCCTCATGATCGAGAGTCCGAAGCCCGGCTTTTCCAAATGGCGCCCGCAGCGATGGCGCCCAAGCCGGCGTGACCTGCTGTGGACCGCCGCCGCCGGCGCGGTGCTGGCGAGCTGCCGCGGTGCCAGCGGCCCTACGGTGGCGGAGGCTGCCGCTCCCCAGCCGCAGGCGGCCGAACCGGCGGTGACGCTGCGCGAGGCCTGCCGGGCGCTCGGCATCCGCCACGGCGCCGCCCGCGACCATTTCATCGATCCGGAAGACCCGATGCTCGACCGTCTGATGGCGCGCGAATGCGACGTCGTCACTCCGGAGAATGGCGGGAAATGGGGCGTCTTCCAGCACACCGAGGGCAAATACGACTGGCGCCGTTTCGACGCCGCGGTGGAACTGGCGCGCAGCATCGGCGCCACGCCCAACTGGCACACGATCATCTGGCAGCATATGGGCATGCCGCCCTACATGAAGCTTCCGGCGGAGCGGCAGGCGGAGCTGGGCATCTCGGAAAGCGCCTATTTCTCGCTGGACGGCACGCTGAGCGCCGAGACGGTCTGGCCACGCTTCGCCGGCGTGGTCGAGGCGGTGCGGCAGCGCTACGGCGACATCTTCTACCGCATCGACGTCGCCAACGAGGTCTTCTTCTGGGAGACGGTGGAAAGCCATCCCGGTGAACAGGACCGCTACGGCTTCCGCCGCGGCATGTGGTGGGTGGCGGCCGGCGGGGCCGAGAAGGGTCCGGAATGGCTCGACCCCTTCTTCCACCATGTGCATGAAGCCTTTCCCAAGGCGAAGCTGGTGCTGAACGAGTTCGGCATCGAGATCGACGAAGGCTGGCAGCAGCGCAAGCGCACCTATCTGCTCGACTGGCTGACCGGGGCGGTGAAACGCGGCGTGCCGATCCACGGCATCGGCCTGCAAAGCCACCTGATCGGCGGCAAGCCCTATGACAGCGCCGGCATGCGCAAGTTCCTGCGCGCGGTCGACAGGCTTGGCCTGTCCGTCCATCTGACGGAGATGGACGTGGACGAGACCCGTCTGCCACGCTCGTGGTCGCGGGCGGAAAAGGACCGGGCGATGGGCCAGCTGGCCCGGCAGTATCTCGCCGACATGCTGGACACTGCGCGGGTGGAGGAGCTGTGCTGGTGGCACCTGCGCTCCGACCTGAATTTCATCGCGCGGGAGCATCCGGACCTGCGCCCCCACCCCTCCCCCTACGACGAGAATTCCCGGCCACTGCCGCTCTACACCGCGGTGGTGGAGACGTTGCGGGAGAAGGCCCGCACCGGCAAGGCGCGGTCGGGCTGACCGTACCCCGGCGTCGCACCGCGGAGGTACGCCCTTGGCGCAGTCCACCCCCTGCGATAGGCCCGCGCACTTTCTCCTTCGCGCGCGCGCGTCCGCTGCCGCTCCCGTTTAGAGTCCCTGAAAGCGTCCTGTACCCATCTGATGGAGAGGTCGATCGTGCAGAACACAGCCGACACATTGCCGATGGATCGCCTGCCCGCCGATCGCACGACGGACAATGCGCTCGTCGAGCGCTACCGGCGGAAGTTCCACCTCTCGCCGAGCTATCCGCTGACCGCCGAGATGGTGCAGCGGCATTGGGATCTGGAGCGGCGCCTCGCCCGCGAGCTTTTGGCCAGCAAGCCGGACGAGCGCTGGGACGTGTTCGAGCAGGCCTATACGACGCTCTACACCAGTTGTCCCTGGCTGAACGAAGCGGAGGACGACGCCCGCACCCGGAACGACGAGCTGGACTTCCGCCATTTCCTGACGCTGCTCGGCGGACCGCAGGACGTCTACGAGGTCGGATCGGGCAAGGCGCGGCTTCTGCGCTATCTCGCCCGCCACGGCTACCGCTGCGTCGCCACCGAGGTGACGCGCGAACGGGGCGCGACCTGGATCGAGCAGGATTCCAACGTCACCTGGAAGAACAGCGACGGCATCCATCTGGCCCAGTTCGAGCAGGCCGACCGCTATGACAGCGTGATCTCCACCCATGTCGTCGAGCATATGCACCCGGAGGACGTCGTCACCCACATGACGAACGTCCACACCATCCTGAAGCCGGGCGGGAAATACATCCTGAGCATGCCGCACAAATATGCCGGTCCGGCCGACCTGTCGGAGGTGTTCGGCCTGAACGAGCCGATCTGCATGCATCTGCGCGAATATGGCTGGGGCGAAACGGAGGCGATGCTGCGCCAAGCCGGCTTCAGCCGGGTCGAGGCCGTCTATATCCTGCCGATGGCGGTGCGCCGACGGATGAACCTGCACTTCGCCAGCCGCGCCTTTCTCGGCTACGCGAAGCTGGTTGAGGCAATTTTGGGACGCTTGCCGTTAACCCTTAATCGCAAGCTCGGAAGGGTTGGCCAGCTCTATCTGTTCCGTCCCGAGGTGTTCGTGGTGGCCCATAAGCCCAAATGACACCCGTTTGATCACTGCAAAAAAGCGATAGATCAACAACTTACTGACACGGAAACCCCCTTTGTTGCTGCAATGCATCGGCAAAGGGGTTTTTCGTGTCTCATTCTTTTCACAAGTGATAGTGGCATTAGAGACGCATTTCACTAAAATTTGAAATAGCTCGTTAACCTTTCCCGGCCAGATTGGGGTCCAGCGAAATTCACGGAAAAGAGGATACTTCCAATGGCAACGAGCCCCGTCGATACGACCTTCGTCGTCAATGCCTCGGGTGTGACTGCCGGAGGAGTCTGGCCGCACTTCAAGTTCCTCGTCGACGGCGTCTCCGTCGGCCAGGCGACGGTCAATTCCACCAGCGCCGGCCGGTTCAGCTTCACCACCAAGGTGGCTCCCGACGTCGCGCACAAGGTTCAGATCGTGTACGACAACGACTGGCTGTCGACCGATACCGCCGGCATGTACCGCGACCTGATCGTCAAGTCGATCGAAGTCAACGGCAAGACCATCGCTTCCACCAACTCGGCGGTCTCCTATGCCGCTGAAGGCCAGGGCACCCTGTCCGGCCGCGAAGTTCTCTCCTGGAGCGGCTCGCTCGACTTCAACATGTCCAAGGACATGTTCGCCGGCACCACCGGGACCCCGACCACGCCGACCACGCCCACGACGCCGACCACCGGCGGCACACCGATCGTCGTGAATGCGTACGGCAATGCGGCCGGCGGCGTGAACGCGCACTTCAAGGTTCTGGTCGACGGCAAGATGATCGGCGAAGGCACCGCCGGCACCGCTGCCAAGGATTTCACCTTCACCGCGAATGTCGGCGCCGACGCCGCCCACAAGGTCCAGATCCAGTACGACAACGATGGCGTGGTCAACGGCGCCGACCGCAACCTGTACGTCAACAAGATCACCATCGGCGGCCATGCGGTGACCCCGACCGACAGCATCGTGTCGATCGACAAGGGCGCGCTCGACGGCAAGGACGTCGTCGCCGGCCAGAAGGCCATGTGGTGGAACGGCACCATGGAGGTCCACGCCGACAAGTCCTGGTTCTCCGGCAGCACCACCAATCCCGGCACCCCGACGCCGACCCAGCCGAGCCTGTCGGTCGGCGACGTGACGGTGACGGAACCGACCGGCACCACGACCGCCGGCGGCATCCAGGGCTTCCTGCACACCCAGGGCAACCAGATCGTCGACGAGGCCGGCAACACCGTCCGCCTGACCGGCGTGAACTGGTTCGGCGGCGAGGGCTACAACTACGTGCCCGCCGGCCTGTGGGCCGACAGCTACCAGCATCATCTGGAAAGCATGAAGTCGGTCGGCTTCAACACCATCCGCTTGACCATGTCGGACGAAATGTTCGACAGCACCGCGGTGACCAACGGCATCGACTTCTCGAAGAATCCGGATCTGGCCGGCCTGACCCGCCTGCAGGTCTATGACAAGGTCATCGACTATGCCGGCAAGCTCGGCATGAAGGTCATCCTGGACCACCACCGCAACGACGGCGGTGCAGGCACCAACGAAGGCGGGCTGTGGTACACCAGCGCCCACCCGGAATCGACGATGATCGCCAACTGGAAGATGCTGGCCCAGCATTATGCCGGCAACGAGACCGTCATCGGCGCCGACCTGCACAACGAGCCGAGCGTCTCCGCCACCTGGGGCGGTGCCGCCGCCACCGACTGGGCTTCGGCCGCCGAGCGCATCGGCAACGCCATCCAGACCGTCAACAAGGACTGGCTGCTGTTCGTCGAGGGCACGGAGTGGAGCAGCACGCTGGCCGGTGCGCAGGCACGCCCGATCCACTTCAACACCCCCGACAAGCTGGTCTACTCGCCGCATGCCTACGGCCAGAGCGTCGGGCAGTTCAGCTGGCTGAACGATCCGAACTACCCCAACAACCTGCCGGCCCAGTACGACAAGATGTGGGGGTACCTGTACAAGAACGACACCGCGCCGATCATGCTGGGCGAATGGGGCGGCCAGTTCACCAGCGCCGCCGAGCAGACCTGGGGCAAGACCCTGGCCAAGTACCTGAACGGCGACTGGAACCTGGACGGCAAGAGCGACATCGCCGCCGGCGACAAGGGGATGAGCTGGACCTTCTGGGCCTGGACCCCGGAATCGGGTGACGTCGGCGGCATCCTGATGGACGACTACAAGACCATCAACCCGACCAAGGCCGCCATCGTGAAGGGCGCCATGGAAGGGTCGGTGTTCGACACCCCGACCACCACCGCCGCCACGGCCAACGCCACCTTCACGGTCAAGCTGTCGTCGGCCTCCAGCACCCCGGTCACGGTGGATTACGCCACGGTGGACGGCACCGCCAAGGCCGGCTCCGACTACACCGCCACCAGCGGCAAGCTGACCTTCGCCGCCGGCGAGACCACCAAGTCCGTAACGGTCAAGGTGCTGAGCGACAGCGTGTCAGAAGGCAACGAGACCTTCGGCCTGAAGATCTCCAACGCCACCGCAGCGACCATCGCCGACGCCACCGGCACCGGCACGATCGTCGACGCCTCGGCTGCGAAGGCCGCCGCCGCCTCGCTCAGCTCGGCCGACCTGCTGGCCCACACGATGAGCGCCGCCAACGACACCGCCACCGCGACGGCGACCGCCGCCGACCTGGCGACGACGCAGCACCTTGTCAGCCACGACGTGTATGGCGTCACCTTTGCCGTCGACGCCAACCATCACGAGCTGGACAGCAGCCTGGCTCACGCCGCCTGACCGTTCGGTATCGTTTGACCGGATAAGTGCCTGAAAGACGAGGGACCGGCCGTTCTGCTGCCGGTCCCTTGCCGTTGTCCGCGTTCAGCTCGGCATCGGCGAGGGCGCGGTGGCATCCGGCATCGCCGACGGGCTGCCGACCGGCGCCGGGTGCGGGATGTCGGGGATGGTGACCTCGGCCACCGCCTTGCCGGGATTGCCGGCGACGACGGTGCGCCGCGGCATCGGCTTGGTGACGACGGAGGCGGCGGCGACGATGCACTCGTCGCCGATGCTGACGCCGATCACCACCGCATGCGGGCCGACCCAAACGCCATCGCCCAACTCCGGGTAATGAGTCACCCGTCCGCTGGGCAGCAGATCGTCCTTCTGGCCCAGGGTGACGCCGTGAAACAGAGTCACGTTGGCACCGATGCGGGCGCTGGCGTTCACCACCAGCCCCCAACCATGCAGGATGCGTAGGCCCGGGCCAACCTGGGTTTCCCAGGGAAGATCCATGGCGGCGGACTGCTGGGTCCAGCGGTGCAACAGCCGGCAGGCAGCCAGCAGCGGCTTTCCCAACGGTCCGCCCATCCGGTCCAGCGCCTGACAGCTGCGCAGGGTGAAGGTCACCCGGAACATGCGGTTTCCCGCCAGCAGCTTCAGCACTGCCCCCAGGCCGGAGCCGCCGCCGTAGCGGGTGGCGTCCGCCGCAACAAGCTGCCGAAATGTGTAGCGCGGAGCGTCCTGCATCGCGGTGTCATCCTCTCCGATCAAGCGGTGTCACGCCGGTTCCCATGGCGGCCTTCATGCCGCCTGGGGCCGGCGAAAAAATCGGGCGGTCATGCGGAACAGCATGGCGCGGTCCGCCCTGCCGAAGCTCGGCCCGAACAGGGTGGCGACGGCGAACAGCATGGTCAGTCCGACCTTGGCGGCGGCGAAGGTCGGGTTCACCTCGAAGCCGAACAGGGCGATGCCGGCCAGATAGGCGATGGCGGCCGGCGCCAGGATGCCCGTCACCCGCAGGGCGCTGAGCGGCGGCTCGTTCGGGCTGAGGCGGCGGCACATCGCCTCGGTCGCGCCGAGCATAACCAACTCACGTCCCAGCACGCCGATGGCCCCGCCGATCAGGCCGAGCGGCCCCAGCGTCACCGCCATGATCAGCGTGCCGACCGCCAGCCCGCCCAGCGAGATCGCCGGCAGAACGCCGACCTTCTTGGTCTTCACCAGTCCGACCTCGGCATGCATGCGCACGCCGTGGACGACATAGGACAGCACCAGCAACGGCATGCAGGGCAGCACCGTGTCGTACTCGCTCGACGCAATCAGCCACAGCACCTCCGGCGCGGTCAGCGCCATGCCCAGCGCCGCCGCCGACAGCAGCACGACGAACAGGTAGAAGACGAATTCCGACTGGTCGCGCCCGGCGCTGCCATCCCCGAGGTCGTGCTGGGCCTCGATCCGGCTGACCGACCAGATCTGCAGGAAGGAGGCGGTCAGGAACATGTAGAGCATGGTGGCGAGCCGCAGCCCGAAGGACAGGACGCCCACCGCCGCGACGCCCATCAGCAGATTGACCAGATAGCGCATGGCGAACTGGTTGCCCATGTCCAGCATGGTCTGCGGCATGAAGGGCAGGCCCAGCACCGTCACCCGCTTCAGGATGCCGAAGGAGAAGCCGACACCGTTCGCCCCGAGGATCGCCACCGTCAGCGCGATGCCCAACCCGACGAAGGTGATGGCGTTGGCCAGGAAGATGCCGGTCACGCCAAGCTCCATCACCAGCAGGAAACTGAGGTTGAGCCCGATCAGCCCCACCGCCTTGCCGACGGAGATCAACAGGCAGGTGCCCGACCGTTTGTGGACCCTGTAATAGGCGAGCGCCAACTCGAACACGGCGCTGAAGGCGATGCCGGCGAAGGCGAAGGCAATGATCGGCCCCTGGTCGGTGCCGCCGAACAGCAGGTCACTCGCCCCCCAGCCCGCCGGCAGCGCCACCGCCAGCAGGGCCAGAGACGCGACCCACAGGCCGATCATCGTCGTGCTGACCACGCGGGAGCGGTCGCGGCCGTCGGCATGTTCAAAATAGACGACGGTGAAGGCGTTGATCATCCCGATCATCAACATGACCGCAACGATGTCACCCACCACGCTGATCAGGGCATAGACGCCGAACTCCGCCGGTGACAGGACCTTTGCATAAAGCGGCAGCAGAAGCAGTCCCGCGGCGCGGTTGACCACGTTTGCCACCATGAACATCCAACCATGTTTGATGATCGCACCAGCTTCGACAGCCATCCGGTTTCCTTCGCCCCCTGTAGTCCGCCTCTTTTTCCGGTGCCGCCTGACTTGCGGCGAGCGCTGCGCCCGACAGGTGTTGCGGGCCCGAACAAGGAAAAAGAACGCGCCAAATCTTGGCGGAGGTCGGGAAAGCGTCAATTCGGCCTTGAAGCGACTGCAGCACTCTTCGGTGCTAGTCACCACGGCTTCGGTAAGACATCCCGGACGTTCAGATTAGGCTTTCCGGCGAGTTCGCACGCTGCCTCTTGCGCCCGGCAACAGGCAAGGGTGCGTTCGCGCCGCGCCCCCGCTCGGAATTGCCGGGCGCCTCCCTTCGGCCAATCCGGCTGGCGGCCCCACCCCGCAAGTTCGGCGAACCTCTCCTTTCGCGTCGCCGCTTTCCGCCCCTTCAGAGAAGAGGCCAGGGACCTCTACCCTGAAATTGCGGCGATTGGAGGGGCCGCCGGGGGTGCGGCACCACCTTACCGCTAATCCGAAACGCTATCTCCGCTGGGCACCACATCCGAAAGTATCTCCATTAATATTCGGGCACCCGCACCCTTCGAAACAGCAGTGGTATCGCGGACGCGAAATCAACGTCCGTATGCACTGTTGCTGCCCGAGCTTCCTCATCCTAATTCGTCCTCAACGAACAGAGGATCAGCCGACAAAAATCATGAAAGAGCGATCTTTACACAAATGCGCCGCGGGCGATGCTGCGGCGCCACCAAGTAAAGACCGGCCGAATCCCAAGAGACGCTGATGACGAGCGACCATCCGCACGAATGGCCGTGCGGTGGCTGGCATTCCCTTCAACCACGGGACCTGCGATGAGCAAACTGGACCCAGAAGTGGTCATCGATCTGACCTCGGCAAAAAAGGCGACGATCCCGACGATCGCCCCCGGGCTGTTGCTTGCACTGTCCGATGGACTGGTTCTCGCCCTTGTGGGGTGGACGCTCAACCATTTCCTCGGCACCGATCCGCTGACCGATCCGCTGGAGGCCGCCGCGTGGCAGCGGTCGCTGGTGACCGGCCTGATGCTGGTGCCCCTGGTGAAGTCGGTGTTCGGCATCTACACGCTCGGACGCTTCGACTATATGGAACGGACGAGACGGACATTTCAGGCGGCCTTTTTGTGCTGCGCCGTGCTGGCCGTGCCGTTCATCGTGATGGAAGGCTTCCGCTCCTTCTTCGTGGAGGCACTGTCGATTGCGCTGCTCGGCTTCGCGATCACCTATGTCGCCGACCTGCTGCTGATCCAGGGGCTGCTGTCCAGCGCCCTCGACTGGCGCACGCCGGTGATGATCGTCGGCGCCGGCCCGCAGGGTGCCGCCATCGCCGAGAAGCTGCAACGCCTGCCCTGGCTCGGCATGCGGCCGGTCGGCTTCGTCGATGACGACGACAGCCTGTGGCAGACCCGCGTCGCCGGCCTGCCGGTAATGGGGCCAGTGGAGCTGCTGGCCAAGTCGCCCGCCGTCGCCGGCCAAGCCAGCGCCGCCATCGTCGCCGACATGGGCCGCCATGGCAGCGACCTGACCGGCCTGGTCCGCACCCTGCCCTTCCGCCAGGTCTATTGCGTGCTGGGCGAAGGCAATGTCAGCGCGGTCGACGCGACCTATCATAACCTGCATGGTTCGCTGGCCCTGCGCGTCAGCGTCCGCCCGCCGACCGGCTACCTGCGCATCCGCCGCGCCATGGACATCGTGCTGTCGGCCATCCTGCTGGTGCTGGTGGCGCCGCTGATGCTCGGCCTTGCCGTCGCCATCAAGCTGGACAGCCCCGGCCCGGTGATGTTCCGCCAGAAGCGCTGGGCCGGAGGCAAGCAGACCTTCGACCTGCTGAAGTTCCGCTCCATGCATGTCGATGCGGAAGAGCAGCTGCAGCAGCTGCTGGCGAACGACCCGGTCGCCCGCGAAGAGTACATGACCTACCACAAGCTGACGGTCGACCCGCGCATCACCCCGCTCGGCCGCTTCCTGCGCAAGACCTCGCTCGACGAGCTGCCGCAGCTGTGGAACATCCTGATGGGCGACATGAGCCTGATCGGCCCGCGCGCCTATATGCCGAAGGAACTGCCGGAGGTGGGGGACTCCGCCGCGGTGATCGGCACCGTCCGTCCGGGCCTGACCGGCTACTGGCAAGTGTCGGGGCGCCACCGCACCACCTTCCAGGAGCGTGTATCGATGGACGTCTTCTACGTCCGCAACTGCGGCCTGCTGTTCGACTTCTTCATCCTCTGCAAGACCGCGGTGATGGTGCTGAAGGGCGACGGTTCCTAAGCCAGCCCCTCCCGAACCGGATGCCAGCCGGACCCCCGCGCCACCCGCGCGGGGGTCTTTCTTCGCGGAATCCATAGAGTCCATTCCCTTTTTCGGGCGGTAAAGGGAGGGGACAACGCAAATGCGGCTACCCCTTTCGGTTCCAGCCTCCTTCGGTCTAATGCCACCGCCCGCCTACGAGACGGCGGGTGCCAGCCGCATCTTCAGGGCTGCACAGCCGAACGCGGTACGGCAGCCTGAGGGAAAGCGGATGAAAATCCTGGATTTTCTGGAAAAAAGCATCGCCGTCATCGGCATTGTCGCCTTCGGTGGCTCGGTTCTTCCGCTGATGCTGACCGGCGGCGACCCGCTGGCCGGCGATCTTGAATCAGCCGGTGTCACCGTTCTCTACGGCGGTCTTTATGTTCTGGTGCTTGCCGCCATCGCGCTGCGACCGGCCATCGCCTTCCAGATCCCCTTCGCCAGCCCGGCCCTGACGGCCTTGATGGCGTTCGCCTTCCTGACGGCGCTCTGGTCGCTGTTCCCGGACGTCACGCTGCGCCGGTCCATCGCCTTCCTGTTCACCACGGTGTTCGGCATCTGGCTGGCCTTGCGCTTCCGCTTCCCGGAGATCATGCGGCTGCTGGTGGTCGGGCTGTCCTTCCTGATGTTCGTGTCCTTCTTCATGATCTTCGCCATGCCGGCCATCGGCCTGGACAGCTCCCAGCATGTCGGTGCCTGGAAGGGCGTGTTCTTCCAGAAGAACGTCACCGGCCGCATGATGGTCTGGCTGGTGCTGGCGCTGGTCTGGCTGGACTGGCAGAAGGAGATGGGCCGCTGGCTGACCAGGCCGCTGATCCTGCTGGCGATGCTGCTGATCGTGATGAGCCGGTCCGGCACCGGTCTGGTCACTTCGGTGCTGGTGTCGGTGGCACTGCTGTCGACCACCATGTTGCGCGGCAGCATCCGCAACTTCGCCCCCACCATGGCGTTTCTGCTGGCTTTGCTGGTCATCATGGTCACCGCCGGCGCCACCTTCTGGTACGACGTGCTCTATGCGCTGGGCCGCGACCCGACCTTGACCGGCCGCACCGTGCTGTGGGAGCACATCGTCCAATCCGTCAGCGAGCGCCCGCTGCAGGGCTACGGCTATGCCGCCTACTGGTCCGGCTTCAACGGACCGGGGTCCAGCTTCACCCGCGACTGGGGCATCACCTCGGCCCACAGCGGCTGGCTGGAACTGACTCTCGATCTTGGCCTCGTCGGTGTCGTGCTGGTGGTGGTCGTGCTGGGCCGCATGCTGTTCCAGGGCTTCTTCGCCGCCCGCTACGGCAACAGCCGGCCGGAAGCCGCCTGGGCCTTCGCCGTCGGCTGCGCCCTGCTGGCGGTGTCGGTGTCGGAAAGCGTGTTCGCCGAACGCCATTCGATGAACTGGGTGATCGCCACCATCGCCGTCGTCCGGCTGATCCAGCAGAGCCGCTGGCAGCGGCTGCTGAACGACCGCGCGGCCGAGCAGCATCGCCTGCGCCGCAATGCGATGGCCGGTGTCCCGCCCTCCCCCGTCTATGCCGGGCAGGGTCGGGCGCTCTAACCCCCGTCTTCAGCGACTTTTCCCATTTTCCTTCGACCGAAGGCAGACCCATGAATCCGAACAACGAGCCGGCAAGCAGCAACCGCCCGGCAAACAGCGAACAGGTGGCCAACGAACAGGTTACCGTCGTGATCCCCACGCGCAATCGCCCGGACATGTAGATGCGCCCCGTGCGCAATGCTCTCGACCAGACCTATCGGATTCTGGACGTCATCGTGGTGATCGACGGGCCGACCCGGCCACCGCCTCGCATCTGGCGACACTGGCCGATCCGCGCCTGACCGTGATGGAGCTTGAGACCAACCACGGCGCGGCCGAAGCCCGCAACATCGGCGTGCGCCGCGCGAAAGGCGACTGGATCGCCTTCCTCGACGACGACGATCACTGGATGCCGGAGAAGGTGGAGTTGCAGATGGCCGGCCGACCGGCCGGCATCCGCTTCCCCATCGTCAGCTGCCGCTGCCAGGTCGTGACCGCCCGCGGCACCTTCGCCTGGCCACGGCGGCTTGCCACCGCCGCCGACGCCATCGGCGACTATCTGTTCGTCCGCCGCGGCCTGTTCAAAGGCGAGACCTTCGCCCCGACCACCACACTGCTGGCTCCGAAGGCGCTGCTGCTGCGCAACCCGGTCCCCAAATCGCGGTTCGACGATTGGGAATGGCTGATCACCTGCGGGGGGATCGACGGCGTGGCCCTGGTCCATATCCCCGAGGTGATGGCCGTCCATTACACCGAGGAAAACAACCGCGTCACGCTGTCGACCTGCCACAACATCACCCATGCGCTGGAATGGGCGGAAGCGATGCGCGACCACCTGTCGCCGCGCGCCTATGCCAGCCTGCTGCTGCAGGCGACCGGCGGCGAGCAGGCGGCCCGGACGGCAGGGACGCGCTGGCGCATCCTGAATTCGGCACTGCGCGACGGTCAGCCGACTCCGATGGCGCTCGCCACCTTCACCATGCATTCGCTGATGCCGGTCGGCCTGCGTCGCCGGCTGCGGCAGGCCCTGTTCTCCGCGTCCGACGCCGCCTGAGCACGAAAAAGGACCCCGACGCCTATGGACAGCACCAACGACATCCGCACCCCCGCCGGCCAGCCGGATGCGCCCACCAGGACCGTCGTCGTGTTCGCGACGCCGGGCGCACTCGACGGCGGCGGCGGCATCGGCCGCATGACGGGCTACGTCGTCGACCAGTTCGACCGGTCGGGCACGACCCGCTCCATCATCCTCGACACCCGCGGTACCGGTAGCGTTCTGCTGTCACCCTTATATCTCGGCGTGACCCTGGCCCGGCTTGCCTGGATCCTGGCCCGGCGACGGGCGTCGGTCGTGCACATCAACGTGTCGGAGCGGGCGAGCTTCCTGCGCAAGGCGGCGGTCCAGCTGGTGTCGGGGCTGATGTCCTGCCCGACGGTGGTCCACCTGCACGGCGCCTCCTTCGTCGAGTTCTTCGAGGGCGGCATGTTCGCCCGCGGCATCAGCCGCTGGCTGTTCAACCGCTGCGGCCGGGTCGTGGTGCTTGGCGACAACTGGCGCGACTTCCTGGTGCAGTCGGTTCGTACCGATCCCCACAAGATCCGGGTGCTCTACAACGCCGTGCCGGATGTCGGCGCCGACCTCGGCACCCCAGTCCCGCCGGAGCCGGGATCGACGCTGTCCCTGCTGGTGCTGGCCAACCTGTCGGAGCGCAAGGGCATCGGCACGCTGCTGCGCGCCTGTGCCATGCTGAAGGAGCGCGGCCAGCCCTTCCGGGTCACCATCGGCGGCGGCGGCGACGTCGACGGCTACCGCGCCATGGCGGCCGGGCTGGGGATTGCAGAGCAGTGCAGCTTCCTGGGCTGGATCGGCCGGGAGGAGGCGCATGCGCACATCCGCTCCCACGACATGCTGCTGCTGCCTTCAACCCACGAGGGGCTGCCGATGGTGATCCTGGAGGCCCTGTCGGCCCAGCTTCCGGTCATCACCACCCCGGTCGGCTCGATCCCGGAGGTGCTGACCGACGGCGAGACCGCGCGGATCATCCCGGTGAACGACGCTGGTGCCCTGGCCGACGCCGTCACACAGGTCGGACAGGATGCGGACCTGTATCGCCGGCTCGCGGAGAACGGCCGCCGCCTGTTCCTGAAGCAGTTCGTGATCGACGCCTACGCCAAGTCCCTGCTGGCGATCTATCAGGAGCTGGACCGCAGCGGCACCGAACTGTCGGGGGAACTGGGCAAGCTTGCCGGATCGGCCGCCGCCGCGTCCAAGCGGCGCTAAACCTTGGCGGCGGCTTCGATGATCGGATTGGAAAACAATCAATGCGGGCATAACCGAAAGGGAGATGCACATGGACAGGCTGGGTAACCATACCGGCAGGCCAACCCGTTCGGTCGCTCCACAGCGTGCGGATGCTGCATCGCGTAAACTTGCTCGCGAACGTCGCCCTGGCATTGGCCGCGGCACGGTCCAAAGGGGGGCAACCCGCGACTTCCAAAGGGCGGCAGCCTATCGGCCGCACCACGACGCACCTGCCACGGCCTGACCGTCAGGCCGGCAGGGACCAGAGGCCGATACCATAACAAGCCCGCCGCAGCCGTCGGAAGACGGACGTCACACGGTAAAAGCCGGGACGCAACGCAGGAACGGCGGGCCGGAAAAGGATCAGGAGCGGACATGATCTATATCGTCTCCCCCGGCGGCACCCAGGAGAAAGGCGGAATGGGCCGTGTGGTCGACAACTTCACGACCGATTTCCGGCAAAACTGCCCGGACGTGAAGTTCGAGGTGATCGACAGCTACGGCCCCGGCAAATTCCACCTGATGCCCCTGTATTTCGCACGGGCGGCCACACGGCTTGCCGGCTGTTTCGCCGCCGGAAAGGCCGACCTCGTCCACATCCATATGGCGGAGTATGGCAGTGTCCTGCGCAAGGGCATCCTGATCGCCATGGCCCGCGGCTTCGGCGTGCCGGTCGTCCTGCATCTGCATGGCGGGCGCTTCCCGAAGCAGTTCAAGGACGCCGGTCCGCTGATGCGCTGGGCGATCCGCCGCATGATGACGATGACCAGCGAGGTCGTCGTGCTGGGCGAGTTCTGGCGCGACTGGGTGGCCGAGGCCTTCGGGCCGGAGGCACGGCAGCGCACCACCCTGCTGCACAACGCCGTGCCGGGTCCGGCCTCCCCGCCGGCGCGTGACGATGCGGAAGACGGCTTCGCCGGTCCGGTCCGCCTGCTGTTCCTCGGCCGGCTGATCAAGCTGAAGGGCATCGACATTCTGCTGAACGCGCTCGCCTCCCCCACCTGCCGCGACCGGAACTGGCAGGTAACCATCGCCGGCGACGGCGATCTGGAGACCTACCGCGCCCTTGCCATGGATCTGGGCATCGCCGACCGGGTCCGTTTCACCGGCTGGCTCGATCAGGCCGGCTGCCGGCGCGAACTGGCCGGTGCCCATGTGCTGGTCCAGCCCTCGATGTTCGAGGGGCTGCCGATGTCGGTCCTGGAGGCGATGGCGGAAGGGCTGACCATCGTCGCCACCCCGGTCGGCAGCGTTCCGGACGCCATCGCCGACGGCGAGACCGGGCTGCTGGTTCCGCCGGGCGACGTATCGGCGCTGGCCGATGCCCTGGCCCGGGTGATCGACGACCGCACCCTGCGCCGGAACCTGAGCGCCGGCGCCCGTGCGCGCTGGGAGCGCCAGTTCGACGTCGCGGTGTTCCGCGAGCGCCTGCTCGAGATCTACCGCCGCAATTCCCGCGGCAGCCTGAACACGACGCCTGCCGTTCCCGCCGGGCCCGTCCCGGCCTCCGGACCGGCCGGCCATTCGAAACGCACCACCGGCTGACGCCGAACAGGGCAGGACGCTGCCGGTCCAGGACCCATCGATCCTGGACCGACGGCATCGACAAGAAGGAGAGGGCACCATGAAAAACGCCATTGCCAATCTGGTGCGCTGGTCGGGGTTCGGTGCGATGCAGCGGTTCCTGAAGGCGCGGCAGGCGGTGACCATCGTCGTCTACCACGACCCGGCCCCGGAGGTGCTGCGCGAGCATCTGCGCTGGTACGCCAGGCATTACCGCTTCACCACATTGGACGAAGTCGCCACCGCGATGGAGACCGGCCGCTGGGACAAGCTGCCGGACTATCCGCTGGTCATCACCTTCGACGACGGGCATCGGAACAACACGGCGCTGGCGCCCCTGTTCCGCGAATTCGACTTGCGCCCGACGATCTATCTGTGCAGCCAGATCGTCGGCACCGCCCGCCCCTATTGGTGGAAGACTGCCGCCGCCGACGGCATCGGGGTCGAGCGGCTGAAGCGGGTTCCCGATCCCGAACGCCGCCGCCTGCTGGCGGAAGCCGGCAATGATCCCGACCGCGACGGCGAGGATCGTCAGGCGATGACCTGGGACGAGATCGCGCGGATGACCGATGTAGCCGATTACGGTGCCCATACCCGGACCCACCCGATCCTGCTGCAATGCGACGACGGCCGCTGCGCCGACGAGATCGCGCTGTGCCGTGCCGAGCTGGAAGAGGCGCTGGGCCGGCCCTGCCGCCACTTCGCCTTCCCCAACGGCGATTTCAGCGATCGCGAGGTGGAAGAGATTCGCCGAGCCGGCTACCGCACCGCCCGCAGCATCGACCCCGGCTGGAACGATGCTGCCACCGACCCGCTGCGGCTGAAGGCGTTCCCGGTGTCCGACGATGCGACCGTGGAATGGCTGAGCGTACAGCTGACCGGCATCCCGGCCTGGCTGCGCAAACGCAAGGCGGCGAACACCGGCGATTCGGCCGAGGAGGTTATGCCCCAATGGACAGGTTCGGTGGTAAAGCCCAAGTCTGCGGGCATATGACCATCAATACCCGCGCCATCCCGAACGTCGGCCGCCCCGCGACAAGCTGTATTACCGCCGAACAGAGTGGCTAACCACAGACTTCAATCCACTCCTATCCTTTGATCCCTCGCAAACCAACGCAAGCATCACGATAAAATTGCTTATCACGCGGATGCGAAAGGATGGAGCCGAACCACCGCCGGACACAGGGAAATGGGTAGCCCGATCTGCCCAGCGACAGTGTCCGGCCCGCCACCCGGCTCCCCGTTCAGACCAACCGGTTTCCCGACAGTCCCCGTTACGACGAACATCCATACGACAAACCCAAGTCGACCGAACCCAGCAGGAGTTTTCAGAGACATGCGGACCGCCACACTGACCGACACGACCCTGACCGCTCCCGCCCTGCCGGAAATCCGCGCCTTCATCGTGGAGAATTTCCTGCTCGGCAAGGACTCCGGCTTCGACAACAGCGAATCCCTGCTGGAGTCGGGGATCATCGACAGCACCGGCATCATGCACGTCGTCGCCTTCCTGGAAGAGCGCTTCGGCATCGCCGTCGACGACGACGACATGGTCGCCGACAATCTGGAATCCGTGGACCGCATCGCCGCCTTCGTCGGCCGCAAGCAGGACCTGCGCAACGCCGCCTGATCCTGCAGGAGCGGCGGGGCGGAACGGGCAAAAGACGGGTTAGGGCAAGAAGGACATCACCATGGCCCATCTGGTTCACCAGTTCCTCAGCGAGACGGCCGGGCGCGATCCATCCCGCACCGCGCTGATCGCCGGGGATGCCCGCCGCAGCTTCGCCGAGCTGGACCGCGAGAGCGACGCCGTCGCCTGCGCGCTCCAGTCGGCGGGGGTCGCCCGCGGCGACCGTGTCGCGGTGATGCTGGAGAACTCCATCGAGTATGTCGCCAGCCTGTTCGGCACGCTGAAGGCCGGCGGCGTGTTCGTGCCCGTCAATCCCTCGACCAAGGCCGACAAGCTGACCTACCTGCTGGCCGATGCCGGCGTCCGGGTGCTGATCGCGCCGTCCGCCTTGGCCCGTCAGGTTCTGCCGGCGCTGGAGGCGTTGGAAACCCAGCCGTCTGTGCTGTGGGTCGGCACCGGTCTGCCCGACGGCGCCGCCGGGCTGCTCTATGCCGGCGCGCTGGCGGCCCCGCATCGGCAACCGGCCGATCCCGGCCTGATCGATCAGGATCTGGCGGCGATCATGTACACCTCCGGCACCACTGGCCGGCCCAAGGGCGTGATGCTGACCCACGCCAATTACGTCAACACCAGCTGGTCGATCTCCAGCTACCTGGAGAACACCCCCGACGACGTGGTGATGTGCGTCCTGCCGCTGACCTTCGGTTACGGCCTGTCCCAGGTGCTGACCGGCGCCCGTATCGGCTTCACCCTGGTGCTCGAACGCTCCTTCGCCTTCCCGATGGAAACGCTGAAGCGGATGGTGCGGCACCGCGTCACCGGCCTGCCGGGCGTGCCGACCGTCTTTTCCACCCTGTTGGGGCTGGAGGCGGCAAGGACCGCCGATCTCGGCAGCCTGCGCTATCTGACCAACGCCGCCGCCCCGCTGCCGGCCGCCCATCTCCGCCGGCTGCGCGAGCGCTTTCCCCAGGCCGTCTTCCATTCCATGTATGGCATGACCGAGTGCTGCACCCGCATCAGCACGCTCGATCCGGCCGATCTGGATCTGAAGCCGACCTCCGTCGGGCGTGCCATCCCCAACTGCGAGGCCTTCGTCGCCGATGAGAAGGGCAACCGTCTCCCCCCCGGCCAGGTGGGCGAACTGGTGGTGCGCGGCGCCAACGTGATGCGCGGTTACTGGAACCGGCCGGAGGAGACGGCCCATCGCCTGCGCCGCGGTCCCCAGGGCGAGCCGCTGCTGTTCACCGGCGACCTGTTCACCCAGGACGACGATGGGCACCTCTACTTCGTCAGCCGCAAGGACGACATATTCAAGTGCCGCGGCGAGAAGGTCAGCCCGAAGGAGGTCGAGAACGCGCTGTATGAGCTGGAGGGCGTGCTGGAGGCCTGCGTGATCGGCGTCCCCGACGATGCCGATGGCTTGGCGGTCAAGGCCCTCCTCGTCCCGCGCGACGGCGCCGATCTTTCGGAAGCGGCGATCCGCCAGCATTGCCGCGGCCGGCTGGAAAGTCACCTCGTGCCGAAGTTCATCGAGTTCCGCGACAGCCTGCCGAAGACCGACTCCGGAAAGATCAGGCGGGCGGAACTGGTGGAGGAAATGCAGGCGGGAACCCCCACCACAGCCCTCTCCCTCGTGGCGGGGGACGCTTAGGAAGGGGACAAGCGCCCCACCGTAGAACACCACCAAGACCACCATCCACCTCAGGACAGAGAGCACGCTCATGTGTGGTGTCGCCGGAGTTCTCGCAGGATCGCGTGCCGAACCGGCCGATCTCGACGAGTTGAAGCGCATGATCGCCATGCTGGGGCACCGCGGCCCGGACGGCTACGGCTTCTACCGTGACGACCGGATCGGGCTTGCCCATGCCCGGCTCAGCATCGTCGGTCTGGCCGGCGGCTTCCAGCCGATCCACAACGAGGACCGCACCCTCTGGATCAGCTTCAACGGCGAGATCTTCAATCATGTCGAGCTGCGGCAGGAGCTGGAGGCGCGCGGCCACCGCTTCTACACCCAGACCGATACAGAGGTGATCGTCCACGCCTTCGAGGAATACGGCCCCGCGACCTGGGCCAAGCTGAACGGCCAGTTCGCCATCTGCCTGTGGGATACCGCCAAGCACGAGTTGTGGCTGGTCCGCGACCGTCTCGGCATCCTGCCGCTGTTCTATGCCCGCCGTGGCGACCATCTGGTTTTCGCCTCCGAAGCCAAGGCCCTGTTCGGCGGCGGCCGCGTAACGCCCGCCTTCGACCCGGCCCGTCTCGCCCAGGTCTTCATCCATTGGAGCACCGCGCCGCACGGCAGCGTCTTCGCAGGGGTGGAAAGCGTACCCGCAGGCACCGCCATCCGCGTCGATTCCACGCTGGTTCTGCATGCCGACCGCTATTGGCAGCCCGACTTCACCGCCGATCCGTCGCTGGCCACGCTGTCGCTCGACGAGGCGGCCGACCGGCTGGAGGAGAAACTGCTCGATGCCATCCGCCTGCGGCTGCGCGCCGATGTGCCAGTCGGCGTCTATATCAGCGGCGGGCTCGACAGCTCGGTGATCGCGGCGCTGGCCCGCAAGCTCGACACCACCCACATGCACAGTTTCGGCGTCCGCTTCACCGATGCCGGCTTCGACGAGACGCCGCAGCAGCGGCTGGTCGCCAGCCATGTCGGCACCGAGCATCACGACATCCTCTGCAGCCCGCAGGACATCCAGGCGGCTCTGCCAGAGGTCATCCGACACGGTGAA